>NZ_JNXR01000003.1:0-525167 GCF_000725475.1 Streptomyces durhamensis
GGTGAGGGGCTGGGGGGGGGCGGTGAGGCTCGCGGCGGGCCGGGGTGGGCTGCGGGTGTGGAGCGGTCGGCTCCGAGGCCCCTTCGCCGGTGAGGTGGCCCAGCCGGGACGCTCGTCGGCGTGTGGTCCGCCCGGCAGAAGAGCGCTCGCGGCGGCGCCGGGACGGTGTGTCCCGGCGCTCCAGGCCCGTCGAGCGGCCTGCTCAGCGCCGAACGCGCCCCGGTCCGCCCATGCCGGGGCCCAGGGGCCTTCACGGGCCGTCAGATGTGGCCGCATGCGCGCCGTGATGCCGGCGGTGGGGGAGGGATCTCAGGCCCCGTAGCGCGGTGTCGGTGGTTGGATGTGGCGGGCTGTCGGCCGCTGTCCGGCAGCGGCTTGCGGTAGGCGGTCGCGTCGGGCCTCGTGTCGTGGTCGCGGCGCTCCTGCCCCGGCTCAGGTCCCCGCGGAGCGACCCGCTCGGCCGAACGCGCCCCGGAGCAGCGTCCGGAAGGCGTCCGCGGCCGGCGATGTCTCGTCCGCGCGGTGGGCCACCGAGATCGTGCGGTGCAGGCGGCCCGCCTCCAAGGGCCGTACCCCGACCGGCGTGGCCGCCGTGCGGGCCACCATCTCCGGGACCACCGCCACGCCGAGCCCCGCGCTGACAAGGGCACACACCACGGCGTACCCGGGCGTCGGCACCAGCAGCGCCGGTGTGGCGCCCGCGGCGGACAACAGGGCCTCGATCTGCCGCCGGGCCGCATGCTGCGGCGCCATGCTGATCAGCGGCTGTCCGGCCAGCTCGGCCAGCGGCAGCCGCGAGGAGGTGCTGCTCAGCGCGTGCCCTGGCGCGGTCACCAGTACCAGTTCCTCCACCAGGACCGGCTCCAGCCGCACCGACGACGGCACGGGAACGGGCTCGGCCGGGTGGTAGGTGTGGGTCAGCGCCAGGTCCACCTCGCCGGCCGCCACCGCCGTGACCCCGGCCGGCGGGTCGTAGTCCGCGACCGACAGCGTCACGTCCGGATGCGCCCGGCGGAACGCGCTCAGCGCCGGCGGCAGCAGATGCACCCCGGCGGTCGGGAAGGTGCCGAGCCGCAGCGCCCCGCCGGTGAGTCCGGTCAGCCGCGCCAGTTCGTGCCGGGCCTGCTGGAGTTCGTCGAGCACCCGCCGGGCCCGGGCCACCAGCAGCTCGCCCGCCTCGGTCAGCCGCGCCCCGCGGTGGTGGCGTACCAGCAGCGCCGTGCCCGCCTCCCGCTCCAGCTTGGCCAGCTGCTGGGAGAGGGCGGGCGGCGTGTAGCCGAGCCGGTCGGCCGCCCGCGTGATCGAGCCGGCCTCCGCCACGGCCACGAGCGCCGCCAGCCGAGTGGGGTCGTACATGTGACCAGACTAAAGCAATGCTTAAGGCTCTCCCCATCCATTCGAAATACCTGTTGAAGGCTTGGGCCAGGCAGGCTGGCCGCATGGACGGACAGCTCCTCGCCTTCACCGGGATCGCCGCCGGACTCGTCGCCATGCCCGGCGCCGACTTCGCCGTGGTCGTACGCAACGCCCTCGTCTCACGCCGGGCCGGCGCGGTGTGCGGGCTCGGCATCGCGGGCGGACTCCTGGTGCACACCACCTTGGCGGTGGCCGGGGTCGCGGCCGTCCTGGTCGCCGTGCCCGCGTTGTTCGGGGCACTGCAGCTGCTGGGCGGCGCCTATGTGCTGCAGCTCGGCGTGCGGACCCTGTGGGCACTGCGGCGGCCCGCGGCGACGCCCGAGGAGGCCGCGGCCGGGGGCGCGCATCCGCTCCGGCAGGGCTTCGTCACCAACGTCCTCAACCCGAAGGCCTCGCTGACCTTCCTCAGTCTCCTGCCGCAGTTCGTGCCCGCGGGGAGCCCCGCGCTGCCCCGGACGCTGCTGCTCGCGCTGATCGTGTGTGTGCTGGCGCTGGTGTGGTTCCAGGCGGTAGCGCTGCTGGTGGACCGGCTGGGCGGGTGGCTGCGCCGGCCCCGGGCCGCCCGTGGGCTCCAGGCGGGCACCGGGGTGGCGCTGACGGTGTTGGGAGCGGCCCTGCTGCTGGAGCCGCTCCTGCCCTGACGAGGGGTCAGTTGACCCTGCCGTACCAGACGCTCTTGGTCCAGATCTTCTGGAGCCTCACCACGTCCCCGGTCCTCGGCGCGTGCCAGATCTTCCCGTGGCCGGCGTAGATGCCGACGTGGTAGACGCTGGAACCCGAGTGGAAGAAGACCAGGTCACCGGCCTTACGGCCGCCGGCCGAGATGTGGTGCGTCTTGTTGTACTGCTGGGCTGCGGTACGCGGCAGGCTCTTGCCCGCCTTCTTGAACGAATAGAGCGTCAGCCCCGAGCAGTCGAACCGGTGCGGCCCCGTGGCTCCCCACTGGTACGGGGACCCCTTCTTGGAGGCCGCGACCTGCAGTGCTTTTGTCGCGAGAGTCGCGGCCGAGGCGTCGGTGGCGAGACCGGGCACCGCGATCGAGCCGCCGACGGCGGCAAGGGTGAGGGCCGAGGCCGTGCCGGCCCGGGCCATGAGCGACGGGACACGATTCAGCGCAGTCATGCGCAACCCTTCGTCAGCCGCCTGTGAAGGATGACCTGTCGGATTCGGGCTGGCGAAGTTGCCCGGCCGCGATGCGGCTTCACCCCAAGGGCTGCTCGGAACATCCGGCCGTCTGTGACGTACAGACGAACATCCGTTCCGGCGACCCGACTTGCTTGGGTCCTCCACTCCTGCCGATCCACTCCGTCGACCGGTCACCCGGGCGGCGGCAGGACTCGGCGTCCGCCCGGATCGCCCCGCCGTTGTGGCGGGGGCTTGTCGTCAGACAGGGATCTTCACTCACAGCTGTCTGAAAATCCCAACGGAATCGGGGATTTGTGGCGTTACTCACCACTCACCCGTTCGAGTGGACACGGCTGCGTTCGAGGCGCCGTCACATCCCGGTCGTAGCCCCCGACCTGGGGCGGAGCCTCTTCTTACGCACCACGGACCCGTGCGGTGCGCAAGTCGGAAGGTCCGTAAAACGATCTGGATATACACCGGTCGGGGGTACGCCGTTCGGGCCGTTTCGGGCCCGTCCCGAACGGCGTGTGTCGACAGTCGGGTTCGTGCGGCTGGTCGGGCGTCCGGATCAGCCGACGCCGTCGGACGGGAGCGCGACGCGAGCGGTGCGACGCGCACCGTCCAGCACCCGCAAGGCCCGTGCCAGCGTGTCCCCGTGCAGCTCCGTCTCGCCCCGCTGGTGCATCAACGCGAGGGCGTCACGCAGCTCTGCGGCCTTGCGGACCAGGGCCTGGGCCGCGCGCAGTCCGCGATAGGTGTCTCCGTCCCGTGCCGGATTGATCCTCCCCAGCAGGTCGGCCGCCTCCAGGTAACGGTCGATCAGATCCCCTTCGGCACGGGTGAGTGCGGGCAGTGGCGGAAGTTCCGGCAGCATCGGCGGCTCACCTCGCGTCCGGTGCGCCGGGCGTGCTCCGCCGGCCGGGCACGATGCCGTCCACCAGACCGTAGGACAGCGCGGCGGGGGCGTCCAGGACCACGTCCCGTTCCAGGTCGTCGTGCACCTGCTCCGCCGTGCGCCCGGTGTGCCGCACGAGCATCTCCTCGGTCAGCGCGCGCATGCGGGCCAACTCGTCGGCCTGGATGAGCAGGTCGCTGGGCTGGCCCTGCACCGGCTCGGGGAGCCGGGGCTGCCCGATCACCATGCGGGCGCCGGGCAGCGCGAACCGCTTGCCCGGTGCGCCGGCCGCGACCAGCAGGGCGGCGTGGGACGCGGCCTGGCCCAGACAGTAGGTGGCCACGTCGCAACTGACGTAGCGCATCGTGTCGTAGACCGCCGTGAGCGCGCTGAACGAACCGCCCGGGGAGTTGACGTACAGGGTGATGTCCCGCTCCGGGGCCGCGTGTTCCAGGTACATGAACTGCGCCATCACATCGTTCGCGGCCGTGTCGTCGAGCGTGGTCCCGAGGAAGACGATCCGGTCCTCGAAGAGCTTGCCGTAGGGGTCGAGGGTGCGCGCGCCGCTGCTGGTGCGCTCGGTGAACTCGGGCAGGACATAGCGGGCGAACGCTCGGGACATGGGCATACCCCTCCTCATCGCACGGCCTCCGACAGGCTCGGCTTCTGTAAAAAATGTACAGGACGTACGTGACGTTATGATGGGGGCATGGCCTACGAGATTCCGGTGACGCAAGCCAGGGCTGAGCTCGCCGACCTGATCAACCGGGTGGTGTACGGCGGTGAGCGCGTCGTCGTGACACGGCACGGCAAGCCGCTGGTCGCGCTGGTCTCGGCCGCCGACCTGGAGCGGCTGGACGCGCTCGACGAGCCGGCCGAGGAGCAGGTGATCAGCTCGGTCTCGGGGGTGCGGGAGGCGGGCTCCGCCACGCGCGAACAGCAGCGCTTCGGGATCGCCGCCGAGCATCGCGGACCCGGCGTGTCCTGACGTGCGCGGGTATCGGGGCGCCCATCGCGCGGTCATGAGTGGATCAAGGTCTGGTTAACGTCGCCGAAACTCCGGCGAACTAGCCTGCCGATCCACGCCACCAGGGGTTTTTCTGCCCGGATCGAGGATGATTCGGGGATTTGTCTGTGTGTTACACCTGTCCCCGTCGTGGTGGCCGCGGCAACCGGACCCCGCACGGTCCGGAGCGAGGACTGTGAGGTGGGACGTGCAACTGACCCCGCACGAACAAGAGCGCCTGCTCATTCACGTGGCGGCCGACGTCGCCGAGAAGCGCCGGGCCCGTGGCCTCAGGCTCAACCACCCGGAAGCGGTCGCCCTCATCACGTCGCACATCCTCGAGGGTGCGCGTGACGGCCGTACGGTCGCCGAGCTGATGTCCTCCGGCCGCAAGCTGCTCAGCCGGGACGACGTGATGGACGGCGTGCCGGAGATGATCCACGACGTGCAGGTGGAGGCCACCTTCCCGGACGGCACCAAGCTCGTCACCGTCCACGAGCCGATCATCTGACGGGGGCCTCGATGATTCCCGGAGAGATCCTGTTCGCCGACGAACCCGTCCACTTCAACGCCGGCCGCGAGGTCACCCGTCTGACCGTTCTCAACGCCGCCGACCGGCCGGTCCAGGTCGGCTCCCACTACCACTTCGCCGAGGCCAACCCCGGCCTGCGGTTCGACCGGGCCGCGGCCCGCGGCAAGCGGCTGAACGTCGCCGCCGGCACCGCCGTGCGCTTCGAGCCCGGCATCCCCGCCGAGGTCGAACTCGTGCCCCTGGCCGGCGCCCGGATCGTGCCGGGGCTGCGCGGCGAGACCGGAGGTGCCCTCGATGCCTGAGATCCAGCGCGGCGCCTACGCCGACCTGTTCGGGCCCACCACCGGTGACCGCATCCGGCTCGCCGACACCGACCTGCTCATCGAGATCGAGCAGGACCGCTGCGGCGGCCCCGGCACCTCCGGTGACGAGGCGGTGTTCGGCGGCGGCAAGGTCATCCGCGAGTCCATGGGCCAGTCCCGCGCCACCCGCGCCGAGGGCACCCCCGACACCGTGATCACCGGTGCCGTCGTGGTCGACCACTGGGGGATCGTCAAGGCCGACGTCGGCATCCGCGACGGCCGGATCACCGCCCTCGGCAAGGCCGGCAACCCGGACACCATGGACGGCGTCCACCCGGACCTGGTCATCGGACCCGAGACCGAGATCATCGCGGGCAACGGGCGGATCCTCACCGCAGGCGCCATCGACGCGCACGTCCACTTCATCTGCCCCCAGGTCGCCGACGAGGCGCTGGCCTCCGGCATCACCACCCTGGTCGGCGGCGGCACCGGTCCCGCCGAGGGCTCCAAGGCCACCACCGTCACACCCGGCCCCTGGCACCTCGCCCGGATGCTGGAGGCGATGGAGGCCTACCCGGTCAACGTCGGCTTCCTCGGCAAGGGCAACACCGTCTCGCACGAGGCGATGCTCTCCCAGATCCGCGGCGGCGCCGTCGGCCTGAAGCTGCACGAGGACTGGGGCTCGACCCCGGCCGTCATCGACGCCGCGCTGACCGTCGCCGACCGCACGGGCATCCAGGTGGCCATCCACACGGACACGCTGAACGAGGCGGGCTTCGTCGGTGACACCCTCGCCGCGATCGCGGGCCGGGGCATCCACTCGTACCACACCGAGGGCGCCGGCGGCGGGCACGCGCCGGACATCATGACCGTGGTCTCGCAGCCCAACGTGCTGCCCAGCTCCACCAACCCGACCCGGCCGTACACCGTCAACACCGCCGAGGAACACCTCGACATGCTGATGGTGTGCCATCACCTCAACCCGTCCGTCCCCGAGGACCTGGCCTTCGCCGAGTCCCGGATCCGGCCGTCCACCATCGGCGCGGAGGACGTACTGCACGACCTCGGCGCGATCTCGATCATCTCCTCCGACTCCCAGGCCATGGGCCGCGTCGGCGAGGTGATCCTGCGCACCTGGCAGACCGCCCACGTCATGAAGCGCAGGCGCGGCGCACTTCCGGGCGACGGCCGCGCGGACAACCACCGGGTACGGCGCTATGTCGCCAAGTACACGATCAACCCGGCGCTCGCCCAGGGCCTCGCCGCCGAGATCGGCTCCGTCGAGACCGGCAAGCTCGCCGACCTGGTGCTGTGGGAGCCCGCGTTCTTCGGGGTCAAGCCGCTCCTCGTGATCAAAGGCGGGCAGATCGCCTACGCGCAGATGGGCGACGCCAACGCCTCCATCCCCACCCCGCAGCCGATCCTGCCGCGCCCGATGTACGGCGCGATCGGCCGCGCACCCGCCGCCAACTCCGTCAACTTCGTCGCGGGGCTCGCGATCGAGGACGGGCTGCCGGAACGGCTGGGGCTCGGCAAGCGGTTCGCGGCGATCGAGTCCACGCGTGCGGTCACCAAGGCCGACATGCGCGAGAACGACGCCCGGCCCGACGTCCGGATCGACCCCGACAGCTTCGCCGTGCACATCGACGGCGAACTGGTCGAGGCGACGCCGGCGGCCGAACTGCCCATGGCCCAGCGTTACTTCCTCTTCTGATGTCCAGGGCAGCACTGCTCGTCCTGGCCGACGGCCGCTTCCCCGCCGGAGGACACGCGCACTCCGGAGGGGCGGAGGCCGCCGTCAAGGCGGGCCGGATCACCTCCGCAGCCGGCCTGGAGGACTTCTGCCGGGGCCGGCTGCACACCGCCGGGCTGGTCGCCGGCGCGCTGGCCGCCGCGGCCGTACTCGGGGTCGAGCCACAAGAGCTGGACGCGGCCGCGGACGCCCGTACACCCTCTCCGGCCCTGCGGAGCGCCGCCCGGCGCCTGGGCCGGCAGCTGCTGCGGGCGGCCCGGGCGGCCTGGCCGTCGGCCGAACTCGACGCGCTGGGCGTGCAGTTCCCCAAAGGCGCGCACCAGCCCGTGGTGCTCGGCGTGGCGGCGCGGTCGGCCGGACTCGCTCCCGAGGACGCGGCGTACTGTGCGGCCTACGAGAGCGTGAGCGGCCCGGCGACGGCCACCGTGCGCCTGCTCAGCCTGGACCCCTTCGACGCCACCGGTGTCCTGGCCCGGCTGGCGCCGGAGCTGGACCGCGTGGCGGACCGCGCCGTCACGGCGGCCCGCAGAGCGCTCGACGAGGGTGTCGACGCGCTGCCCGCGGCGTCCGGCCCCCTGCTGGAGGTGGCCGCGGAGTGGCACGCCGCCTGGCCGGTACGCCTCTTCGCCTCCTGAACCCCTGCGCCGGACCCCACCCCCACACGTCGGACAACGGAGCCGTACATGCACCTCGACCACACCCACGACGGCCCCACCACCGTCAGCGCGGACGCGCACCGGCCCGACGGTTCGCGCCGTGCCCTGCGCATCGGACTCGGCGGGCCCGTCGGGTCCGGGAAGACCGCCACCGTCGCCGCGCTCTGCCGGGCCCTGCGCGACGAGCTGTCGCTGGCCGTCGTCACCAACGACATCTACACCCGTGAGGACGCCGAGTTCCTGCTCCGGGAGGCCGTGCTGCCGCCCGAGCGGATCACGGCCGTGGAGACGGGCGCCTGCCCGCACACCGCGATCCGCGACGACATCTCCGCCAACCTCGAAGCCGTGGAGGACCTGGAGGCCGCGGTCGGCCCGCTGGACCTGATCCTCGTCGAGTCCGGCGGGGACAACCTCACCGCCACCTTCTCCAAGGGCCTGGTGGACGCGCAGATCTTTGTGATCGACGTGGCCGGCGGCGACGACATCCCGCGCAAGGGCGGCCCCGGTGTCACCACGGCCGACCTGCTCGTCGTCAACAAGACCGACCTCGCCCCCTACGTCGGCTCCGACCTCGCCCGGATGGCCGCCGACGCCAGGACGCAGCGCGCCGAACTTCCGGTGGTCTTCCAGTCGTTGCGCGGCGAGACCGGTGTGGCCGACGTGGCCGCCTGGCTGCGCGAGCGGCTCGTCGCGTGGTCGGCATGACCACCACCGGGGTCCGGGCGGACGCGCGGATCGTCGCACGCGCCGACGGCCGTGGCGGCACCGCGCTGCCCGCGCTGGACGGCGAGGGCCCGCTGGCCCTGCGTCGCATCCGGTCGAGCGGCGCGGAAGCGCGGGTCATGGTGGTCGGTGCGATGAGCGGCCCGCTCGGCGGCGACCGCTTCACGCTCACCGCCCGGGTCGAGAAGGGCGCCCGGCTGCACGTCGGCTCGGCCGCCGCCACCCTCGCCCTGCCGGGCCAGGCCCATGGCGAGGCCCGCTACGACGTCCGGCTCGACGTGACCGACGACGCCGAACTGCACTGGCTGCCCGAGCAGTTGATCTCGGCCCACGGCAGCGACCTGTACGTCACCACACGGGCCGAGCTCGCCGCCGGGGCCCGGCTGGTACTGCGCGAGGAACAGGTGCTCGGCCGGGCCGGGGAGGAGCCCGGACGCCTGACCAGCAGGCTGACCGTCCGGGTCGCGGGCCGCACGGTACTGGACCAGGAGCTGTCCTACGGCCCCGGCGCCCCGGGCGGCTGGGACGGCCCGGCGGTACTGGCGGGGTGCCGTGCGGTGGGTCAACTCGTCGTGGTGCGCCCCGAGTTCGCCGACCATCCGGCCCAGGCACGGGTGTTGGGGGAGTGCGCCGCCCTGATACCACTGGCCGGCCCTGCGGTCCTGGTCAGTGCGGTGGCACCGGATGCGCTCCAACTCCGGCGGGTCCTGGACGAGTCACTGGCAGGGCTCGCACGAAGCGCCCCGTAAGGGGTTGCGGGCCTGCGGTGACATGCGGCTCTGCCGCGCGGGCGCGAGCGGCCACGACGGACCCATCCGCTCAACGGGACAAGATCGTCCGGTTATCGGATTGGTAAAGAAGACCAACTCCCTCTGTTCTCAGGCGGCTCACAGTCGAGAGGATCCCCTGACCACTCGCAGCAATGCAGATGCAGGGGGAGGGGCCCCACGTGAGGGAGACCAGACCGAAGAGCCGTCTGCTGGCACTCGGTTCAGCCGGAGCGCTCGTCACCGCCACCTTGATCGCCGGTGTCGTCTCGGCGCCCGCGGCCGGCGCCGCCGGACGGCCGGGCCTGGACCGGGAGGCCAAGGGCGCCGCGACAGCCGCCGCCCGCGCCGCCAAGGCCGGCATCGACTGGCAGGACTGTCCGGCCGACTGGGGACTGGCCAAGCCCATCCAGTGCGGCTGGGTGACGGTGCCCGTCGACTACGCCCACCCGTACGGCAAGCAGATCAAGCTCGCCGTCGACCGCATCGGCAACACGGGCACCCCGAGCGAGCGCCAGGGCTCGCTCGTCTACAACCCGGGCGGTCCCGGAGCCTCCGGGCTGCGCTTCCCGACCCGGATCACCAACAAGAACCCCGTCTGGGCCAACGTCGCCAAGGCCTACGACTTCGTGGGCTTCGACCCGCGCGGTGTCGGCCATTCCGCCCCCATCTCCTGTGTGGACCCACAGGAGTTCGTCAAGGCACCCAAGATGGACCCGGTGCCGGACACCGAGGCGGACAAGACCGCGCAGCGCAAGCTGGCCCGCGAGTACGCCGAGGGCTGCGCCGAGCGCGGCGGCGCGATGCTGCCGTACATGACCACGCCGAACACCGCCCGCGACCTGGACGTCATCCGCGCCGCCCTGGGCGAGAAGAAGCTCAACTACCTCGGCGTCTCCTACGGCACCTACCTCGGCGCCGTCTACGGCACCCTCTTCCCGGGCCACCTGCGCCGCATGATCGTGGACAGCGTGGTCAACCCTTCGCGCGAGAACATCTGGTACCAGGCCAACCTGGACCAGGACGTCGCCTTCGAGGGCCGCTGGAAGGACTGGGAGGACTGGGTCGCCGCGAACGACGCCGCCTTCCACCTCGGCACCACCCGCGCCGCCGTCCAGGCCCAGTGGCTCCAGCTGCGCGCCACGGCCAAGAAGAACCCCCTCGGCGGGGTCGTCGGCCCGGCCGAGCTGATCTCCTTCTTCCAGAGCGCGCCGTACTACGACTCCTCGTGGGTGCCGGTCGCCACGGCGTTCAGCAAGTACGTCGCCGGGGACACCAAGGCACTGGTCGACGCCGCCGCCCCCGACCTGTCGGACACGGCCGGCAACATCAGCGCCGAGAACGGCAACGCGGTCTACACGGCCGTCGAGTGCGCCGACGCCAAGTGGCCCACCAGCTGGCGGAAGTGGGACCGGGACAACACCCGGCTCAACCAGGACAACCCGTTCATGACCTGGGCCAACGCCTGGATGAACCTGCCCTGCGCGACCTGGCCGGCCAAGCAGCGGACCCCGGTCCAGGTGAAGACCCACAAGGGCCTGCCGCAGGTGCTGATCGTGCAGTCCACCCGGGACGCGGCCACCCCGTACGAGGGTGCCGTCGAACTGCACGAGCGCTTCACGGGCTCCCGTCTGATCACCGAGAAGGACGCGGGGTCCCACGGTGTGACGGGCCTGGTCAACCCCTGCATCAACCAGCGCGTCGACGCGTACCTGCTCGACGGCAAGCTGGACGCCGCGGACGTGACCTGCACCCCGCACGCCACGCCCAAGCCGTAACAGCGGTCCCACGGTGACGGGGGGCGGCCGGACGCACCGGCCGCCCCTCGCTCATGCCGCGAACCAGGCGTCCTCCGCCGCGTAGTCGAACAGCCGCGGATACGCCCGGGCGAGCAGCGGGAAGCACTCCCGCCAGTCCCGCCCGGCCAGCACACCGGTCAGCCACTCGACCGTCTCCGGCAGGCTGTCGGCGTACGACACCACCGGCCGGTAGCCCAACTCCCGTTGGGCGGCGGACATGTCGAACACGGCCGGGCCCGGAATCGACCACGGCGTCTGTCCGACGGCCCCCTCGGGTAGACCGTCGACGAGCGTCGTCCGCGTCTCCACGTCCATCGCCGCGTCGACCGCCGCACCGATCTCTTCGACCGTCGGCGCCTCGCCGTCACAGGCGTTGAGCACCCGGGTACCGGGCCGGGCCGCCGCCAGCCGCACCAGCTCGGCGATGTTCCGCGCGCCCGACGGGTGGTACCGGCTCTCGCCCCGGTAGGAGAGCACCCGACGGCGCCGGCCGTCCAGATTGCGTTTCACGAAGTACAGCTCACGGGGAAGCGGGCTGCACGGGCCGTGCACCGCGGCCGGGCGCAACACCGTGACCGGTAACGCCTGTGCAGCTGCGAGGAGTCCATGCTCCAGCGCGGCCTTGCGGGTGCTGTACGACGACTCGCCGGGTGTCACCGTCGGCTGCGTCTCGGGGACCGGCACGGGGTAGGCGGGAAAGCCGCCCGGCTCGTGCAGCGTGTCGAAGTTCCGGCCCGCGCCGTCGTCGTAGACCGACACGCTCGAAACCACGACGGCCGAGCCGATCCGGCCCGCCAGGGAGGTCAACTGCCCTGCGTGCGACGCGTCATAGGCGACGATGTCGACCAGCAGGTCGCAGCCGTCGCCGACCACCGCGGCCAGGGCCGCGTCATCGGCACGGTCCAGCCGGACCGCCCGCACCCCCTCGTCCCACGCCGCGTCCCGGCCGCCGCTCCGTGAGGCGGCCGTCACCTGCCAGCCGTCCCGCGCCAGCGCCGTCACCGTCGGACGTCCGATCTGCCCGCTCGCCCCGATCACCACAGCCCTCTTCATACGGCGAGCCTAGGCACGCGGCAGTCCCGGGCCGAGTGCCTTCTGCCGACGGCAGAGATCAGCCCAGCGGTGGCCGCGGGAACCTGCGTCCCTTCTTCTCGGCCGCCTGGGCCGCCTTGACGACCGCCGCGTACTCGTCGACGTACTCCTGCCCGGACAAGGTCAGGATCGCGTACATGATCTCGTCGGTGACCGCCCGCAGAACGGCCTTCTCCCGTTCCATGCCGGCGTAGCGGGAGAAGTCGAGGGGCTTGCCGAAGCGGATGGTGACGGGGTGGATGTTCGGGATGACCTTCCCGGGCGGCTGGGCCTCGAACGTGCCGATCATCGCGCACGGCACCACCGGCACCCCGGCCCTCAGCGCCATCACGGCGACTCCGACCTTGCCCTTGTAGAGCCTGCCGTCGTGCGAACGGGTGCCCTCCGGGTAGATCCCGAGCAGCTCGCCCCTGCCCAGCACCCCGAGACCCTCCCGGATCGCCGCCTGCCCCGCCTCCTTGCCCGAGCGGTCCACCGGGATCTGCCCGGCACTGCGGAAGAAGAACGCGGTGAGCCGGCCCTTGAGCCCGGGGCCGGTGAAGTACTCCGCCTTGGCGAGGAAGGTGATCCGGCGCTTGAGCATCGCCGGCATCAGGAAGTGGTCCGAGAAGGAGAGATGGTTCCCGGCGACGATCGCGGGCCCCGACGCCGGCACGTTCTCCAGGCCCTCGATCCGCGGCCGGAAGACGAGTCTCAGCAGGGGGCCCAGCAGCACGTACTTGAGCAGGTGGTAGAACACGGCTCGCCCCTCACTCGTCCAGGCCACCCCGTGTGCGCCTGAGGTCATCTGTAACCGCAACCGGCCATGCTCATGCCGCCCGCGTCGCCACGGCTCCCGCCTGAACCCCGCCGCCGCCCCCGGGCCACCGTGGGGCGTACCCACCCGGACCGGTACCCGTGGCCCCCGCGGGCGTGGGCGGCGCGCCCCGCGCGGGCGCTCGTACCGGTCCCCGTACGATGTCCCCGATGACCAGCACCACAGCGCACGCCCCGCGCCCGCCCGAGCGGCGGTGGCGCGGGCTGCTCGTGCTCGCGGTGCTGGCGGGGCTGTTGGGCATGCACGGCCTGGCGCCCGGCGGAGGCATGGGAAGGGCGGAGCACGCCCGGTCCACGCACCTCACCGGCGCCGTCTCCGTCGTGACGCAGGACGGCTGCCCGGGCGGCGACGGCCATTGCGGGGGCGGCCATCCGCACCACGCGGACCCCACCTGCGCCTCGGGCGCGGTGAACGGCGGCCCCCAGCCGCCCGCCCTCGCCCCCGACCCCGTGACGGCTCCCGCACCGGTCCACTGCCCGCGTTCCCGCGCGGCCACGGCACCGGATGGCGCCCGCGCCCCACCCACCCTGGCCGAACTCCAACTCCTGCGGATCTAGAGGGCCCCGCCGGCCGCAGCCGCGCGCCTGTCGGCGCAGCGCTCGCGGTCGTGCTCACACGTGCCCCGAATCCCTTGAGAACCGCAGGAGTTCCCGCATGACCATCCGCACTTCGACGCGCCGTGCCGCCCTGGCCGGCATGGCCGTCACCGCCGCCCTCGTCCTCGCCGCCTGCGGTGGCGGCGGTGACGGCGACGGCCACGCCGCCCACGGCCCGTCGGCCTCCCCGAGCGCGTCGGCCGCGAGGGCTCACAACGCCCAGGACGTCGCCTTCGCGCAGGGCATGATCCCGCACCACCAGCAGGCCCTGGAGATGGCGCGGCTCGCCCCCGGCCGGGCCTCCTCGGCGCGGGTGAAGGACCTCGCCACCCGCATCGAAAAGGCACAGGACCCCGAGATCCGCACCATGACCGGCTGGCTCACGTCCTGGGGCGAGCAGGTCCCCATGGCCGGCATGGACCACTCGGCTCACTCCGGAATGCCGGGAATGTCCGGGGCTTCCGGGATGATGAGTGACAGTGACATGACCGAGCTGAAGAAGGCCGAGGGCGCGGACTTCGACAAGAAGTTCCTGTCCCTGATGGTCGAGCACCACCGGGGCGCCGTCGAGATGGCCGGCACGGAGAAGGCCAAGGGCGCCTACGGGCCCGCCAAGGCGATGGCCGACGCCATCGTCACCACCCAGAACGCCGAGATCAAGGAGATGGGCAGGCTCCTCGGCAAGAGCTGAGCAGTGCGGCCCGGGGCCGCCTCCCGTCACAGCCGCACGATGACCAGTGCCGTGTCGTCGGTGGCGCCCCCGGGCGGCAGCAGTTCCAGCAGGACGGTGTCCGCGAGCCGCTCGGAACTCCACACGGCCGTCGGGGCGGACCAGGACGGGCGGCAGGTGTCCCGCACAGCTGCAGGTGATCGTGCGGCGGTCGAAGTCGATGAAGGTCGTGACGACCGTGGCCGATTCGGCGCCGTCCACGACGTGCGCGTACCGGCCGAGGACGTTCAGGGCCTCGGCCGGTCCCGCGGCGACCGGGAGGCGGCGCTCAACGCGCTGGGCAGCTGTCCGATGACCCCGGCCGCCTCCAGACCGTGGCCGACCACGTCGCCCACGGCCACACCGATGCGGTTGCCGCCTAACGGGTCGACGAGGTCGTACCAGTCCCCGCACACGTTCAGCGCGCCGACCGCGGGCCGGTAGCGCGCCCCACCACCTGCTCACGGGTGCGCCCGGCCACCCGCAGGAACTCCTTGTCGGTGTCCGCGAAGACCAGGTCGGGTGTCAGGAGCCCGGCAGCGCCTGGAACACGCCGTGCACGTCAGCCCGGCGGATCCGTCAGGGACTGCTCGGCCCAGATGACCTTTCCGCCGGGCACGAAACGGGTTCCCCATCCCTGGGCGAACTGGGAGACCAGCAGCAGTCCGCGGCCGCCCTCGTCCGTGGTGCGCGGATGGCGCAGATGGGGTGCGGTGGCGCCGCCGTCGGAGACCTCGCAGATCAGGGCGCGGTCCCGGATCAGCCGGAGCCGGATGGGGCCCTCCGCGTGCCGGATGGCGTTGGTGACCAGCTCGCTCACCACCAGCTCCGTGGTGAACGCCAGTTCCCCCAGACCCCACTCGGCCAGCTGCCGGTCGGCCTCCTTGCGGGCGTCGGCGACCACGGCCGGGTCGGCGGGCAGGTCCCAGTCGGCGACCCGGTCGGCGCCCAGCAGCCTGGTGCGGGCCATCAGCAGGGCCACGTCGTCGTGCGGCCGGTCCGGGACCAGGGCGTCGACCACGGTCCGGCAGTGCTGGTCGAGCGAGGGGGCGCCCCCCTCCAGGGCGCGTCGCAGCCGTTCGCGGTCGGCGTCGCCGGTGCCGTCGCCGGTGCCGCCGTCCCCGTGGGCCAGTAGCCCGTCGGTGTGCAGGACCAGCGTGCTGCCCTCCGCCAGCGCCAGCTCGACCGCTTCGAAGGGCGGCCCGTCCACTCCGAGCGGGGAGCCCTGCGGGAGGTCGACGAAGCCGACGGTGCCGTCGGGCCGGACGACGGCGGGCGCGGGATGGCCCGCGGCGGCCATCGTGCACCGCCCGTCGACGGGGTCGTAGACGACGTACACGCATCCCGGACCCGCCGCCCGGATCCCGGCGGGCTCCGGGGGCGGCACCCCTTCCTCCCGGGCCGTCCGCGCCACCAGGTCGTCGAGGTGCGCGAGGACCTCCTCCGGCGGCAGGTCGAGCGCCGCGAGCGTGCGTACGGCGGTGCGCAGTCCGCCCATGGCCGCGGCGGCGTCGATCCCGTGTCCCGGCACCTCGCCCACGACCAGGGCCACGCGCGCCCCGGACAGCGGGATGAGGTCGTACCAGTCGCCGCCCAGCCCGGTCAGCTCGTCGGCCGGCCGGTAGCAGGCGGCCACCTCCACCGCGTCCTGCGCGGGCAGCCGGTGCGGCAGCAGACGGCGCTGCAGGACCAGCGCCGCGTCCCGCTCGCGGGTGTAACGGCGGGCGTTGTCCACACAGACCGCCGCCCGGGACACCAGGTCCTCGGCGAGGCTCAGGTCGTCCTCGTCGAACGGCTCCTGGCGGCGGCGCCGGAAGAAGGTGGTGACGCCCATCGTGATGCCGCGCGCGCGGATCGGCACGATCATCACGCTGTGCAGGCCCAGCTCCAGGAAGGTGGCCGCCCGGCCGCCCGGGATGTCCTGGGCCCACTCCTTGGCCAGCGGGTCGAGCCGCTCCTCGCGCCAGGACCGGCCCGTGCTCAGACAGCGGACCGGGGGCGACCCGGCGAGGTAGGTGGCCACCTCGCCGATCCGGGCGACGGTCTCCGGGACCCCGGGGTTCACCGACTGGTGCCCGGCCCGCCGCAACGGCACCCGATCCGTGTCGCCCAGCGGCCCCGGCTCGGGCTCCGCACCCCGCAGCACGGACTCCAGCAGGTCCACGCTGACGAAGTCGGCGAAGTGCCGCACGGCCATGTCGGCCAGTTCCTGCGCGGTGCGCACGATGTCCAGGGTGCGGCCGATCTGCTCCCCGGCCCGGTCGAGCAGGGCCAGCCGCTGCCGGGCGCGGTACCGCTCGCTGATGTCGACGACGGTGTAGTACACGCCCATCGGGTGGCCCCGGTCGTCGTCGAGGCGGGTGAACGACATCATGTGCGCCGTCTCCCAGTGCGGCGCGGACCGCACCTCGCCGACATGCTCGTACCCGACCACCGGCCGGCCGGTCTCCAGCACCCGCCGCATCTGCGCCTCGATGCCCGCGGAGTCGATGCCGGGCTGGATCTCCGCCAGCCGGCGCCCCAGCCGCTCCCGCGCGGAGCCGCCGCCGTACCGCTCCAGGGCCGCGTTCGACCAGACGCACCGCAGTTCGGTGTCCACGATCGCGATGCCGACGGGGGAGCCGGTCACCATCTGCTCCAGCACCGCACGGCTCATGTCCCAGCCACGCGCCCCGGACATGTCGGAGAGGAGCACCAGCCAGTGCGGGGCGCCGCCGGGCTCCACCGCCGGGGTGATCCGCACCATCACCCGGACCGGCTGTCCGTCCTTGCGCCGTGCGGTCAGCAGCCCCGCCCAGCCGCCGTCCCTGAGACACCGTTCGGCCAGCTCGGGCACCCGCACGGCGTCCTCGGTGCACAGCAGACCGGTCGCCGGGGTCCCCACCACCTCGGGGGCCGCGTACGCCAGCAGCCGCTGGGCGTCCGGCGTCCAGCTGGTCACCACGCCCTGTGCGTCGAGCAGCAGGGGCGCGGCATCGGCCACGTCGAACCGGTGCCGGGCGACGTCCTGCTCCTCGTGAGTGCCCACGGCCGACCTCTCTGTCGCTGAGAGTGGTCTACCACCTCACGTCCCCATCCTCACCCTGCGGCCATCGGGTGGGGGACGGGGAGCGGGTGGGGGCGGTGTGCGGGCCACTCCGCCCCCACCCGGGGTCAGGAACCCAGTACCTTCCTCAGCGCCGCCAGCGCGGAACGCAGTTCCTCCGCCGCGATGGTCAGCGGGGGCGCCAGCCGGATCGTGGATCCGTGGGTGTCCTTCACCAGGATCCCTTCCCGCATCAGACGCTCGCTGACCTCCCGGCCGGTGCCGATCGCCGGGTCGACGTCGACGCCCGCCCACAGCCCGCGCGCCCGGAAGCCGACCACGCCCTCGCCGACGAGCTCGGTCAGGCCGTCCCGCAGGATCACGCCCAGCTCGGCGGCCCGCCGCTGGAACTCGCCGGTCTCCAGCAGCTCGACCACGGCGGTGCCGACCGCGGCGGCGAGCGGGTTGCCGCCGAACGTCGAGCCGTGCTCGCCCGGGTGCAGCACCCCCAGCACCTCGCGCCGGGCCACCACCGCCGACACCGGTACGATCCCGCCGCCGAGCGCCTTGCCGAGCAGCAGCATGTCCGGGACGACGTCCTCGTGCTCGACGGCGAGGGTGCGGCCCGTGCGGCCGAGGCCGGACTGGATCTCGTCCGCGATGAACAGGCATCCCCTGCGGCGGGTCAGTTCCCGCACCCCGGCCAGATAGCCGTCGTCCGGGATGATCACGCCCGCCTCGCCCTGGACCGGCTCGATGAGCACCGCCGCCGTCGTCTCGTCGACGGCCTCCTCCAGCGCGGCCAGGTCGTTGTACGGCACGATCCGGAAGCCGGGTGTGAACGGCCCGAAGCCGGCGCGGGCCGTCTCGTCGGTGGAGAAGCTGACGATGGTCGTCGTACGGCCGTGGAAGTTGTCCGCCGCGACCACGATCGTCGCCCGGTCGGCCGGGACACCCTTGACGTCGTACGCCCACTTGCGGGCCACCTTGATGCCGCTCTCCACCGCCTCGGCACCGGTGTTCATCGGCAGCACCATGTCCAGGCCGGTCAGCTGGGACAGCCGCTCCGCGAACTCCGCGAGCCGGTCGTTGTGGAAGGCCCGGGAGGTCAGCGTCAGCTGGTCGAGCTGGCGGTGCGCGGCCTCGACCAGCGCCGGGTGCCGGTGGCCGAAGTTGAGCGCCGAGTAACCGGCGAGCATGTCGAGGTAGCGGTTGCCCTCGACGTCCTCCACCCAGGTGCCCTCGGCCCGGGCCACCACCACGGGCAGCGGGTGGTAGTTGTGCGCGAGGACGGGTTCCTCGGCACGGATCAGGTCGGCGGACGTGCGGGTGCGCGCGGGGGCATCGAAGGACGCGGTCATCAGCGGATCTCCTGGGTGCAGCACTTGATGCCGCCGCCTGCCTTGTGGAACTCGGACAGGTCGACGGGGACGGGGACGTAACCGTGGTGGGCGAGACGGTCGGCGAGCGCCTCTGCCCGGGGCGCGATGAAGACGTTGCGGCCGTCGGACACGGAGTTCAGGCCGAATGCCATCGCGTCCTCCCGGGTGGCGAGCACCGCGTCCGGGTACAGGCGGCGCAGCACCTCGCGGCTGCCCGCCGAGAAGGCCTCGGGGTAGTAGCAGATGTTGCCCTCGTCGAGGACGAACAGCGCCGTGTCCAGGTGGTAGAAGTACGGGTCCACCAGGGTCAGGCCGATCACCGGGTGGCCGAGGAACTCCTGCGCCTCGCGGTGCGCCTCGCGCGTGGTGCGGAAACCGGTGCCGGCGAGCACGTACCGGCCCGTCCACACCAGGTCGCCCTCACCCTCGGTCACCGACTCGGGGCGGTACACGTCGTAGCCCGCCGCCTTGAACCAGGTGTCGTAGTGCACCGACTCGGGGCGCCGCTCCGGTGCGTGGAACAGGGAGCCGAAGACCCGGCCGCCGACCACGCACGCCGCGTTGGCGGCGAAGACCATGTCGGGCAGTCCGGGGACCGGCTCGACCGACTCGACGCTGTGCCCGTGCGCACGGTAGGCGCGGATCAGCGTCTGCCACTGCTCCTGGGCGAGGTCCAGGTCGACGGGCCGGTCGGGCTGCATCCACGGATTGATCGCGTACTGCACGGCGAAATGTCTGGGTTCACAGACGAGAAAGCGCCGAGGGCGCTGTACACGGGTTTCGGACACAGAGGGTTCCCTCCGCTTTGCAGTGTGTCACTGGGGGTGTGACCACGGTAGAAAGGGAAACAGACGCCCGACAAGCAAAAAAAGCTGCGCAGATGCGCAGCATCGCTGCGTTCTTCAGCGTGTGCGCGCACTACTCCTGCGCATACCTCGGGTCATTCCGGCGCCGCATGGGTCGCTCCCGCTTCCGGGCTTTCCGGGAGGAGATGGGACAGCACCATCACGCTGATCGTCTTCCGGATGAACGGCTCGACGCGGATCCGCTCCAGCACCTCCTCGAAGTGCTCCACGTCCCGCGCCCGCACATGCAGCAGCGCGTCGGCACCGCCGGTGACCGTCATCGCCGCCACGATCTCCGGATGGTTGCGGACGACCTCCGCCAGGCGCCGGGGCGGGGCCGCGCCCTCGCAGTACACCTCTACGTACGCCTCCGTGCGCCAGCCGAGCGCCGAGGGCTTCACCGTCGCCGTGAACCCGGTGATCACGCCGGTCTCGCGCAGCCGGTCCACCCGCCGCTTGACCGCCGTCGCGGACAGGCCGATACCCGCGCCGATCTCGGCGAAGCTGGTCCGGGAGTTCGCCATCAGCGCGGTGATGATCTTGCGGTCGAGGTCGTCGAAGGAGGGTGTCCTGCTGCTCATGCGGGCACTGTAGTCAGCCCCGCTCGGCAGCGGACCTCACGACTGGGTGACGACCATGGCGAGCGTCAGCAGACCCAGCACCACCCAGCCGAACCACAGCCAGCCGTTGCCGCCGAGCACGACCGTGTAGGCGGTCACGACGACGAGCCCGCCGACCGTGAGAACCCCCATCGCCTTGGTGGAACCGTTCGTGGAACCGGGCATCGCGACACCCTCCTCTTGGTCCGTCCATGACCATGGTGCCCTGATTCCCGGCCGGAGGGGATGGCTCCGCGTCAGCCCTCTCGCGCGTTCAGGGAGGCCAGGTAGGCGTTGTACGCCTCCAGCTCCCTGTCGCCGTCCCGGTCCGCCGCCCGGTCCTTGCGCTTGGCCTGCCGCTGCTCGGAGCCGTACCACTGGAACAGCAGCGCGATCAGCACCAGCACGGACGGGATCTCGCTGAACGCCCAGGCGATCCCGCCGGCGGCGTTCTGGTCGGACAGCGCGTCGATGCCGAGCGAGGCCGACGGGTGCCGGAAGGTGTCCACCATCGGCTCGGACGCCATCATCAGGGCGATGCCGAAGAAGGCGTGGAACGGCATGCCGGCGAACAGCTCCAGCATCCGCATCAGATGCCCCGGCCGGTGCGGACCCGGATCGACGCCGATGATCGGCCAGAAGAACACCACGCCCACGGCGAGGAAGTGCACCATCATCGCGATGTGCCCGGCCCTGGACCCCATCAGGAAATCGAACAACGGGGAGAAGTACAGCGCGTACAGGCTCGCGATGAACAGCGGGATGGTGAACACCGGGTGGGTGATGACCCGCATGTACCGGCTGTGCAGCAGCGCCAGCAGCAGCTCGCGCGGCCCCCTGCGGCCCCGGCCGGCAGCCGGCAGCGCGCGCAGCGCCAGCGTGACCGGCGCGCCGAGCAGGATCAGGATCGGCGACAGCATGCTGATGACCATGTGCTGCACCATGTGCACGCTGAACATGACCATGCCGTAGTCGTTCAGCCGGGTGCACATGACCAGGGCGATCGTGAGTACACCGACGACGTACGCCACCGTACGGCCGACGGGCCACGCGTCCCCGCGCCTCCGCAGCCGTACGACGCCCCAGCCGTACAGACCCAGCCCGAGCAGACAGGCGACGAGGAAGAAGGGGTCCGCCGACCACTGGAGCCCCCGCCCCAGCGTGAACGGCGGCAGATCCATCATCATGCCGTGCCCGCTGTGATCCATCCGGCGGCTCCTGATTCGTGGGGGTTGTGCGAGTTGTCCGCCCCAAGAGTAGAACCGCCCCCGGTCACGGCGGTGACCGGGGGCGGGTTGTTCTCGGGTGAACTACAGAACGCACTCCGCCTCGTCGTAGCGCTCCACGGGAACGGTCTTCAGGGTCTCCACGGCCTCCGCCAGCGACACCATCACGATGTCGGTCCCGCGCAGGGCGGTCATCCTCCCGAACTCACCGCGGTGCACGGCCTCCACCGCGTGCCACCCGAAGCGGGTCGCCAGTACCCGGTCGTAGGCGGTCGGCGTGCCGCCCCGCTGGACATGCCCGAGGATGACGGGCCGCGCTTCCTTGCCGAGCCGGTGCTCCAGCTCGACGGAGAGCTGCCGGGCGATGCCGGCGAAGCGCTCGTGGCCGTAGATGTCCTTGCCGCCCTCGTCGAAGTCCATCGTGCCGGCCTTCGGCTTGGCCCCTTCGGCCGCGACCACGATCGCGAACCGCTTGCCCGCGTCGAACCGCTCGCCGACCCGCGCCGTCAACTCGTCGATGTCGAAGGGGCGTTCCGGGACGACGATGGCGTGGGCGCCGGCCGCCATGCCGGAGTGCAGCGCGATCCAGCCGGTGTGCCGGCCCATGACCTCCACGATCAGCACCCGCTGGTGCGACTCGGCGGTGGTCTTCAGCCGGTCCAGCGCCTCGGTCGCCACGGTGACGGCCGTGTCGAAGCCGAAGGTGACGTCCGTGACGGCGATGTCGTTGTCGATGGTCTTGGGCACACCCACGATCGGCAGCCCGTTGTCCGACAGCAGCCGGGCCGCCTTCAGTGTGCCCTCACCGCCGATCGGGATGATCGCGTCCAGGCCGAGCTCCTGGACATGGCCCTTGGCCCGTTCCACGCCGTCGCGCAGGTGCTCC
Organism: Streptomyces durhamensis; assembly: GCF_000725475.1. Taxonomy (NCBI): domain Bacteria; kingdom Bacillati; phylum Actinomycetota; class Actinomycetes; order Kitasatosporales; family Streptomycetaceae; genus Streptomyces; species Streptomyces durhamensis. The sequence continues at coordinate 22,152 of NZ_JNXR01000003.1, forward strand.
GGGCGGACCCGGGAGGAGCCGAGGATGGTGCCGCCGCGGGCCAGGATGCCGCCGACGGCGTCGAGGTCGAGCTTGAGATAGTCGCACTCCAGGAGGCCCTTCCAGCCGTCCCGGAAACCGATGACCTCGTCGCCGTGGTCGGCGACGGCACGGTGCACGACGGACCGGATGACGGCGTTCAGGCCGGGGCAGTCGCCGCCGGACGTGAGGACACCAATGCGCATAGCCCGAATACCTTCTCAACGTGGGCCGGGTAACCGGACCACGTTGTCCGGCGGATTCCCGGCCACCCTACCGGCGTGAGGGGGTGGCTCCGTAGCGGGCGTCCGCCTGCTGGACGCGCCCGCACATGTGAGCGGACGGCCTGTCAGGCGGGCCCACTACGAGCCTGCCGGGGTGCGCTGAAGTACCGCTGGAGCGACGCTTACGCGGGCTGCTGGGCGGCCGAGATGCGCTCGTTGCGGAGCGCCTCGTACCAGCGGTCGTCGACCGGCGGCAGCGCGTTGACGTCGAGCGCCAGCTTCAGCAGCAGGTCCGCGATCTGCGGGTTGCGGGCGAGGACCGGGCCGTGCATGTAGGTACCGAAGACGGTCCCGTTGTACGCGCCCTCCGTGCCGTCCCCGGTGCCGTTGCCGTTGCCGACCTTCACGTGGGCGAAGGGGCGGGCGCTCGGGCCGACGTGGGTGACGCCCTGGTGGTTCTCGAAGCCGGTCAGCTGCGGCAGCCCGAGCTGCGGGTCGACGTCGGCGAGCACGTCACCGACGCACCGCTCGCCCTCGCCGCGCACCGAGACCACGTCCAGCAGGCCGAGGCCCGGCTCGCGCTGGCCGAGGTCGTTCACGAACTCGTGGCCGAGGATCTGGTAGCCGGCGCACACGGAGAAGACGATCGCGCCGTTCTGCACCGCACGCTGCAGATGCCCGTCACGGCGCAGCCGCTCGGCGGCGAGCCGCTGCGGACGGTCCTCGCCGCCACCGATCAGGTAGATGTCGCCGGAGGTCGGGATCGGCTGGTCGCTGCGCACGTCGAGCCGCGCCACGTCCAGGCCGCGCTGCCGCGCCCGGCGCTCCACGACGAGGGCGTTGCCCTGGTCGCCGTAGGTGCTCAGCAGGTCCGGGTAGATCCACACCAGCCGCAGTTGGTTGTCGCTCATGAGGTGATCGCCCTTCGAAGATCAGTTGCCGACGCGACGGCGCAGGTCCTGGAACGCGGTGTAGTTCGCGATGACCTCGACACGGCCCGGCGGGCACATCTGCACGGCCTGGTCGAGGTCCTCGCAGACCTGGAAGTGCTGGTTCGCGACCTCCAGGCGGACAGCGAGGTCGAGCTTCCGGTCGCCGATGACGAAGATCGGGTGGCCGGTCAGCCGGGTGTAGTCGACGTCCCACAGCCAGGAGGTGTCGGTGCCGTCGGCCCCACGGGCGTTCACGGACAGGATCACCGGTGCGGGCGGCGGGTCGATCAGCGAGAACGTCTCCAGCCAGCCGGCCGGGTTCTTCGCCAGCAGCAGCCGCAGATCACGGTTCTGGAACTGGACGACGTCGTAGCGACCGGCCACGGCCTGCACCTGGTACATCCGCTCCAGGGCGACCTGGGGCGGCACGCCGAACACGGCCGCGACGGCCGCGGAGCTGGCCGCGTTCGCCTTGTTGGCGCGGCCCGGCAGCTGCAGGTGGATCGGCCAGGCGGAGCCGTGCGGGTCCAGCACATGATCCCCGGACAGCGCCCAGGTCGGCGTGGGCCGCCGGAACCCGCATTCGCCGCAGAACCAGTCGTCGCCCGGGCGCTGCATCACGCCACCGCACGACGGGCAGGACCAGGCGTCCTCCTGCCACATCTGCCCGGCCGCGACCCAGACCACGTTCGGCGAGGAGGACGCGGCCCACACCACCAGCGGGTCGTCGCAGTTGGCGACCACGAAGGCCTTGGTCCCGGCCAGACCCTCACGCCAGTTCTCGGCGAGCATCCGGGTCTCGGCGGCCCGGTCGAGCTGGTCGCGGGAGAGGTTGAGCAGGGCGATGCACTTGGGATCCGTGTCCCGCGCCACACCGGCCAGGTACTTCTCGTCGACCTCGATGACACCGAACTTCGCGTCCGAGCCGCCCGCGAGCGCGGAGGTGATACCGGCCGGCATGTTGGCGCCGAGCGCGTTCGACACGACCGGACCCGCGGCGCGCAGCGCCTCGGCGATCAGCCGGGTGGTCGTCGTCTTGCCGTTGGTGGCGGAGACCAGGACGACGTCCAGGTTCTGGGCGAGCCGTGCGAGCAGATCGGGGTCGAGCTTCAGCGCGACCCGGCCACCGATCACCGACCCGCTGCCGCGCCCCGCTGCGCGTGATGCCGCAGCGACCGCCTTGCCCGCGGTCACGGCCAGCTTGGCCCGCGGCGAGAGCGGGTCCGAGTTGCCTGCCATCAGTTCTCGATCCTCCTTGCGTACGCGCCGCGCCTGGGGCCATCCGGCAACGTGGTGTGGACCTGAAGCCTATCGAGATCCATTCGCACACCCGAATCCCGGCCCACACCTGTGCGGCGGGCATGAGCTGAAGGAACCGTACCCTTGCCGCTATGCGACACGGCACGATCCCGGGCGCCCACGGGCGAGTCCGGCCTCTTTCCCTGCTCGGCGACGCGCCGCTGCGCGAGCAATGCCGGGAAGTCACCGACTTCGGCCCCGATCTGGCGGTGCTCGTGGAGGACTTGTTCGCCACGATGTACGCGGCGCAGGGGGTGGGGCTGGCGGCGAACCAGATCGGGGTGGGACTGCGGGTGTTCGTGTTCGACTGCCCGGACGACGACGATGTCCGTCATCTCGGACATGTGGTGAACCCGCGTCTGGTGGAGACGGACGGGGTGGTCCTCCGGGGGCCCGAGGGCTGTCTGTCCCTGCCGGGGCTGGAGGCGGGCACGGAACGGTTCGACCACGCGGTGGTCGAGGGATTCACGGTGACCGGAGAGCCGGTCACCGTGCACGGCACGGGTTTCTTCGCCAGGTGCCTGCAGCACGAGTGCGACCACCTGGAGGGCCGGGTGTACGCGGACCACCTCGGGGGCTGGCGGAAGCGAAGACTGGCCAGGCAGATCAAGCGGGCTTCATGGCACCGGGGGAGTGGTCCCGCCTGAAGGGGCGCGGAGCCGTATCGGCATGCGGCTCCGCCGCGTGGGCGCGGCGAGCCCCCACGCGCCCGCAGTCGAGCAGCGGCCGTCAGAACCCCGGGCCGCCCATCCTGTCCCCCGCGGCCGCAAGCCGCCCCCACAGCAGATCGGCGAGAGACCGCACCAACTCGGCCCGGGAGCAAGGGCGTTCCCCCAGCCACCAGTCGCCCGCCGCGTGCATCATCCCGACGATCCCGTGTCCCCACACCCGGGCCAGCTGCTGACTCTCCGGCCCCAGGTCCACCCGCTCCTCGATGACCTGGGCCAGCTCCTCGCCCATCCGCCGGAGCAGCGGAGCACTGTGCTTGCCGACGTCGAAGCCCTGGTCGCCCCCGGCGCTGCCCTCCGAGGGATGCATCAGGAACCGGTAGACCTGAGGCCGGGCCTCGATCGCCGCGAGATAGGTGTCCAGCGTGGACTCGACCCGCTCGCGCCGGTCGGCCGGAGCGTCCAGCGCCGCCCGCAGTGAATCGAGCAGCGCGTCCGTGTGCCGCTTGGCCAAAGCCGCGTAAAGGCCGCCCTTGTCGCCGAAGTGGCGGTAAAGGATCGGCTTCGTGATTCCGGCCTCCGCCGCGATCGCGTTCATCGACGCCTGCGGGCCGTCGCGCAGCACCACCCGGTCGGCGGCCTCCAGCAGCTCGCGCCGTCGGCGGTCGGCGGACCGCTGCTGATCGGTCCGCTGTGTGGTGTCCATGTGCTCTCCCCACCCGTGCTGATTCGGTGACGCCTGCGCAAACTAACACTGACTGGGCCCCTGACATCGAACGGGATGCCGGGACGTCTTCGCAGGTTGACTTTTCCTACCCGCCGGTAACAGACTCGGGTTACCGCTAGTAACATCGTATTGCCGCCGCTGGAGGGGACATGGCCGAGTTCACCATGGAGCTGAACGACGAACAGAAGGAAGTCCGGGACTGGCTCCATGGCTTCGCCGCCGACGTGATCCGCCCCGCGGCCGCCGAGTGGGACGAGCGCGAGGAGACTCCCTGGCCGGTCATCCAGGAGGCCGCGAAGGTCGGCATCTACTCCCTCGACTTCTACGCGCAGCAGTACTTCGACCCCACCGGCCTCGGTGTCCCGATGGCCATGGAGGAGCTCTTCTGGGGCGATGCGGGCATCGCCCTCTCCATTGTGGGCACCGGTCTCGCCGCCGTGGGCGTTCTCGCCAACGGAACCGAGGAGCAGATCGGCACCTGGATCCCGCAGATGTACGGCGACCAGAACGATGTCAAGGTCGCCGCGTTCTGCTCCTCCGAGCCCGACGCCGGCTCGGACGTCGCCTCCCTGCGCACGCGCGCCGTGTACGACGAGGCCAAGGACGAGTGGGTGATCAACGGCACGAAGACCTGGGCGACCAACGGCGGCATCGCGAACGTCCACGTCGTCGTCGCGAGCGTCGACCCGGAGGTGGGCTCCAAGGGCCACGCCTCCTTCATCGTCCCGCCGGGCACGCCGGGCCTGTCCCAGGGCCAGAAGTTCAAGAAGCACGGCATCCGCGCCTCGCACACCGCCGAGGTCGTCCTCGACGACGTCCGCGTCCCCGGCTCCTGCCTGCTCGGCGGCAAGGAGAAGCTGGACGAGCGGCTCGCGCGGGCCCGCGAGAAGGCGAAGGCGGCGGGAGGCGACCGGGTGAAGAACGCGGCGATGGCCACGTTCGAGGCGTCCCGCCCCGCCGTCGGCGCGATGGCGGTCGGCACCGCCCGGGCCGCGTACGAGGTCGCCCTCGACTACGCCAGGACCCGGGAGCAGTTCGGGCGGCCGATCATCGACAACCAGGGGGTCGCCTTCCAGCTCGCGGACATGCGGACGCAGATCGACGCGGCCCGGCTGCTCGTGTGGCGGGCGTCCTGGATGGCGGTCAACGGCAAGCCGTTCACCGCCGCCGAGGGGTCGATGTCGAAGCTGTTCGCGAGTGAGACGGCGAAGAAGGTGACCGCGCAGGCGATCCAGATCCTGGGCGGCAACGGGTACACCCGTGAGTACCCGGTCGAGCGGATGCACCGGGACAGCGCGATCTACACGATCTTCGAGGGGACGAGCGAGATCCAGCGGCTCGTCATCGCGCGGACCCTGGCCGGGATGCCGATCCGGTAGGGACACTCACCGGTGTCTGAGAGGCGTGAGCTGCTCGATGTCGTACTTCGCCCTCAGCGCCTCGATGGCCTCATGGTCCGGCGGGCCGCCGGTGCCCAGGATCTCCAGCAGCTCCTCGAAGTAGCGTTCGTGATCCGGGGGCGGGGACGCCTGGAAGAACATCTTCGCCGGCGTGTCCGTCGGGTTCGCGAACGCGTGCGGACACCCCGGCGGTACGACGATGACCGTGCCGGGCGTCGCCCGGACCACCCGGCCGCCCGAACCCGACTCCCACTTCTGCCAGTTGTCGGGTGTGCGGATGCGCGGCTCGAAGGCGAGCACGTCCAGCTCGCCCTCGAGGACGTAGAACAACTCCTCGCTGCGCGTGTGCACATGGGCGCCCACGTCGAAGCCCGGCGGGACCTCCACCTCGAAGGTGGAGGCGATCCGCGAGTGGGTGCCGGTGACCTTGAACGTCACACGCTGCGCCGGTGTCGCCACGACCCGGCCGTGGCCCGGCGGCACGAGCAGTCCCTCGGTCTGTGTCATCGGTGGCTCACCAGGTCACCGGCAGGGCCTCGGGACCCCGGATCAGCGCGCCCTTCCTGAAGGGCACCTGCTCCGGCGGTACCGCCAGCTTCAGGCCCGGGACCCGGTCCAGCAGGGTGTCGACCAGCAGCTCCGACTCCAGTCGGGCGAGCTGGCCGCCCGGGCAGTAGTGCGGGCCGAACCCGAAGGACACATGCGGGTTCGGGCTGCGGGAGAAGTCGATGGTCTCCGGGTCTGGGAAGACGTCCGGGTCGCGGTTGGCGGCCAGGTAGGAGACGTAGACCGGGTCGCCCGCGCGGATGCGGTGCCCTCTGATCTCCACGTCCTCCAGGGCGATCCGGGACAGACCGACGGCGTTGCGGTGCGGGATGTAGCGCAGCAGTTCGTCGATGGCCCGCGGCCGGATCCCCGGATCGTCGCACAGCTGTTCGATCAGGTCGCGGCGGGTCAGCAACAGGTAGAACATCTGCCCGCTGTTGTTGGTGACCGCCTCGCCCCCGATCTGGAGGAGGACGGCGAGACCGACGGCCTCCTCCAGGGTGACCTCGCCCCGGCCCACCGCGGCGCCGAGCAGCGAGGTGACGTCCTCGGCCGTGCTGTTCTCGCGCTGAGCGATGAGACCGGAGAAGTAGGCGCTCATCTCCCGCTTGGCCTTCTCGCTGACCTCCCTGCCGTTCGAGGAGGACAGGATGAGCTGGGTCCCGGTGTGTAGCGTGTGCCGGTCGCCGGGCGGGACGCCCATCAGCTCGCAGATCACCGCGATCGGGAACGGGCTGAGGACCGCGGTGGTGAGATCGGCGGGCGGCCCGTCCTGCAGCAGCTCGTCGACCAGCTCGTCCAGTACGGCGCGCGCCTTGTCCCGCACCCGTTCCACGCCCTTCGCGGTGAACGCGGCGGCCACCGCGCGGCGCAGCCGGGTGTGGTCGGGCGGGTCGAGGAAGCCGACCGCGCCCCGGTCCGGGATGAAGTGCGGGGCGAGCCGGGTGACCTGCTGGTTCATGACCGCCTCACGGCTGAAGCGCGGGTCGTTGGCGACCATGCGCACATCGTCGTGCCGGGTCACCAGCCAGGCCCAGCCCTCGCCGTTGGGCAGCTGCACGCGGGTGACCGGTCCCTCGCGCATCAGCTCGGTCAGCACCGGGTCGAAGTCCGCGCCGCTCAGGTCGAGCGCCGGCCACTGCCGGACGGGGGGCGGTGTCCCGGTGAGCGTGGTCTGCGCGGTCATCGCGCGTCTCCGTCCGCGTTGACCCAGCGGCCCACCGTCATCTCGGCGGTGATGCCGGGACCGAACCCGGCGAGCAGACCGCGCGCCTGGTCCTCGGCGCCGCCCTCGTCGAACAGCCGGCGCAGCGCGTCCAGGACGACGGCGCTGGCGATGTTGCCGTACTCGGTGAGCGTGGCCCGGCTGAACCGGAAGGCGTGCGGCTCGACCTCCAGGAACTTGCTGAGGTCGTCGAGTATCCGGGGGCCGCCCGCGTGGATGATGTAGAAGTCCAGGTCGGACGCGTCCCAGCCGTGCAGTCCCGCCAGGTCTTTCAGCGCCGGGGCGAGTGGCTCCATGGTCGTGGGCACCCGCTTGTCCAGCAGGAAGTGGAAGCCGGTGGCCCGGACGTCGTACGCGATCCAGTCCTCCGTCTTCGGGATCAGGTAGGAGCCGTTGCGCTCCAGACGGACGCCCGTGCCGCCGTTCCCGCGGACCACGGCCGCGGCGATGCCGTCGCCGAACAGACCGTTGGAGAGCAGCGAGCCGACGCCGAGGTCGGTGGGCTGGTAGCACAGCGAGCAGAACTCGCAGGCCACGATGAGCGCGTTGGCGTTCGGGTAGGCCGAGCAGAAGTCGTGCGCCCGGTTGATCGCCGCACCGCCGGCCGCGCAGCCCAGCTGGGCCATGGGGAGCTGCCGGGTGGTGGAGTCGAAGTCCATCTCGTTGATCAGCCACGCCGTGAGCGAGGGCATCATGAAGCCCGTGCACGAGACGTAGATGATCACGTCGATGTCGCTGGTGAGCAGCTCCGCGTCGTCCAGCGCCCGCTGGATCACCGCGGGGACCCGGGCCTTGGCCTCGGCCTCGTAGAGCTTGTTGCGCTCCTCGAAGCCCGGGTGCTTCAGCGTTTCCTCGATGGGCTGCACGATGTGCCGGGTCTTGACGCCCGTGTTCTCGATGAGGCGCAGCGCGAGTGGCAGTTGAGGGTGGTCCGCGTGGCGGGAGCGCGCCAGCTCCAGCGTCTCCTCCATCGTGATCACGTGCTCCGGGACCGACACCGAAGGTCTGCACAAAGTCGCCATGAACCGTCCCTGCTTTCCGATTTCCGGAGGGCCTTCGCCGCCCGCCGGCCAGAAGGTGGTTCACCTCTGTGGGTGCTACGCCCACCGTCACCCAGGAGGACGACTATCTCGCGTTGGGTTACTCCGAATCGGTGACCCCGTGTCAGGCTCGAAGGGCGAATTCCACCGCCGTACGAGGGGAAAATCCATGACCACTGTTACGGCGCGGCAGCTGCTGGGGACGGCCATCCGAACCCTGGCCCCCGACCCGGCGGCCAATCCGCTGGTACCGCTGATCGAACGCGGCGAGGCCTCCCCGGCGGCCCTGGCCGCACTGGCCCTGGAGCAGCGGGAGGTGATCCCGGCCGACCGCCGCGCCTTCCAGCACCTCGCACAGCGCGCAGACCCGGCCTCCGCGGTCTTCTTCACCACCCTGGCGACGGGTGAGGAACTGGCGGCCGGTCACCTCGCGGCCTTCGCCGGGGCCTGCGGGGTGACGGCGGAACGCGCCGCGGGGTACGTCCCCCTCGCCGGCTGCCAGGCCTACCCCGCCTACGTCTCCTGGCTGGCCCTCAACGCCTCCCCGGGAGACGTCGTCCTGGCCCTCACGGCCAACTTCTCGGCCTGGGGCGGCTACTGCGCCCGCATCGCCTCCGGCCTGCGCACCCACTACGGCTTCCCGGACGAGGCCCGCGCCTTCTTCGACTTCTTCGCCGAGCCGGCTCCCGAGCTGGACGAACAGGCGACGGCGGCGGTCCAGGCGGCGCTGGACACCGGTGACCTGAACCTGGACCTGGCACACACGTACGGAAGCCTGCTGCAGCAGTACGAGAGCATGTTCTGGGCAACGCTCGGCACAGCGGTCTAAGGCGCCCCGCTGCTGTGCGCGATACACGCCACGTCGATGCGATCCGCGAGCTTGGCCAGCTCGATGGTCAAAGCAGCCACCGTGTCCTCGTCCAACCCCGGCTCCCCGCCATCGACCAGATGCAGCCACCGAGCGCCCACGGTCCGCAGCAGCTTACTCACGTCGGCCGCTGCCACCTGCAGGGCCCCACGGTCGTCCACGATCAGAGGCAGAGTCACTTCGCCGTTCACAAACCGGATGCTAGCCGCGCAGCGCTCACGCACCCTGCCAAACCGTGGTGATGTTGCAGAACTCGCGGATTCCGTGCCCGGACAGCTCACGCCCGTACCCGGACCGCTTGAGCCCGCCGAACGGGAACGCCGGATGGGAGGCGGTCATCCCGTTGACGAACACGGACCCGGCCTCCAGGTCGCGGCTGAACCGCTCCACCTCGCTCTCGTCCCGCGTCCACACATTGGAACTCAGCCCGAACGACGAGTCGTTGGCGATGAGCAGCGCCTCGTCCACATCGGCCGCCCGGTACAGCGTGGCCACCGGCCCGAACGCCTCCTCCCGGTGGATGCGCATCTCCCGGGTGATTCCGGCCAGCACGGTCGGCGGGTAGTACCAGCCCGGTCCGTCCGGCCGCTCGGCGCCGCACAGCACCTCGGCGCCACTGCGCTTCGCGTCGTCGACCAGCTCCTCCAGGTCGGTGCGCCCCTGCTCGCTGGAGAGCGGCCCGACCTCGGTGTCCTCCTCCAGCGGGTCACCGACCTTGAGCGCCCGCATGCCCGCGACGAACTTCTCGGCGAAGGCGTCGTAGACGTCGCTGTGCACGATGAACCGCTTGGCGGCGATACAGGACTGCCCGTTGTTCTGCACGCGCGCGGTCACCGCCACCTCGGCCGCCCGGTCCAGGTCGGCCGACGGCATCACCACGTACGGGTCGCTGCCGCCCAGCTCCAGCACCGTCTTCTTGATCATCTCGCCGGCGGTGGAGGCGACCGCCCGGCCCGCGGGCTCGCTGCCGGTCAGCGTCGCCGCCTTCACCCGTTCGTCGCGCAGGATGTCGTCCACCGCCGCCGATCCGATCAGCAGCGTCTGGAAGCAGCCCTCCGTGAAGCCCGCCCGGTGGAACAGGTCCTCCAGGTACAGGGCCGTCTGGGGGACGTTGGAGGAGTGCTTGAGCAGGCCCACGTTGCCCGCCATCAGCGCGGGCGCGGCGAACCGGATCACCTGCCACATCGGGAAGTTCCACGGCATCACCGCGAGCACGGGGCCCAACGGGCGGTAGCGCACCCGGACCCGGGAGGCGCCCGCATCGCGCACGTCCGACTCGGCGGGTTCCTCGTCGGCCAGCAGTCCCTCGGCGCGTTCGGCGTACCAGCGCATGGCCTTGGCGCACTTCGCGGCCTCCGCCCGTGCCTGCTTGATCGGCTTGCCCATCTCGGTGGTCATGACCCGGGCGATCTCCTGCTGGTCCTCGTCCAGCAGGTCGGCGGCCTTGTTCAGCAGGCGAGCGCGGTCGGCGAACGCGGTCGTCCGGTAGGTGCGGAACGTGGCCTCGGCGAGCTGGAGCCGGCGTTCCAGCTCCTCCTCGCCCATGGGCTCGTACGTCTTGAGCGTCTCGCCGTTCGCCGGGTTCACCGTCGCGATGGGCATGGCTGACCTCCCTGGGAGCGGGCTTGCTTCGACCTTCGCGCGCGGCAGGGCGCGGCGCAACGCGAAAGGCCCCCTTCAGCCCGAGTGCTCCGCCAGCCGGTCGAGAAACGCGGTCTGTGCCGCGATGACCAGCTCACGGGCGCGGTCCAGGCCGAACCACGCCACGCGGTCCAATTCCGGGAACTCCCGCACCCGGCCGGACCTCGGCGGCCACTCCATGGTGAAGCTGCCGGGGCGGAAGCCGGTGAGGTCCGGGTCCGCCTCGACGGCCCACGCGGTGACGATCTTGCCGTTCTTCTGCGCGACCTCGCCCAGCGGTACGGCCGTCCCGTCGGGCGGCGCCAGCCCCAGCTCCTCCCGGAACTCCCGCCGGGCGGCCTCCCACGCGGACTCGTCGGCTTCGTACTCGCCCTTGGGGACGGTCCACGCCCCCGCCTCCTTCTTCGCCCAGAAGGGACCACCCATGTGCCCCAGCAGGACCTCGATTCCCGCAGCGGTGTGCCGGAACAGCAGCAGTCCCGCGCTGCGCCTCGTCGCCCGCACCGTCACGGTGTGACCTCCGGGTGGGCCGCCAGCAGGGCCTCCACCGTGTCGGCCTCCTCGGGGCGCTTGTCCTCGCGGTAGCGGACCACGCGGGCGAAACGGAGGGTGACGCCGGCCGGATAGCGGGAGGAGCGCTGGAGGCCGTCGTAGGCGATCTCCACGACGAGTTCGGGGCGCACCCGTACCACCCAGCCGTTGTCCTCGACCGCGAGCTCCTGGAGCCGCTCGGTCTGCCAGGCGAGCATCGCGTCGGTCATGCCCTTGAAGGTCTTGCCGAGCATGGCGAAGCCGCCGTCGGGGTCGCGGGCGCCCAGATGGAGGTTGGAGAGCTTGCCCGTGCGCCGGCCGTGGCCCCACTCGGCGGCCAGCACCACCAGGTCGAGGGTGTGGACGGGCTTGACCTTCAGCCAGGCGGCGCCGCGCCGGCCCGCGCTGTAGGGCGCGTCCAGCGCCTTGACCACCACGCCCTCGTGACCGCGGGCCAGGGTGTCGGCGAGGAACCGTTCCGCCTCCGCGATGTCCGCCGGGCCGGAGGCGACGGTGCGGCGCACCCGCATCGGCTCGGGCACCAGCCGGGCCAGTTGTGCGTGCCGCTCGGCGAACGGGAGGTCCAGCAGGTCGGTGCCGTCGACCGAGAGGGCGTCGAAGAAGACGGGGGAGACCGGGACCTCTCCGGCCGCCTTCGCCACGTCCGTCCGGGAGCCGACCCGGCCCGCCGTCTCCTGGAAGGACCGGGGCCGGCCGGCCGCGTCGAAGGAGATCACCTCGCCGTCCAGGATGAACCGCTCGCCCCGCAACTCCCGGGCCGCGGCGGTCACTTCGGGCAGCCGGTCGGTGATGTCGTCCAGGGTGCGGGTGTGCACGCGGACCGTGTCGCCGTCCCGGTGGACCTGCACCCGGATGCCGTCCAGCTTCTCCTCCACCGCGCAGGCGCCCAGCTTCTCCACCGCCTCGGCGACCGAGGACGCGCTGTGCGCCAGCATCGGCAGGACGGGCCGGCCCACGGTGAGCCGGAACCGGTCCAGCGACCCGGGCCCCTCGGCGAGCAGGGCCTGGGCGACCGTCTGCAGCGACCCGGCGAGCATCACCGCCCGTCGTACGTCCGCCGCGTCGGCACCGGTCGCCCGGGCGAGACCCTCCACCGCGACCGCGTCCAGCGCGCCCTGCCGTACCTCGCCGGTGAGCAGACCGAGCAGGAAACGCTGTTCCTCCTCGGTGGCGGCGCCCATCAGCTCGCCGACGAGCCGGGCCCGCTCCGCCTGCGAGCCCGGGCCCGACACCTTGCCCAGCTCGCTGAGCAGCACGTCGACCTCGCGGACCGTGAGCGCGGGCCCGGCGGCCGGCGGCACCGGACGGCTCAGCACCTTCCAGCCGACGCCGAGCCGGCCCTGGGGCAGCCGTCCGGCCAGATACGGGATGACGATCGGCACGTCGTCCGCCTCCGCCTCCCGGAACAGCTCGGCGAGCAGCGCCGTCTTGCGGGACCGGGCCGCCGTCGCGGCGACCTCCTGGGACACCTGGGCGAGCCGGATCAGCAGCATGCAGTCATCGTGCTACGCGGGGCGCCGGAACACACCCGGTACGGCGGCGCCGGTCCGCACGCCCCGTGGCGGTTCGTCCGGCCGGCGAGGCGCGTTGCCGGGCGCGACGCCGCTGAGGCCGCTCCCGCGGTCCCCCGCGTTCGTGGTCGTGGACCGTGTCTCCTCCCGGAGGGGGTGCCCGCGGGGAGGGCCGGGTCACCATCAGCGCCTGGCGCGCACTCAGCGGCGGGGCCGCGAGCCCGCCGGTCGGCGGGTCGGGGGCCTCCTCGCCGTGCGGTACGGGCGGTGGACCGCCCGGCCGGCTCCGGGAGCGGCGGCATCTCGCCCCACAGTCCCACCACCGGCTGCCGGCCCCGCACCGCCCTGCGGCCCACCGGCGCGCCGCGAAGCCCGCGCCGTCCCGGCCCGCGCCCCCGACCCCGGTTCCGGTCGTGTGGCAACTTTCGTTCCTCTCGTCCGGTGGCGTGTCGGCGGTGCCGTGGAGCTTGGGCGGTCCGGCCCGGGTTCCCGATCTCGGTTCTGGTCGTGTGGCAACTTTCGTTCCTCTCGTCCGGTGGCGTGTCGGCGGTGCCGTGGAGCCTGAGGGGTCCGGCCCGGGTCGCCGATTCCGGTTCTGGCCGTGTGACCACTTTTGCCCCCTCTCTCGTCCGGTGGCGTGTCGGCGGTGCCGTGGAGCTTGGGCGGTCCGGCCCGGGTCGCCGATTCCGGTTCTGGCCGTGTGACCACCTCCGCCCCTCTCGTCCGGTGGCTTGCCGACTGTGCCGCGAAGCCCGCGCCGTCCCGGCCCGTGTCCCCGGCTCGGGTTCCGGTGGTGTGGCCACCTCCGCTTCCCCCGTCCGGCGGCTGCGGCATTGACAAAGGGGTTTGCCGAATCTGCAATGCCGGCATGAGTACCGACGACGTTCTCGCCGGAGTGGGTCCGAGGCTGCGGCGGATGCGCAAGGAGCGGGAGGTGACCCTGGCCGCGCTGTCCGAGGTCACCGGCATCTCCGTGAGCACCCTCTCCCGGCTGGAGTCCGGCCTGCGCAGACCCAGCCTCGAACTGCTGCTGCCGATCGCCCAGGCGCACCAGGTGCCGCTGGACGACCTGGTCGGCGCACCGCCGGTGGGGGACCCGCGGGTGCGGTCCAAGCCGATCACGCGGGGCGGCCGCACCCACTGGCCGCTGACCCGCCAGCCCGGCGGCCTGCAGGCCTTCAAGGTGCTGGAGCCGCAGCGCCGGCAGGAGCCGGATCCGCGCACCCACGAGGGCTACGAGTGGCTGTACGTGCTCTCGGGCCGGCTGCGGCTGGTCCTGGGCGAGCACGACGTGGTGCTGTCGGCGGGGGAGGCCGCCGAGTTCGACACGCACGTGCCGCACTGGTTCGGCTCGACGGGCGAGGGGCCGGTGGAGTTCCTGAGCCTGTTCGGGCCCCAGGGAGAGAGGATGCACGTACGGGCGCGGCCGGCGTCCGGGAAGTGACCCACCCGACGCGGGCCGGAGTCCGGCCGGCTGTTCCCTGAACGGCAAGCGACCGCTTAGTATGCAGTCGGACCCGGTCAGACGAAGCAGTCCCGTGGAGGCCCCGCATGCAGGCATGGCAAGTGCACGAGAACGGCGAGCCGAGCGAGGTGATGCGCCTGGCCGAGGTGGAGCGGCCCACACCCGGAGACGGTCAGGTGCTGCTGCGCGTACGCGCGGCCAACGTCAACTTCCCGGACGCGCTGCTGTGCCGCGGCCAGTACCAGGTGCGTCCGCCGCTGCCCTTCACGCCCGGCGTGGAGATCTGCGGCGAGACCGAGGACGGCCGTCGCGTGATCGCCAACCCCGCGCTGCCCCACGGCGGCTTCGCCGAGTACGCCCTCGCCGACGCACGCGCCCTGCTGCCCGCGCCCGAGTCGCTGGACGACGCCGAGGCCGCCGCGCTGCACATCGGCTACCAGACGGGCTGGTTCGGCCTGCACCGCCGGGCCCGCCTGGAGGCCGGGGAGACCCTGCTCGTGCACGCCGCCGCCGGCGGTGTCGGCAGCGCCGCCGTCCAGCTCGGCAAGGCGGCCGGCGCCACCGTCATCGGTGTGGTCGGCGGCGCGGACAAGGCCGCCGTGGCCCGCGAGCTGGGCTGTGACGTGGTCGTCGACCGCCACGCCGAGGACGTGATCGCGGCCGTGAAGGAGGCCACCGGCGGCCGGGGTGCCGACGTGATCTACGACCCCGTCGGCGGGGAGGCCTACGTCCAGTCCGCCAAGCTCGTCGCCTTCGAGGGCCGGATCGTCGTCGTCGGCTTCGCCAGCGGCACCATCCCGAGCCCCGCCCTCAACCACGCGCTGGTGAAGAACTACTCGATCCAGGGCCTGCACTGGGGCCTGTACAACACCAAGAACCCGAAGCTGATCCTGCAGTGCCACGAGCAGCTCACCGAGCTGGCCGCCCGGGGCGCGATCAAGCCGCTGGTGAGCGAGCGGGTGTCGCTGAGCGAGGCCGCCGTGGCCGTGCAGAAGGTGGCGGACGGCCGGTCGACCGGCCGG
Source organism: Streptomyces durhamensis (assembly GCF_000725475.1). Taxonomy (NCBI): domain Bacteria; kingdom Bacillati; phylum Actinomycetota; class Actinomycetes; order Kitasatosporales; family Streptomycetaceae; genus Streptomyces; species Streptomyces durhamensis. Next base: position 37,290 of record NZ_JNXR01000003.1, read on the forward strand.
ATCGCCGTGGTGAGGGAGGAAGCAGCATGACCGACGCCGAAGAACTGCGCCGCCGCACCCGGGAGTTGCTGGCCGCGCATCCCCCCGCGGACACCGACCGCCTGGACTTCCTGGGCGCCCGCTTCGACGCGGGCCTCGCCTGGGTCCACTACCCGCAGGGCCTCGGCGGTCTGGGCGCCCCGCGCTCCCTACAGGCCGTCGTCGACGCCGAGCTGGAGGCGGCCGGCGCCCCCGACAACGACCCCCGGCGCATCGGCATCGGCCTCGGCATGGCCGCGCCGACGATCCTCAAGTACGGCACGGACGAGCAGAAGCAGCGCTTCCTGCGCCCCCTGTGGACCGGCGAAGAGGTCTGGTGCCAGTTGTTCAGCGAACCGGGCGCCGGCTCCGACCTCGCCGCGCTGGGCACCCGGGCCGTCCGTGAGGGCGAGGACTGGGTCGTCAACGGACAGAAGGTCTGGACGTCCAGCGCACACGTCGCCCGCTGGGCCATCCTCATCGCCCGCACCGATCCGGACGTGCCCAAGCACGCCGGCATCACCTACTTCGTCTGCGACATGACCGACCCGGGCGTCGAGGTCCGGCCGCTGCGCCAGATCACCGGCGAGGCCGAGTTCAACGAGGTCTTCCTCACCGACGTCCGCATCCCCGACTCCCGCCGCCTCGGCGCGGTCGGCGACGGCTGGCGGGTCGCCCAGACGACGCTGATGAACGAGCGCGTCTCCATCGGCGGCATGGCTCTGCCCCGCGAGGGCGGCATGATCGGCCCGATCGCGCAGACCTGGCGCGAACGCCCCGAACTGCGCACCCACGAGCTGCACCAGCGGCTGCTGAAACTGTGGGTCGAGGCCGAGGTCTCCCGCCTCACCGCCGAACGCCTGCGCCAGCAACTCGTCGCCGGCCAGCCCGGCTACGAGGGCTCCGGCATGAAGCTCGCCTTCGCCCGCCTCAACCAGGAGATCAGCGGCCTGGAGGTGGAACTCCGCGGCGAGGAGGGCCTGGTGTACGACGACTGGACCATGCGCCGCCCCGAACTGGTCGACTTCACCGGCCGCGACGCCGGCTACCGCTATCTGCGCTCCAAGGGCAACAGCATCGAGGGCGGGACCAGCGAGGTCCTGCTGAACATCGTCGCCGAGCGGGTCCTCGGCCTGCCCGCCGAGCCGCGCACCGACAAGGACGTCGCATGGAAGGACCTGGCCCGATGACCGACCTGCTGTACTCGGAGGAGGAAGAGGCGCTGCGGGCCGCCGTACGGGACCTGCTCGCCGACCACTGCGACGCGCCCGGCGTCATCGCCCGCACCGAGTCCGACGCCCCGCACGACCTCGCGGCCTGGAAGGCACTCGCGGACGGCATGGGCCTCGCCGGCCTGCTGGTCCCCGAGGCGCAGGGCGGCCAAGGCGCCTCGGCCCGCGAGGTCGCCGTGGTCCTGGAGGAGCTGGGCCGAGCGGTCGCACCCGTGCCCTACCTCACCAGCGCGGTCGTGGCCACCGAGGCCCTGCTGGCCTCCGGCGACGAGGAACTGCTGGGACAGCTGGCCTCCGGCCGGACCATCGGCGCCCTCGCCGTGGGGCTGCACACGGCCCCGGATGCCGGGTGGAAGACCGTACGGCTGGAGAACGGCACCCTGCGCGGCGAGTTGACCGGCATCGCCGACGCGGCCGTCGCCGACGTCCTGCTCGTCCCGGCCGACGACGGCGGCCTGTACGCCGTCCCGGCCGACGCGGTGACGCTCACCCCGCAGGTCTCCCTGGACCTGACCCGGCCGCTGGCGACGGTACGGCTGGACGGCGTTCCCGGCCGCCGTGTCGGCGACGCGGAACCCGCCGTACGACGGGCCCTGAGGGCCGGCGCCGGACTGCTCGCCTCCGAGCAACTCGGCGTGGCGGACTGGGCGTTGACCGAGACGGTCCGCTATCTGAAGGAGCGCAAGCAGTTCAACCGGCCGGTCGGCGGCTTCCAGGCGATCAAGCACCGGCTCGCCCAGCTGTGGCTGGAGGTCGTCAACCTCCGGGCCGCGGCCCGCGCCGCCGCGGACGCGCTCGCCTCCGGCGAGGACACGGAGATCGCGGTCGCCGTCGCGCAGGCGTACGCCGCCTCCGTCGCCGTCCACGCCGCCGAGGAGGCGCTGCAACTGCACGGCGGGCTCGGCATGACCTGGGAGCACCCGGTCCATCTGTACCTCAAGCGGGCCAAGGCCGACTCGATCGCCTACGGGACGGCCGGTGCGCACCGCGAGGCGCTGGCCGGACTGATCGACCTGCAGGCCCCCTGAGGCACTCCCGCGGGAACCCGCCCCACCCGGGGCGGGCTCTTCCGCGCGTGGGCTCCGCCGCACGGTCTCCGGGCATGTGAACCGCGCGCCAACTCCCCGTAAGACGCCCTCCTTCGCGTGGCGGGTGCACGCATACCCCCTTCGCTACGCACGCGGCCGCGTCCGCCCCGGACCGGTCACCGCCGTCATCTCCGACGCCCGCACCACCGCGTGACACCACACGTTTGGGGGACACGTCAGCCACCCGAACAAACCCTCCGCTACGCCACACTTGCGGCCGAACGCCGCTCAAGGGGCGTGGCGGAGGAGGTTCGCGATGGCCATTTCCATCTCTGTGGTGCTGCTGCTGCTGATCATTGCCGTGATCTTCGTGCGCAACGGCGCCTTGAAGATGTCCCACGCCCTGGTCTGCATGCTGCTCGGCTTCTTCCTGGCCGGCACGAGCATGGCGCCCACCATCAGCAGTGGGCTCACCACGACCGCCGAGCTGGTGAGCAGCCTGCGGCCCTGAATCAGGGGGCCGAGAAGACGCCGATCCCGTTCGCGACGGGCCGTTCGGCGCCGCTGCTCGGATGGTTGCGGACCGTCACGGCGCTCGCGCCGTCGTCCCGGGTGACCAGCTCCGTCGAACCGCCGCCGTCGAGGTTGAACGCGTCGGAGGCGCCCAGCGAGCGCATGGTGCCGGCCTCCTCCGCGACCGTCATCCCGGACCGGTACTCGGTGGCCCCGTCCAACGCCAGGATCAGCAGTTGGTGTCCGCCGCCCTTGAAGCCCACGACCGTGCGCACCGTCGAGGTGACGTCGTCCAGGCCGGACAGCGCCTCGCCGTCCCGCAGGACGGGGAAGCCCCCGATCGCGAACGCGTACGGCACCCCGGACGAGGCCGCCACCATGCTGTGCTTCACGGTCACCGCGTCCCCCACCGAGAGCTTGCGCAGCCGCTGGGCGCCCTCCTCACGGCCCACGAGGACCGTGGCGCCCGCCGGGATCGTCCCGCTGCCCGGGGTGTCGGAGACGGAGACCACCCGGCCGTCCACGATGCGCACCTCGTAGGTGTCGCCGCTGCACGGCGCCGACCGCTGGGTGTCGCTGCCGCACACCGCGCGCATCCGGGAGGCACTGCCCCAGCGCGAGGTGAAGGCGCCGACGGAGTTCTCGGCGAGCGCGTACTGGTTGAGGCCCTTCAGGGGGAAGGCACCCTCCGGTGTGACGACGCTGCCGAGGAGGGAGAGGCGGTCCAGCCGGGCCCGCCGGTCGGTGCCCACGCCGAAGACGTCCCGGGTGCTCGTCCCCGGCGGCAGCGCGGGCCCGAACCGTTGCCCGGTCGGCACCGCGGCCTTGAGCACCTGCCCGTCCGCGATCGCCGGTCCGACGCTCGCGCCGGTGGCCTCCACGCCCGGGTGCTGGGTCTCGGTGATGTTGAAGAAGTCACCGTTGACCCCCGCGACCGCCCCGGCCGAGTCCGCCAGCCGGGAGACGGTGGTCCGGGCCGCCACCGCGCCCGGATACAGCAGGCCCACGCGGACGTGCGGATTGGCGAGGTCGACCGTGAGCAGATGGGCGTGAGCCGGGCCCGCGCCCGCTTCGACGTCGAACTGCCGGTAGGTGACGCCCGGCGCGATCCGCTTGCCGGCCGCGACGGCGCCGGCCGGTGCCGCCCCCGCCAGGGCCGCACCGGCCAGCACACCGAACGCCGTGACCACCGTGAGAACCGCTCTGCCCGCTGCCGAACGCCTGCGACGTCTGGTCACCGTGCCCCCTGATGTCTCGTCAACTGTCCCTGCCGCACGGGCTTTCCCGTTCGGGTTCCGTAGGGGTTCCGTACGGGTTCTACGGGGCAGTGGACCAGAGCGCGGCGACCGCCGGGCCGACTAGGCCTCGACTACGCGAGAACGAGTGAGAAAACGCACCCCCTCGGGTGCCTCCAGCGAGAAGCCGCTACCCCGTCCGGGGACGACGTCCACGATCAACCGGGTGTGGCTCCACGCCTGGTACTGACTCCGGGACATCCAGAAGGTGACCGGCTCGGCCACCCCGTCCACCGCCAGCTCCGCCAGCAGCACGTCCGAGTCGCCGGTACGGAACTCGCCGTCCGGGTAGCACATGGGCGCGCTGCCGTCGCAGCAGCCGCCGGACTGGTGGAACATCAGCGGACCGTGCTCGGCGTGCAGCCGCCGCACCAGGTCCGCGGCCATAGGGGTGAGTTCGACGCGGGGGATTTCCTCATCCATGGGTCACCGTCCTGAAGAGCCGGGGCGCCGGGTGCCGGACCCCGCCAGTCTCACGGCTCGTCACCGCCCCGTCCAGAACGCGTCCTTGCCCCGTGCCTGGTCGCCGCCCGGTGGTACGGCGGCCGGCTGAGAGGATGGGCCCATGCGTTCTTCGCCCTTCCTCCCGCCCGACCCGCGCTTCGTCACGACGGGCGAACATCCGCTCTGGGACCAGGCGCTGGCCGCGGTCAACCGGGACCTGGCCGCGGCCCTGCCCGGTCAGCGCCCGCTGTGCCTCGTCGCGTATCCGGGCTGGGAGGGGGACCCGGACGAGAGCGAGCGGGTACATGTGGCCCTCGCGAACGGCGACTCGCACGGCAACTCCCTGTGGCCGGAGCCGTCCGCCGCCGGGGCCCTCCGGGCCGTCGCCGAGGCCGCCCAGGACACGGTCATGGAGCTCCTGTGGCAGGCCTGGCCCGTCTGTACCCTGCACGGGCTCGGGATGCACGTCACCGAGGACGCCGGGCGCCCGTCCTGGTGGTGTGCCGGGGGTTCCCGGCCGGGCGATCCGGCCCATGTCCGGGCCGCGATAGGGGAGATGGACACGGTCCACCGCCCGCGCCGCCCGAACCGCAAACGCCGCAAGGACCGCGGACCACACTGACCCATCCGCCGCCCGGCCGGGCGCGCGTACCGGTGGCGCGCCCGCCGAGACGCCCACCGACTCGCCGGCGCCCTACCGGTGGCGCTGGGCTGCACTCTTCGTCACAGCCGGACCCGGCGAGAGCACGAGGAGGACCCGGGGCCGCCGCGGACCTCGCCCGGTCGCCGCCGGCTTCGCGCGGTGGCGGGGATCGACGGCCCCGGAGTTCCCGGCGCCGGCTGCACCGGTGGCCCGCACCTCACCCGGCGGCACGGACACGGCGCATGAGCAGCGCGTACACCGCGCAGGAAATGATCAGCCCCCGGCAGGGCCAGGTCGACACCGCCCAGGCGGCGGCCACGGGCCCGGTGCAGACGGTGACCGCGCACAGCCCGGAGATGCGCCCACGCCCGCGCCGAGGGCCGGTCGGCCGTGCTCGGGCCGAGCAGGCCGGAGGCGGACGACGATGCCGGCCGGGCTCGTCCGGGTCCAGGTCGCCGCCGGTGTGCTGTGGCGGGTGGCGGGCGTGAAGCTCTTCATGCACGGCACCAGCGTTGCGCTGCCGGGACCTGGGGGAGGCCGGGGTGCGGGTCGTCCGCGGCTCCGATCGGCCCATCGTGCCGTACCCGCCGCCGAAGGTGATGGCCGGCGCCCGGCACCGCCGCCCCGCCTCTCTCCTTCCGCCTCTCTCCTTCCGCCGCACGCCCCCGACCAGGCCCTCACCACGCTGCTGGCGCTCCAGGCCATGACCGTCAGCCCTGCCTGGGCCGCGGGGGAGGACCGGGCGGGCCGGCTCTCCGTCGGGCACCGCGCCGACCTGACGGTGCCGGCCGACGACCCGCTGAACGTGTCCGACACCGACCTGGCGGAGCTGCCGGTGCCGCTCAGCGGCGGGCGCGCTGTTCCCGGCGGGTGCGGCGGGCCTCGAACAGGAGCGGCAGCATCGACAGCACCACGACCACGGCGACCAGCGGAAGCAGGTAGTCGTCCAGGTGCGGGACGGAGGCGCCGAGGGTGTACCCGGCAAGGACGAGCATCTGCGACCACAGCACCCCGCCCACCGTCTGCCAGAGCGTGAAGGTCCGCACGGGCACACCGAGCGCGCCGGCCACAGGGTGCAGCACCGTCCGCACCAGCGGCACGAACCGGCCGATGACCAGCGCCTTCCCGTGGCCGTACCGGGCCAGCAGCTCCTCGGCCCGCGCGGCAGCCGCCTTCAGCCGCCGGCTTGAGGTACGGGCCAGCAGGGCCCGTCCGCCGCGCTGCCCGATCAGATACCCGACGTGCCCGCCGGCCACCGCCCCGACCGCCGCGCACAGCAGCACCTGCCACAACGCCAGCCGGGGCCCCTGGTCCGCGTTGCCGGCGCACAGGACGCCGGCCGGGAACAGCAGGGTGTCACCGGGCAGGAAGAAGCCGACGACCAGCAGACCGGACTCCGCGAAGATCACCACCAGGACGCCGATCGCGCCGAACGCGGCCAGCACCGAGGCGCTGTTCATCGGGTTGACGGCTATCACCTGGCCGGGCCTCCTGGCCTCCTCGCAGGGCTGTTCGCTCACCAGCATCGCCCGCCCACCCCGAAAACGCCCGCTCCGGGCTGCTTCCCGGCTTCGCCGGCGTCCCGCGTGAGAGCGATCATTTTGCGCCTACCGCTCCCTGCTCCGGCGGACCGCGGCCGATCCAGGGCCTCCGTGGCGCCACGTTACGTGATCAACCTCAGGCGTGTTACCGAGGTGACACTACTTTAAGTAGCTGATTTTCACGTTCCCCGGCTTCTCTTTTCGGCGGGGTAAAGGAGAAGTCGTGAGAGTGTATCCGGCCATTTGGGGCTCGCATGGTTGTGCGAGAATCTTCGAAGATGCGAGTCTCTTGGTCGAAAGAGAAACGGGTGGGGCGTGAGGGAGTTCGGAGCGCGCCACCCGACGGGGACGGGGGGCAGAGGTTGTTGGGTGTCGCGCCATTCTTGATATCACCGAACGACGACAGTGAATTCCGCTTCGGGTCGCGTTCTTTCCCTGCGCCACAGGAAATCACGCTGCGGCGATGCGTCTGACGGACCTCGGAGGTCCCGTCGCCGACCGACGGCCGGGGCACCGTCAGATGGGCCGCACCGCGCGTATCCACATGACGTCGATTTCCCTTGCCCGCTCGGCGGCTGCATTCCCCAAGGGTCCATGAGTACGACCCGGAAGCGCCGTATCCGAGTCTTCCCTCGGCGTCTTCCCCCGGTGCCGGTGGAATCAGGCACGACAGTGAGGCCGCCGCACGACCGCGGCTGAATCGATGACCCTTCGGAACAGCTGGCACGCTCGTGCGGTCAATTTCCGGCATCGCACACCGGGGTCTTTCGGTGCGGTGACACTGCGTCGACCGTGGCACCTGCCCGGTGACGGGCGCAAGCCTCGCGGAAACAACCTCGCACTCCGGGCGGTCCCCGCCCGGTGGCCTCGCACGGGGCCCGTATGGAAGGAGAGAACAGTGGAGAACCAGCAGCTCGAGGAATCGTCGGTTCAGCAGAGCTACGAACCGCCCGCGCTGACGGCCGTCGGCGAGTTCTCGGAGGACACGCTCGGCTTCGGCAGCGACCACACCGATTTCCTCGCCCACCAGGGCTGGTGATCAACCGACCGCGTCGGACGGAGTGAGATGAGCACCGGGTTCGTCGTCCTGCCCGAGCGTTGTCCCGCAGACCCCACGTGGCTCTACGAGTCACCGCAGGTCATCCCCCACCCGTCGGGCAAGCCCTGGCTGGTCGGCCGGTGGGGGGCAGACGAAATGGTTCAGGCTCAGGCGGGCCCGGTGCGGGTGGTGGTGATCGGACATTGTCCGGTCACCACCGCACGCCTCACCCGGCTGGCCGGACAGGTGACGTCACAGTCCGATGCCGCAGCCCTGGCCCGGCAGCTTCCCGGCAGCTGTCACCTGATCGTCTCCTCCCCGGACGGAACGAGTGTCCGCGGCAGCGTCACCGGCCTGCGCCAGGTCTTCCACACCCGGGTGGATGGTCATGCCGTGGCGTCCGACCGTCCCGACACCCTGGCACGCCTGACCGGCGCCGGCGTGGACGAAGGCGTGCTCGCGGCCCGATTGGCGACCGGCGGCCGGTTGCCGGCTCCGCTGGGCACCGCGAGCGTCTGGTCCGGGATCTCCGCGGTCCCGGACGACCACTGCCTGATCATGACAGGAGACCGTGCACGGGAGGTCCGCTGGTGGCAGGCCCCGGAGGCCGGCCTCACCCTGGCAGAGGGCGCGCCCGCGGTACACGCCGCACTGTCGGACGCCGTGGGCAGCCGCACGTCCGGTCCGCGCCCGCTGAGCGCGGACCTGTCCGGTGGCATGGATTCCACCGCGCTGTGTTTCCTCGCCGCCCGGAGCGCCCCCCAGCTGCTGACCTTCCGCTGGGGCGAGGCGGACCTGGGCAACGACGACGCGGCGTTCGCGGCACACTCGGCGGCACTGCTCGACCAGGCTTCCCACGTGGTGGTGCCGCAGCGCGAACTGCCCGCCCTGTTCGCGCACCCCGCGGACCTGGCGGACACCGAACAGCCGTACCTCTTCACCCGGACGCTGGCCCGCATGAAGCACACAGTCGGCCTCCTCGCCGACCGCGGCTCGCGGGCGCACCTGGCGGGACACGGCGCGGACGAACTGTTCGGCAGGCTCCCCGGCTATCTGCACCGGCTGCTGCGCCGGCGCCCCTGGCTCGCCCTGCGTCACCTGCGCGGCTACCAGGCCCTCAACCGCTGGCCCCTGCGCGGGATGCTCGCGGAACTCGCCCGCGCGGATTCGGTACGCGACTGGTGGCGCGACGAGGCCGATTCCCTCACCGACCGTGCCCCGGCCCCCAGACACCCGCCGTTGGGCTGGGGGCTGATACCGCTGCGCGCCCCGGTCTGGGTGACGCCGGCCGCCGTCGACGCGGCCGGGTCGGAGCTGCGCAAGGCCGCCGACGGTGCCCACGCCTTCGCCGCCGATCGCGGCCAGCACCAGTTCCGGGTGGCGCTGCGGGCGACCGCACCGGCGTACCGGCAGTTCGCGCGCCTCTTCGACACGGCGGGGATCCGACTGCATCAGCCCTACCTCGACGACCGCGTCGTAGAAGCCGCTCTGGCCGTACGCGTGCACGAGCGTTGCACGCCATGGGAGTACAAGCCCCTGCTGGCCACCGCGATGCGGGACGTCCTGCCCGAACGGATCCGCGCCCGGACCACCAAGGGCTCCTTCGACGAGGACCTGCGCACGGGGCTCAGCCGCAGCCGCGACGGACTCCTGGACCTGTTCGCGGACTCGGAACTGGCCAAGGCCGGCCTGATCTCGGCAGCCGCGGTCCGCTCCCAGCTGCTCACCCCGCAGGCCGACCTCACCAGGAACTTCGCGGTCGAGCACCTGCTCGGCTGCGAGACCTGGTTCCGCGCCGCACGCCACCTCGCCCAGAACGAAAGGCGACACGAACGAGCGTGAGCGTCACCTACTTCCTCAACCCGCAGGTGTCCCTGGCCGAAACCGACGACGGAGCTGTACTCCTGCACGAACGGACCGGCCGCTACTGGCAGCTCAACACCACAGGGCTCGCGGTCCTCCGCAGTCTGACCAGCGGTGCGACCGCCGAGCAGGCCGCGCTGACCCTCGCTTCCGAGCACGCCATTGCCGTCACACGCGCTCACGACGACGTGGCGGCTGTGCTGGCCTCCCTGCGCTCGGCGGACCTGCTCCGGGAGAAGCGATGAGCATCCCCGTGGCGCTGTCCCGCCGTGATCGGCTGCCACCGCACCGTCGAGTGGTTCCTCTCCTGGCCGTGGCCGTCGCCCGGATCCTCGGCAGGCTCTCTCCGTCCAAGCTGCGCACGGTACTGGAGTTCGCCCGCCGCCGAGCCGCGCCGGCCACCGCGGACCAGGCCGCGGCGGCCCGCGCGGCCGTGGTCTCGGTCAGCCTGCGATGCGCGGGGCAGGCCTGCCTGCAGCGCTCGGTGGCGACCGCCCTCCTGTGCCGAGCGCGCGGGACCTGGCCCACCTGGTGCACGGGCGTCCGCACGAATCCCTTCGCGGCCCACGCCTGGGTCGAAGCCGAGGGACTCCCGGTCGGAGAACCGCATCCCGCCGGACACTTCCGGCCCCTCCTGACGGTCGGCCCTGTCGAGGACTCGCATCCGAAGCGGTCGCCCTAGGGTCCGGCGCCGGCAGCAACAGGAAGCGACGGCGCTCGGCTGAGCGGCGCGATCACGGGAGGGAGGCCCGGGCGGCGTGCCCCGTGCTAACGTTGCGGGTTTGCAGCGTCGCTGTGCCGGTGCCCCGTTCGGTGTCTCCGGCCGGCGGCCGAGTCCCTGCCGCGCCTTCCTCGGTACGGTCCCTTCGGAGGAAGGCTCTCTGTGAGCGAATCAGCACGTACCGATGCCCGGCAGCAGGACGATGTGTCCGAGGCGTCGCGCGCCACTCCGGCAGGGCCCAGCGCGGTGTCCTTCGCCGAGCTGGGGTTGCCGGCGGAGGTTCTGCGGGCGCTCGACGAGCGCGGTGTGACCGTGCCCTTCCCCATCCAGGCGGCCGCGCTGCCGAACGCGCTCGCGGGACGGGACGTCCTGGGCCGGGGCCGCACGGGATCCGGCAAGACGCTCGCCTTCGGCCTGGGGATGCTCGCCCGGACGGCCGGGCGGCGCGCGCAGCCGAAAGAGCCGCTGGCGCTCGTTCTGGTGCCCACCAGGGAGCTGGCGCAGCAGGTCGGTGAGGCGCTCACCCCGTACGCCGAGGCGCTGCGGCTGCGGCTCGCCACCGTGGTGGGCGGAGTGTCCATCGGCCGACAGGCCGCCGCGCTGCGGGACGGCGCCGAGATCGTCGTCGCCACGCCCGGCCGGCTGCACGACCTCGTCGAGCGCAAGGGCTGCCGACTGGGACGGGTGCGCATCACGGTCCTGGACGAGGCCGACCAGATGTGTGACATGGGCTTCCTGCCGCAGGTCACCGAGATCCTGGACCAGGTGCGTCCCGACGGGCAGCGGATGCTGTTCTCCGCCACCCTCGACCGCGACGTCGACCAGCTGGTGCGGCGCTACCTGCGCGAGCCCGCCGTCCACTCCGTGGACCCTTCGTCCAGCGCGGTCTCCGCGATCGAGCACCACGTCCTCGTCGTGCACGGCCCGGACCGGTACGCCGTGACCACCGAGATCGCCGCTCGGGACGGCCGCGTCCTGCTGTTCCTGGACACCAAGCACGGCGTCGACCAGCTCACGCGGCATCTGCGGGCCAGCGGCGTGGCCGCCGCCGCCCTGCACAGCGGCAAGTCCCAGCCGCAGCGCACCCGCACCCTGGCCCAGTTCAAGAACGGACAGGTCACCGCGCTGGTGGCGACGAACGTCGCCGCCCGCGGACTGCACGTCGACGACCTCGACCTCGTGGTCAACGTCGACCCGGCCACCGACCCGAAGGACTATCTGCACCGCGCGGGCCGCACGGCCCGGGCCGGCCGCTCCGGCACCGTCGTGACACTCGTCCTGTCGGGACAGCGCCGCGAGACGAGTCAGGTCATGACGGACGCCGACGTCGCCCCCAAGGTCACCAAAGTGCGGTCCGGCGAGGCGGAGCTGAGCCGGATCACCGGTGCCCAGGCCCCCTCCGGACAGCCTCTTGACGGCGGGCCGGCCGTACCGCGCCCCCATCACCACAACGCCCCGTTCCGCGGCCTGGGCAGCACCAAGGACGCGAAGGGCGGCTCCGGCGGCAGGCCGTCCCGCAAGAGCAGCGAGGCACGCAAGCTCGCGGAGGCCCGCAAGGCGGCCCGGGTGCGGCGCGGCGGCTGAGACCGGCTTCCCGGACCTCCGGGTGGTGGCTTCGTCTACGCTGCTGGGCGGATACGCGGGACGGAGACCGGCCGGGGTGCACCGGACGGCGTCACGTACGGGTGACCGTGCGCAGGGGGAGGCGTGCAGGCGATGGAGAACGACGCGGGCCTGCCACGGCGGATCGGTGTCTACACCGTCGAGCGAGAGCTGGGCGCGGGCGGCATGGGGACGGTCTACCTCGCCCGGTCACCGGGCGGCCGGGCCGTCGCGGTCAAGGTGGCCCGCCCCGAACTGGCGGCCGACCCGCACTTCCGTGAACGGTTCCGCGCAGAGGTCGCGGCCGCCCGCAGGGTCGGCGGTTTCCACACGGCTCCGGTCGTCGACGCCGATCCCGACGCGGAGGCGCCCTGGCTGGCCACCGCGTACATCCCCGGGCCCACGCTCGCCGAGCTGATCGAGCTTCAAGGGCCGATGGACGAAGAGCAGCTGAGGTCTCTCGGGGCAGCGCTGGCCGAAGCGCTCCAAGCCGTCCACGCCTGCGGGCTCGTACACCGGGATCTGAAGCCGGGCAACATCATCATGGCCGACGACGGCCCACGCGTCCTCGATTTCGGCATCGCCCGGGCCGTGGAGTCCACCCGGCTGACCGCCACCGGGGCGGCCTTCGGCACTCCCGGATACCTCGCGCCCGAGCAGGCGCAAGGCGACGACGTCGGCGGTGCCGCCGATGTGTTCGCGCTCGGGGCCGTACTCGTCGCGGCGGCCGGGGGCAGCGCGTTCGGCACCGGGACGCCCCTGGGGCTGATGTACCGGGCGGTGCACGAGCCCGCGGATCTCTCCGCGCTGCCGGGGGAGTTGCGGTCGCTGGTCGCCGCCTGCCTCTCCAAGGATCCGGCCGCCCGTCCCACGCCCGAGGCACTCCTGGGCTCGCTCGGCGCGAACCCTGACCTGAACCCGGACCAGGACCCTAGCCCGGACCAGGACCCTAGCCCGGATCAGGACCCTAGCCCGGACCTGAACCCTAGCCCGGACCTGAACCCTAGCCCGGACCAGGACCCTAGCCCGGAGGTGAACCCTAGCCCGGAGGTGAACCCTAGCCCGGAGGTGAACCCTAGCCCGGAGGTGAACCCGGACCCGGACCCGGACCCGAACCCGGGTCCGGAGCAGAACCCGGACCCGAACAACACACTCGCTCTCGCCAACCGTGACCGGACGCGCGTCGCACCGCCGGTCCCGGTCGAGCCTCCCGCCGATCCCGGCCGCGGCGACGCCCCTCCCCGCCGCGCCCAGGCCGAACCCTCGCGCAGGCCCCGTGTGATCATCCTGCTGATCGCGGCCGTGGTCGTGACGAGCGCGCTCGTGGGAGGCCTCCTCTCCCTCACACGGCCTGGGGACGACAACAAGGGCGGCGGCCCCTCCGTCACCGCTTCGGATGCCCGGCGGCCCACGTCGCGGGCTTCCGCTCCACCGTCCACGCCCTCATCGTCCCGGGTGAGCGCAGCACCCAAGGACCGGGTCACGGTCGTGGTGAGTGGCAGGAGCGGGCGGAGCTGGATCTCGGCGAAGGACCACGACGGCCGCATCCTGTTCGACGGACTGCTGGACAACGGCGAGACCAAGAACTTCACGGACAAGGACCAGATCACCCTGGTCCTTGGCGATGCCTCCGTCCTCCAGCTTGTCGTCAACGGCAAGGAGGTCCCGGACGACTTCCCGCCCGGCCAGGTCGAACGTCTCACCTACAGCAGAGGCGACTAGCCGGTAGAGACGCCAGGCATGATGGGCTTACCCGTCCGGGAGCCAGTCGAGCAGCGGTGCCAGCGCGGTGTCGCCCGCCAGGATCCGCCAGGCGGGTACCCGCACCGTCCGGCTCACCGGGCAGGGCTTGGCCCCATGTCCCCCGGAGGGCAGTCCGGTGAGCAGGTCGCCTCGCGCGTGGAGGAGCCGAAGGTGCCGGGCGGGGTCGTCGCCGGGCCCCGGGCCGGGGTCGATCAACACCGCCGTGTTCCTGCCGGCGTCGGTGAACAGCAGGTCCACCGGCTGTCCGCCCACCAGCGCCGTCCGCTCCAGATCGGTGATACCTCGTCCATTCAGGTAGCGCTGCAGGCGGTCGGCGAGGTCTTCGCGGACCGCGGTCACCGGGCCGGGCGTTTCGGTCTCGGCCATCGTGCCGTCCGCGTCGGCTCCCAGCAGAGCGGAGCGCGCGGCGAGGAGGGCCGGCAGGCCGCTCTGGTCCTGCCAGAAGGCGCGGCCGCCCACGGTGATCAGCTGCGACTTGGCCCGGGTGACCGCCACGTTCCACAGGTTGACCTGGCTCGCGACCCAGTGCGTCGTCCGGGGCGGTGTGTTGTGCGCCGCCACCGGGCTGAGCACCATCACGTCGCGCTGTCCGCCCTGGAAGGTGTGGACGGTGCCGACCCGGACCCGGTCGTCGTCCCGCCACATCCGTGCCAACGTCTCCTTCTGCGCCCGGAACGGCGTGACCACTCCCACCGTCGTGTCCGGCGCAAGCCCTGCCAGCAGCCCGTCGACCACGCGCCGCACGGCCTCGGCTTCCCCCGCGTTCCGCCAGGACCGCCCCTCGCCGCCGCGCGCCGATTCCCCCGACGGTACGTCGACCCAGCCGAGCACCGGTGCCGGGTCGGCCGCGCCCACCGGGTCGTGCGCCGGTGCCTGCCGCCGCACGTCCGTCAGCACCCGCAACCGGCCGCCGTAGCAGTGGCCGTTGACGACGTCCGCGATCCGCGGATGGCAGCGGTAGTGCTCGTCGAGGAGCAGCGTGCTGTCGCCGTGCTGTTCGGCCGCGTGGTAGGAGGAGTGCACGTGGTAGGTGAGGCGGTGGTGCTCCAGTTGCGCGGCGCTCAGACCGGCCCGTACCCGTGCCTGCCGCTCCTGCTGCGGTGACACGCCGGGGATGTGCCCGAGCTGCATGGGATCACCGATGATCAGTGCCCGGCGGGCCCGGAACAGCAGCGGCAGCACGGACGGAACGGAGCACTGGCTGGCCTCGTCGATGACCACGAGATCGAACAGCTTCGGGGTGAGTTCCAGCTGCCGCACCGAGTGGGTGCTGACGGCCCAACCCTTGATGTGCGTCATCAGGTTCTTCTGGCTGCGCTGGTAGCCCGAGCGGCGGCGGAGCGCCTGGAGCCGCTGGTTCATGAGCCCGGCGGCACGGCCGAGGGTCTCGGCGGACAGTGCGCGGGACAGTTCCGCGGCCAGGCGGGACAGTGCGCCCGCCGTCGCCAGCCGGCGCTCTTCGAGGCCTTCCTCGTCCCATTCCCGGTGCCTGCGGACGAGCTCGCGCAGTTCCCGCTCCACGGAGACGATCCCGGCCAGGGACTCCAGCAGCTCGGAGGGCACCGGTCGTGCCGTCGCCCACTCCGGCCAGGCCGGCCCGGTCCCCTCGGAGTGCTCCGCCCCGGCCGAGACCAGCGCGGCGAGCGCGCGCCCACGCCTCCATGCCCCCAGCTGCCACCGGCGGGCCGCGGCCGTCTTCCGGGCCCTCTGCGCCCACCGGCCCAGCGGTGCGACGCCCTCCGCGTCCACCGCCCAGGCCTCTTCGAGAAGGGACAGGGGAAGCTCCAGGGCTGCGGCCCGCTCCTCACGGTCGCGGAGCAGTTCCAGCAGGCGTTCTTCCTCACCGACGCGGTGTGCCGCCTCCGCCCGCAGCCGGTCGGCCATCCCCCGGGTGTTGCGCAGCTCGCCGCCCACGGTGGCCGATCCGCGACGCGGTGCCTCGACCGGTGCGGCGAGCAGCCGTTCCAGTTTGGCCGCCTCCCGCTCCAACGCCTGCGCGTTGCCCGTCCGCATCAGCAGGCCGGGCGCGATGTCGTCGCAGCGCTGGGCGACGACGTCCACGGCCTCGTTGTTCGTGGAGGCGACCAGCACCGACTGCCCCGCGGCGACGCAGGTGGTGACGACCGCGGTGACGACCTCGCTCTTGCCCGTGCCGGGCGGCCCGGTCGCCACCGTCAGCGGCTGTGTCATCGCCGAGGAGATCACCTTCTCCTGGCTCTCGTTGCACGGCCCGGGGACGATGGGCGTCACCGGGCCCGCCGCGGGGGCGGTCGCGGCCGGCGTCTGCCGGGCCTCACCGCTCAGCAGCGCGTCCAGGGCGGTGCCCGCGATCTGCTCGGTCCGCGTGGAGATCTGGAGCAGGTTGTCCACCAGCGCCTGGGTGGCCATGGCCTCCGCGCCGGACGGCACCAGCAGCACGGCCGCGTTGTGCGCGCCGGGCCGTAGTGCCTGCATGACCGTGCGCTCGCTGAGCGCGGACGGGTCCAGCGGTTCCAGTTCCGGCAGCCCCAACTCGTCCAGCAAATCCCTTATGGCGCGCAGCATCTGGGCGTCGTTGCCCTCCTGCCAGGCCGGCTGCCAGCGGGCGACCAGGTCGGCGGCGTCGCCCGCGTCCAGGAGTTCTGAGACGACACCGCTGTGCAGGGACGGTACGCCGCTGGGCCGGAGCACGTCCCGGCCGTTCTCGTCCGGTGCCAGCTCCATCTGCTGGATGAGCAGCGGCGCCAGCTCTACCGTCGCGCGCCGCCCCCGGCCGCCGTCCCGCGCGGGCAGCGTGATCGCCGGATAGCCGTACCAGTACTCCTGTCGCGTGCCCGCCGCGGTGTCGGAGCCGGACGGCCCGTCCTGTGGGCGGGGCAGCGATCCGGGCGCGACGATGTGAGGTCCGCGGCCCGACTGGATCGTCTCCTCGCCCTGGGCCAGCAGGAAGTACTTCGTGTCACGGCCGCCGTCCCGCTCGGGCCGCATTCCGGCCGCCGCCTGTGCGGTGAGGCAGTCCGCGTAGTACCGGAGCAGCCGCTGCCGGTCGACGCCGTCCCGTTCGTCCGCCTCGGCCAGCTCCCGGGCCTTCAGCAGCGCGGGGGAGCGCCGGGCGGCCTCGGTCGCGTCGTGGGGCAGCGCGGGAAGGCGCACCGGCCGTGCCACCGACCGGGCGAAGGGAAGGCTTCGGGTGGCCCTGATCGTGGACTTGGTGGGCCGCTGTTCCTCCGGTACGCCGTCGCGGGTCATCTGGGCCGTCAGATAGTCGAAGAGGTCGTCCGGGGTGATCCAGCCACCCGCCTTGATCCAGCCGTTGCGCAGTCCCTCGACGATCTCCCCGGTGAACCGGGAGGTACCGAGGCCCGACCCGGGCGGCGCCATCGCGGAGGCCGCCTGGAGGGCGTCGGACGCGGTGATGAAGTACACGCCGGTCGGGCGGAGCAGGGTGCTCGGCGCGGGCCGGTCCGGTTCTCCCGCCGGACCCTTGGCGGTCCAGCCCTGGACGACCGAACCGCTGGAGCAGCAGTCCAGCAGGACCAGTTTGGAGGCGGCCCGGCAGGACTGGAGCATCCGCTCCAGGAACTCCGCCGGTACGGCCGTGCCCGGCAGGTCGGCGGGGTCGGTGTCCCGGGTCAGGAAGTACAGCTGGCCGTCCTGCTCGCAGTACTCGCCATGCCCGCTGAAGTAGAGCAGCGCGGTCTCACTGGGCTGCCGGGCCTCCAGGAACGTCTCGACGGCGTGCAGCATCTGCGCGCGCGTCGGCTCGGCGGCCAGCGCGCACTCGTTGTACATGCCGATCTCGGTGCTCTCCAGCACC
Source organism: Streptomyces durhamensis (assembly GCF_000725475.1). Taxonomy (NCBI): domain Bacteria; kingdom Bacillati; phylum Actinomycetota; class Actinomycetes; order Kitasatosporales; family Streptomycetaceae; genus Streptomyces; species Streptomyces durhamensis. The sequence goes on from NZ_JNXR01000003.1 coordinate 54,789, forward strand.
GCCCGCATGTAGTGCAGGTCGGCCCGTACGGCCGGGAGGTCGGCGTACGTCTCGCTGTCGTACGTGGAGACGCCGACGAGTAAGGCGTGGCGGTCGTTGTCGGTCATCGCCGCTCAGCCCGCCGCGCCGTCGTCGCCGTCCTCCGCGAGGAACCGCTCGACCAGCGTGTCGTCCTCGCGGGCCTCCTTGCCGGTGATGTGCAGGGTCGCCCCGTCGGGCCGCTTGACGATGAGCGTGCGCTGAGGGATCCGCGCCAGCCACACCTGCACCAGGGCGGCGACGAACGAGCCGGCGCTCAGCAGCAGCCCGACGGTCTCGGCGGACGGGCCGCCTTTGTCGCCGACCCCTGCCGGCCCGCCGGGTTCGGGAAGGTCCAGCCTGGCCGTGGAGTCCGCCGCGGCGAGCGCGGCGAGCAGTTCGCGCGCTTCCCTGCGGGCGCGCAGCGGGTCCTCGTCGACGACGGAGAGGCGGTATCCGGTGTGGTTGTCGTGCATGGCGCTGTCGTGCTCCCCCTGGACTCACCGGCTCCTTGCCGGGCGAACGACACTAGCGCCCGGCACTGACACCGAAGGCCCCGTTTGGCCCTGTTCTCCAGGCCGTTGGCGTGAAAGTGCTTGCCGATGGCCGGGTCCTGGGCGTCTCACACCAGCGACGGTTCCACCCAGGCCGAACGAGCCGGCGGACAGCGGCGGTTCTACACGGATGCCGACTTCGGGCTTGGGTTGCCTGGAGGGGTAAAGCTCCCTCCAGGCAACCGACTTGCTGTCTCTAGAAGAAGCCCAGCTTCTTCGGCGAGTACGACACCAGGAGGTTCTTCGTCTGCTGGTAGTGCTCCAGCATCATCTTGTGCGTCTCGCGGCCGATCCCGGACTGCTTGTAGCCGCCGAACGCCGCGTGCGCCGGGTAGGCGTGGTAGCAGTTGGTCCACACCCGGCCCGCCTGGATCGCGCGGCCCGCGCGGTAGGCGGTGGTGGCGTCCCGGGTCCACACGCCCGCACCGAGGCCGTACAGCGTGTCATTGGCGATCTTGATGGCGTCGTCGAAGTCGTCGAAGGACGCCACCGAGACGACCGGGCCGAAGATCTCCTCCTGGAAGACCCGCATCCGGTTGTCACCCTCGAAGATCGTCGGCTGGACGTAGTACCCACCCTTCAGCTCGCCGTCGTACTCGATGCGCTCACCACCGGTGAGGACCCTCGCGCCCTCCTGCCGGCCGATGTCCAGGTAGGAAAGGATCTTCTCCAACTGGTCGTTGGAGGCCTGGGCCCCGATCATCGTGTCGGTGTCGAGGGGGTGCCCCGGCTTGATCTGCTTCGTCCGCTCCACCGCCGCCTGGAGGAACTCCGCGTAGTGACCGCGCTGGATCAGGGCACGGGACGGGCAGGTGCAGACCTCGCCCTGGTTGAGCGCGAACATCGTGAAGCCCTCGAGCGCCTTGTCGCGGAAGTCGTCGTCATGCGCCCACACGTCGTCGAAGAAGATGTTGGGCGACTTGCCGCCGAGCTCCAGCGTGACGGGCTTGATGTTCTCGGAGGCGTACTGCATGATCAGCCGCCCGGTCGTGGTCTCCCCGGTGAACGCCACCTTCGCCACGCGCGGGCTGGACGCCAGCGGCTTGCCCGCCTCCGCGCCGAAGCCGTTGACGATGTTCAGCACACCGGGCGGCAGCAGGTCCGCGATCAGGCTGACCCAGTAGTGGATGGAGGCCGGGGTCTGTTCGGCCGGCTTGAGCACGACCGCGTTGCCCGCCGCGAGGGCCGGTGCGAGCTTCCACGTGGCCATCAGGATCGGGAAGTTCCACGGGATGATCTGCGCGACGACCCCGAGCGGCTCGTGGAAGTGGTACGCCACCGTGTCGTCGTCTATCTCCCCGAGCGACCCCTCCTGCGCCCGGATCGCGCCCGCGAAGTAGCGGAAGTGGTCGATCGCCAGCGGGATGTCGGCCGCCAGGGTCTCGCGGACCGGCTTGCCGTTCTCCCAGCTCTCGGCCACCGCCAGAGGCTCCAGGTGGGCCGCCATGCGGTCGGCGATCTTCAGCAGGATGTCGCTGCGCTCCGTCACCGACGTACGGCCCCACGCCGGCGCGGCCTCGTGCGCCGCGTCCAGCGCCCGCTCGACATCCTCCGCGGTACCGCGCGCGATCTCGGTGAACGGCTGCCCGTTGACCGGCGACGGATTCTCGAAGTACTGCCCGCGCACCGGCGGCACGTACTGCCCGCCGATGAAGTGGTCGTAGCGCGCCTGGTAGGAGACGATCGCGCCCTCCGTGCCCGGCGCCGCGTAACGAGTCATGCTGGTCTGCCTCCCGGTGCAGCACTGCCCGCCGTTGGGCAGCTCTCGGCGCGAGGCTAGGCGGGCGGACGTTGCAAGTAGGTTGCGCCGCGGGTCCGTCCCGGTGTCCGGCCGGCCGGTGCCGTCAGCTCGGCCTCCAGCGCGGCGAGCCGGGACCGTACCGGGGCCGTGGGCCGCACCGCGGCGAGCGCCCGCCACACCTCGACGTCGTCCTCACCCCAGGGCGCGTGTGCCCAGTCCGCCAGCAGGTCCGGGTCGCGGTGCGCGATCAGTGCCGTCCGCAGCCCGTCGGCGAGACGGTCCCGCAGCCGTACGATCGCCGGGGCCTGCGAACCGGGCAGCAGCGGACCGGCGTACGCCTCGGCCGCCGCCGTGACCGCCCCCGACTCCAGCCGCCGCTCCACCGCGGTGACGTCCGACTCGACCGCGGCCGTGAGCCGGTACGGCCGCGAGGCGAGCAGGCCTGGCCCCAACAGCCGCCGCAGCCGGGCGAGTTCGGCACGCAAGGTCACCGGGGTCACCGACTCGTGCGCGTACAGCGCGCACAGCAGCTCATCACCGGACAGCCCTTCGGGATGCCGGGCGAGCAGGACGAGGATCTCGCTGTGCCGGCGGCTGAGCCGGGTCCGCCGGCCGTCCAGGACGAGCTCGGCCTCGTCCCGGCCCAGCGCCCCGAGCAGCGGTCTGTCCACGGCGCTGGGCGGCGGTGCGAGCAGGGCGAGCTGCGCCTCCGCGGCCCGGGCCACCGCCTGCACGAAACCCAGGCTGTGCGGATGGGCCAGCCCGTCCCCGCCGGTGATGTCCACGGCGCCCAGGACCCGGCCGGTGCGCGGATCGTGCACCGGAGCCGCCGCACACGTCCACGGCTGGACCCGCCGTATGAAGTGCTCCGCGGCGAACACCTGCACCGGCCGGTCCACGGCGACCGCCGTTCCCGGTGCGTTGGTGCCGACGGCGCTCTCCGACCAGCGCGCCCCGGGTACGAAGTTCATCCCGTCCGCCCGGCGCCGGGTCGCCCGGTGCCCCTCGACCCACAGGAGTCTGCTCTGCGCGTCGCACACCGCCAGCAGATGCTCCCCGTCGGCGGCGAACGTGCCCATCAGCTCCCGGAACAGCGGCATCACCCGGGCCAGCGGGTGCTCCGCCCGATAGGCGCCGAGGTCGGCGTCGGTCAGCTCCACGCCGGCGGTGCCGTCCGGCGCGACACCGGCCCGTGCGCTGCGCCGCCACGACTCCGCCACGACCGAGCGCACCGGGCGTGGCACCGTGCCCACCGTCGTGAACGTCTCGTGCGCCCGGCGCAGGACACGGACCCGCTCGGCGGGGTCGGCCCCCGGCTCCAGGGCCACCCACGGATCGGTCAACTCGGCCTCCCCGGACGGTGAAACGGTGATGTCGGTCCCGTTGTCGGTGCTGCGCCCATCGTCTTCCGCCTAGGCGAAGTTGACCAGTCTCACGTAGCGGACCCAGTCCCAGTAGGGGCCAGGGTCGGTGTGGTCGGTGCCCGGCACCTGGTAGTGGCCGATGATGTGCTCCCTGTCCTTCGGGATGCCGTACTTGGTGCAGATCGCCGCCGTGAGCTTCGCCGACTGCTCGTAGAGGGCGTTGGTGAAGTAGGCCGGCTGGTCCACCCACCCTTCGTGTTCGATGCCGATGCTGCGGGTGTTGTAGTCCCAGTCGCCCGCGTGCCAGGCGATGTCCGTCTCGTGCACGCACTGCGCGACGTGCCCGTCCGCCGAGCGGACCAGATAGTGCGCGGACACCTTCTTCTGCGGGTTGCCGAAGATCGTCAGCGTGTTGGCGTACGTCTCCTGCGTGACATGGATGATCACGCGGTCGATGGCATAGTCGCCAGGGCGGTCGGACGCGCTGTAGTTGGAGGTGCTCGCCGGGCGCCATTCGGCGGGCGGGTAGTCGACGGCCGCGGGCTGCGCACCGGCGCGTGGGTCGGGCAGCAGCGCGTAGGGGACGGCGGCGAGCGCGGCGCCCTTCAGCAGCCGCCGTCTGCTCAGGCGCGGCTGTGCCTGTCTCGCTGCTGGTGCCGGGTCTTCTGACCGGGTGGGGCCGGCCGGGTCCATGTCCATCGGCGGGGCCTTTCAGGGGGTGTGGGGGGACGTCAGGAGTCGTAGGGGCGTCGGGATGCCGAGGGGGGTGGGGGAGCGGAGCGGCCTACGGGGGCGTCGTCGGCGTCAGCTGCGCAGTGCCCGTGCGGTCTCCCGCAGTCGCGCGTGCACGCCGCGGTACGTCTCGCGGGCCGGCAGCCACTCCTTGCGGAGCTTGGCCACGCACGTGTAGTTCGTGTCGCACACGTTGGCCAACGGTGATTCGACCGCCTGGGTTGCGAACTGGTACGCGTCCGGCTCACTGAACCCGTAGTCGCGCCCCAGCCACTGCACCAGGTCCAGCTGCGATATCCGGAACGCGTCCTCCAGCGGGCGCGCCGAGCCGGTCGAGATGATGTGGGTGTCGGACTCCAGCCGGGGCCACGGGGTGGCGACGTCCTTGAGGAGGTCCACGACGGCCACGGTGTTCATCGCGCATTCCACGGCCACGCCGCAGGTCTCGCCCTCGCCCTGGCGGGCGTGCCCGTCGCCCAGGCTGAGCAGGGCACCCTCGACGTTGACCCCCAGGTAGCAGGTGACGCCGGCCCGCATTTCGGGGGTGTCCATGTTCCCGCCGTGGGCGTCCGGGACGAGGGCGGAGCGCACCTCCAGACCGGCCGGCGCCACGCCCACCGTGCCGTGCATGGGGTCCAGGGGCAGCTCGACCTCGATGTCGCTGTCCTGCGCCTGGAACAGGGCGGTGCGCCGCGTGCGGTCCAGCTGCCAGATCCAGACGCGCTCCGGCAGCGGGGGCTGCAGCGTGGCCGTGGTGTGGGTCGAGGTGAGCGCGCCGAAGAGCGGGACCGTCGTCGACGCCGCCCAGTCCCGGGCCGGTTCGATCGACACGAAGTGCACGGCCACGGTGTCACCGGGCTCGGCGCCTTCGATGTGGAAGGGGCCGGTCTGCGGATTGAGGAACGGGAACTCGCAGACCTCGGAGACGAGGTCCTTCTCGGAGCGCACCCGCCCGGCGAAGCAGTCCTCCGTGTACAGGTCGAGAACCGTGCCGGGCGCGATCCGCGCCACGGGCGGCGCGCCGCCGAAGGTCCAGGCGTACTCGCCCGGTCGTGGGCGCACGGTGAGGATCCTGGGGTCGGTCATGGTGGAGTGGTCCCTTCTGACGGGCGGTCGTGGGACGGGGCCCGCGCGGGTGCGGCTGTGCGGGCGTGACGGGCCCGGTCAGCCGGGTACGGTGCCGTCCTGGCGGTGGCCGGCCGGGTCGGACGCGTCGAGGTGCACCCGCGCGGTCTCCGCTATGCGCTCGGGGTGCCGCCGTATCAGCAGGAGCAGCACCACCACGCCGGCCGTCATCCAGACCCCGACGACCGGGCCCGCGTAGGACACCGGGGCGGTCAGTCGGGTGACGAAGTCGAAGACCGGGAGGCCGGCGGCCGTCAGGAGGGCGGGTATGAAGGCGGCGCTGCCGAGCGCCGGGAACAGCAGGTGCCGTACCGGCTTCAGGGCTGTCCGGCCGGCGCGCAGGAAGTAACCGGCGCAGGCGAGGTTCACGACGACGTAGACACCGGCGACGACCGTGACGATCACCGTGGCGAGCAGCAGGAACGCGGTCACGGGGTCATATCCGAGACCGAGTCCCAGCACCGCCCCGACCGCCACGACGGTCTGCAGTGCGATACCGGCCACGGGCGAGCGGTGCCGGGGGTGCAGTGTGGCGAGCATGCGGGGCAGGACCCGGATCCTGGCCAGGGCGAAGGCCGTACGGGTCGAGACGTTGGCACACGCGTTGGCGTTGGCGATCGTGGAGTTGATCACCGCCAGGAACACCAGCACCCAGAAGAGGCCGAAGGAGGCCCGGGCGACGCCGTCCCACGACGACTCGCCGGAGGCACCGAACTTCGCGAAGCGGTCCGGGCCGAAGTACACGGTCATCGCATAGGTCGTGATCACGTAGAACAGGCCGATGCCCAGGGCCGCTCCGAGGACCGCGCGGCGCATCGTCCGCCGCGGGTCGCGGGTCTCCTCGGCGAGCGGCGCCGCCGCCTCGAACCCCGCGAACGCCAGCACCGTGTACACGGACCCGGCGAACACGCCGCTGATCCCGGAGTAACCGTCGGCGGTGTGCGCGGTGCCGAACACCGACAGGGTGTTGCCGCTGCCCGCCCTGCCGATGAGCAGGACCGCGAACACCAGGAAGACGAGGATCTCGAAGACGCCGAGGACGGTGCCGAAGCGGGCCGAGGCGCGGACGCCCAGGTAGCCGGCGGCGGCGATCACACCGGCCCCCGCCAGGGACCACGGCCACCACAGGTCCGCCGGATAGGACGACCACTCCTCGTGCAGTGTGCCCGCCGCCGTGAAGCCCAGCTGCAGGAGGAGCAGTGGGGGGACCAGCATCTCCACGAAGACGTAACCCCAGCCGACGAGAAAGCCGGCGGCCGGGTGCAGCCCCCGCGCCGTATACGTGGCCACCGAGCCCGCCGCGGGCAGCTCCCGGGCCAGCTCGGCCACACAGGACGCGGTGAACAGACAGGCCACCAGGGCGACCAGCACCGCCAGCGGCAGGCTGCCGCCCGCGAAGACGGCGCCGGCCGGAATCGACGCGGCCACCGCGGCGGCGGGCGCCATCGCCGTCACGCTCTGGAACAGCACCTCGCGCAGTCCGACGGCGTCGCGCCGCAGCGCCCCGGTCGTCTCCTCGTGCATGTGTGTCCCCCGATACCTGTCAGCCCACTGCCACCCGACGTGTGTGAAAGTCCGTCAACCGTGTGAGACAGGCCGACCTTGACGGTCCGTCGGCCCGCGCCTCACGTGAATCACGGTACGGCGCAGGTCGGTTGGGCAGAAGAGTGCGCGCCGGTTCCGTGGAGAAGCCCCCACTTGTGGAAAACCCGGCCACCCGATCGGGTGATCGGCCAGCCGTCGCCGGGCCGTTTGTCCCCAGCCCGTCCCCCGGCCCGTTCCCCGGCCGCGGGGGTCACGCGGGACGCGGCGAGGGGGCTCAGGACCGCTCCGCGACCACCGCCGGATCGTCCAGCACGCTTCGCACGACCGAGTGTGCCGCGCCCAGCAGCGGGCCCTCCGGCCCCAGTCGGGACACCGTCACCGGGCAGGGCGGGCCTGCGGTGCGGCCCGTCAGCTCCGTCTCCAGGGACGGCAGCAGCCAGGGGGACAGGCCGGCGAGGGCACCACCGAGGACCACCGTCTCGGGGTCGAGGAGATTCACCGCTCCGGTCAGGGCGATACCGAGCGCCGTACCGGCGTCCCGCAGGGCGGCCCGTACGCTCGTGTCGCCCCGCTCGGCGCGCTCGGCGAGCAGGCCCACCAGGTCCCCGCCCGGCTCCAGCCCCGCCGCGCGCAGCACGGCCTCCTCGCCCGCGTACTGCTCCAGGCAGCCGCGGCCGCCGCACGGGCAGGGCGGCCCGTCCGGCCGTACGGGTACGTGACCCAGCTCGCCCGCGAAGCCGCGGGTGCCGCGCAGCAGTGCGCCGTCCACGACGACCGCGGCGCCGATGCCGATCTCGGCCGACACATGCAGGAAGTCACGCGGGGTGCCGTCACCGAGCCAGAGCTCCGCGAGCGCGCCGAAGTTGGCCTCGTTGTCCACGGTCAGCGGCCACTCGCCGGACAGCAGGGCGCCGAGGTCCGCGTCGTGCCAGTCGAGGTTCGGGGCGCGCACGACCGTACGGCCGTCCCGTGCCACCAGTCCGGGCACGGCGACCGCGAGCCCCGCGGGCCACAACGCCTCACGCTCCGCTTCGGCCACGACCCCGCGCACCAGCTCGGACAGCTCCTCGACCACCGGTGCGGGTGTGCGGCCCCGGTTCGCCGCGTGCCGCACGGCCCGCGCGCGGACCGTGCCACGCAGGTCGACCGCGCACACCGCGAGGTGGTCGACGCCGATCTCGGCCCCGATCCCGGCCGGACCGCGACCGCTCACCGCCAGTGCCGATCCGGGCCGGCCCACCCGGCCAGGCCGCTCCGGACCCAGCTCCTCCACCAGCCCCCAGCGGATCAGCTCGTCCACGAGCGTCGACACGGCCGCCCGCGTCAGTCCGATGCGCGAGGCGACCGCGGCCCGTGACAGTGAGCCCTCCGCGCTGACGGCGTGCATCACACGGGCCAGATTGCGCCGGCGCATGCCCCGCTGGGTGTCCGGCAGGGGGCGGCCGGCGCCCGGCGGGCGGGCCTCGTGCAGCGGTTCGCTCATGCCTGACGTCGATCCCCGGTGTCTGCCGCCCGGCTCATGCGTGCGGTGTGGTGTCCGTCCCCCGCTCCAGGAGGGGGGCCGCGTCGGAGAGTACCCCGGTGATCCGCTCCAGTGTCTGCTGGTCCCGCTCCACGGCGTCCAGCACCGGTCCCGCGGCCGTGTTCCAGCGCCGGGCCACCGCGGCCGGATCCTCGCCGGTGAGCAGGCCGGCGGCCTGCGCCGCGGCCCCGAGGGCGACCAGCTCCCTGGCCTGCGGGATCTGCACGGGCCGCCCCGAGAGCCGCCGGACCGTCTGCTGCCACGCCGTCCCCCTGGCGCCGCCGCCGATCAGCAGAAGCGGGCTGCCGCGGTCCGCGTCCTCGTCCAGGACCAGATCGAGCGCGCCGAGCAGCGCGTGCACGGCGCCGTCGTACGCGGCCTGCAGCAGCTGCCCCGCGGTCGTGTCGTGGCGCAGTCCGTGCAGCAGGCCGGAGGCGTTCGGCAGGTTCGGGGTGCGCTCGCCGTCCAGGTACGGCAGCAGGGTCACGGTGCCGCCGGGCTCCACGGCCTCGCGGTCCAGGCCGACCAGCGCCGCGACGCGGTCCACGGCGAGTGTGCAGTTCAGCGTGCAGGCCAGGGGCAGCCAGTCCCCGTGGGCGTCGGCGAAGCCCGCCACCGTGCCGGTCGGGTCGGCGGGGCGATGCTTGGAGACGGCGTACACCGTGCCGGACGTGCCGAGGCTGAGCACCGGGGTCCCGGGCCGCAGGCCGAGGCCCAGTGCCGCCGCCGCGTTGTCGCCGGTCCCGGGGGCGACCAGCGTGCCCCTGGAGAAGGGCAGGTCATGACTGTCGCGCACGGTGCCGGCCACCTCGCCCGGCCGCACCACACGGGGCAGCAGCGCCGGGTCGAGCCCGACGTGCGCGAGGGTCTCCGCGTCGTACGCCTCCGTACCGGACGCCCACCATCCGGTGCCGGACACGTCGCCGCGATCGGTGGTGCCCTGCCCGGTCAGCCGCTCGGTGAGGTAGTCGTGGGGGAGACGTACCGCCCGGGTCGCGCGGACCGCCTCCGGTTCGTGCTCGGCCAGCCAGGCCCACTTCGTGACCGTGAACGACGCGCCGGGCACGCTGCCGGTGCGCTCCGCCCAGGCCTTCGGGCCGCCCAGCTCCTCCACCAGCCGGCGGGCCTGCGGCGCCGAGCGGACGTCGTTCCACAGCAGCGCCGGCCGTACCGGTTCGCCCCGCTCGTCCAGGGTGACCAGGCCGTGCTGCTGGCCGCCGATCGACACGGCGGCCGCCTCGTGCGCCGCGTCACCGCACTGGCGCAATGCCTCGCACAGGGCGTCCCACCACTGACGCGGATCGCTCTCGCGGCCGGCGCCGGAGGACACGGTGTGCGGCGCCTGGCCGCTCGCCACCACCTCGCCGGTGGTCGCGTCGACGACCAGCGCCTTCGTGGACTGCGTTGATGTGTCCACGCCGACGACGAGCGGACCCTCGGCTGCTGACATCGGGCTCTCCCCTTTTGCGACGTTCCGCGTTCCGCGACGGCCGCGCCGTCCACGGCTTCCATGGCATCCATGGCTCCATGGCTTCCGTGACCTTCGGCGACTCTGCGGGACAAAGACATCTTGTCTCTTCCCAGCGGTGTGCGCGCATACTAATTTGTAAACGGCCATGACGAAATAGTCGCAACGCAGCGAGGGAGCCGCGCCATGAAGTTCCAGCCCACCCCCGAGGACCGGTTCACCTTCGGTCTGTGGACCGTCGGCTGGCAGGGAAGGGACCCGTTCGGCGACGCCACCCGCCGCGCCCTCGACCCGGTCGAGACGGTGCGGCGCCTGGCCGAGCTCGGCGCCTACGGGGTGACCTTCCACGACGACGACCTGATCCCGTTCGGATCCTCCGACACCGAGCGCGAGTCCCACGTCAAGCGGTTCCGCCAGGCCCTGGACGCCACCGGTATGACCGTCCCGATGGCCACCACCAACCTCTTCACGCACCCGGTCTTCAAGGACGGCGCCTTCACCGCCAACGACCGCGACGTGCGCCGTTACGCGCTGCGCAAGACGATCCGCAACATCGACCTCGCGGTCGAGCTGGGCGCGAAGACCTACGTCGCCTGGGGCGGCCGTGAGGGCGCCGAGTCCGGTGCCGCCAAGGACGTACGCGCGGCGCTGGACCGCATGAAGGAGGCCTTCGACCTCCTCGGCGAGTACGTCACCTCGCAGGGGTACGACCTGAGGTTCGCGATCGAGCCCAAGCCCAACGAGCCGCGCGGCGACATCCTGCTGCCCACCGTCGGCCACGCGCTGGCCTTCATCGAGCGCCTGGAGCGTCCCGAGCTGTACGGCGTCAACCCCGAGGTCGGGCACGAGCAGATGGCCGGACTGAACTTCCCGCACGGCATCGCCCAGGCCCTGTGGGCGGGCAAGCTCTTCCACATCGACCTCAACGGCCAGTCCGGCATCAAGTACGACCAGGACCTCCGGTTCGGCGCCGGGGACCTGCGGGCTGCGTTCTGGCTGGTCGACCTGCTGGAGAGCGCCGGCTACGAAGGCCCGCGGCACTTCGACTTCAAGCCGCCGCGGACCGAGGACCTCGACGGCGTGTGGGCGTCGGCCGCGGGCTGCATGCGCAACTACCTCATCCTCAAGGAGCGGGCCGCCGCCTTCCGCGCCGATCCGGAGGTGCGGGAGGCGCTGCACGCCTCGCGGCTGGACCAGCTGGCCCGGCCGACCGCGGCCGACGGACTGCAGACCCTGCTCGCCGACCGTACGGCCTTCGAGGACTTCGACATCGAGGCGGCCGCCGGGCGAGGCATGGCCTTCGAACGTCTCGACCAGCTCGCCATGGACCACCTGCTGGGGGCGCGGGGCTGAACCCGGGGAGGGCCGGGGAGCGGCAGCCGCCGCGATCCCGGCCCTCCGTCAGTCCGCTTCCCGGACCCACCGGTTCGGGGGTGTCACAGTCCCCGCGGCAGCCGCACGTACGTCACGGTCGTCCTGATCCCGCTGTCGACAAGTCGGCCCTGGGCGTCGAAGGCGCCCGCGCCGTCGGTCATCCCGAAGTCGTTGTCGTTGATGAGGGCGAGCGTGTCGTGGTCCACGCGCGCGATGCCCTCGATCTTCTGCTGCACCCCCTCGACCTTGTTCAGGTCGACCACGAGCCGCTTGGCCAGGACCGGCACGCCGAGGGCCGCCGGGTCGTCCAGCTGTTCCAGGGACGGAGACGTCGTGTCGTCGTCCCAGGGGCCACCCAGAATGCTCGACCGCCTCTTCAGCTCGACCAGCTGCAGCCGGGCCGCCTTGTCCGTGCGCTCCTCGACGAGCAGCCGGTCGCCGCCCACGGCCACGACCGAGGAGATCTTCAGCTCGGAGGTGTCGTCCTCACTCGGGTCGACCACGTTCACCGGGTCGAACCGGTAGGCGTACTCCGCGGTGACGGCCCTCTCGCGCGGGGAGAAGCGCAGCAGCCGTGTGGTGCGCGAGGCGTTCCCGGCGTCCGCGTCCGGAAGCGACAGCGGGCTCTGCAGGGCCAGCACCAGATCCCCGCCGGGCAGCTGCGCGAGCCCCTCGAACCCCCGGTTGACCTTGCGGTGCAGCAGGATCGACGGCAGCGCCTCCACCACCGGGTAGTCCGTGCCCGTCAGGCCGAGCCCCTCGGGCACGTACCGGGTGAGCACCTGCCCGCGCGGGGAGACGTGGACGAGCGACGGGCCGTACTCGTCGGCGAGCCAGAAGCTCCCGTCGCCGGCCCGCACGAGGCCTTCCGTGTCGAGGCCGTTCGGATTGTACGAGAGCGGCGTCCGCGCGTCGTAGGTGTACGGCGCCTCATCCCGGCCCGCCTGGTCGGGGAGCCCGGTGACGGCCTTGCCGGAGGAGGTGGTGAGCGGGATGGCGTCGATGACCCGGACCGTGTCGCCGCAGACCCGGACCTTCACGATCGCGGGGTCGAAACCCGGCACCGGGAACGTGCGCCGCTTCGCGCCGTCCACCTTGATCTGCCCGTTGGGTCCGCGGTCGGTCACCGTCCAGTACTCGCCCTCGCGGCCCGCCGGGTAGATGTCGCTGCCGAGACCGCCGAGCTTCACCCCGTGGTCGTCGGCGACGCTGCCGGGCAGCAGTGTGTTGCTGAACGCGCCGAGCGGTATCTCGCCGAGCGTCGCGGTGCGGATGACGCGGGCGTCCCGGGACGGCGCCGCCGTGGCCGTTCCCGCGGCCACGAGCACGGCGGCCAGGGCCAGGGGCAGGCTCGTGACGGCGGAACGGTGGACGCGGCGCCGGCCGGCGGTGTGCGGGGACATCGGGCCTCCTGGGGGCAAGTTCGTTGACAGCGGCCAGACTTGGGCTCCAGGAGGTACGTCGTGAGACCGGCGGGTGAACAGCCGGCGTCCGACGGCCATCGGATCGCGCTGCTTGCAGGGTGCCGACGGGCCGGCTGCATAGCGCCGGCCCGTCGGCTCCATGGCTCGTCAGCGGTCCTCCTCGGCCTCGGGTTCCGCACCGAGCCGTGCGGCGAGTGCCGTCGCCGGATCAGGTTCCGGTCCGCCTGCGGGGATCCAGTGCTCGCCCTCCCTCGCGATACGGCCACCAGCGGCCGTCCCGGCCGAGGCGCAGCTGGAGCCCCCCGGGACGGTCCACCGGTGGCCGCTGCTGTGGAACGGCGGCCGCTCCTCCGCCTCCCAGGCCGCTTCGAGCGCCGCACACGCCGTGCCGGTGCCACGCCCCCGGCACGCCGGGCCAGTGCCGCAGGATCGACACCGGGCGCCGGTGCCGCCGCGGCGGTGAGGGACGGCGGCGTCCCCGGCGCCTGCGGCAGCCCGGGCAGCGGAGGCAGGATGTCACCGGCCGCCCACGCCTCCGCCGCGTCCACGCTCCCGGCCACGGCCCGAGGGCGACTCCGGGACGTGGGGTCGCTGCGGGCAGGTGACCCCGGGCAGACAGACGGCGTGCTCCAAGACGCTTCACCATCTGTTCGATGTCTGGCGCCCGGTTCGTGCGGCGAGCGGACGGTGGCCGGTGCCGGCCCGGCTCCCGTTCGGCGGGCCCTCACCGCACCGGGAGGTCTGGGGCATGTGCCGGGACCGGGCGTGCCGGAGAACCGGGAGCGCAAGGGCCCTGCCCGGCGCGAGTGAGCGCGCGTGTCGGCCCGGGAGAGCCGGGGGCCTCGCCCACTAGGGGGCGGGACTCAGGGTCGTCTCAGGGCCGGGTTCCGGAACTGCGGCGAGCGGGGGGCCGTTTCCAGAGCAGAGAGCGGCAGTGGCCGCGAAGGAGGCGACGCTCATGTCCAACAACGCGAAGATCGCCGTCGGGGGTGTGGCGGGCGGGTTGATCCTGTTGATCTGGCTGCCCTGGTGGGTGGCGTTCCTGGTCGTGGTCGGGGTGCCGGTGGCCGGGTATCTGGCGCTGGATCCCGCACAGCGGCGCAGGCTGCGCAGGGTCACCCGCAAGGAGCTCGGCCGCTGACGTCACGGCGGGCGCGGCGAGGAGGCTGAGCGCCGGTGGTGCCGGTGCGGCCCGCGGGGGCCGCACCGGCCCCGGCGGGCGGCCCCCGCTTGGGAACCTGAGCACCGCGGACCCCAGGGGGCCTCCCTCAGAGGGGGCGCACGGCCATCTTGTCCAGGGCTTCCAGCAGACCCGGCAGTTCGGGGCCCCGGCCCACCGGCAGGACCTCGCCGGGCTCCTCGTCGAGCAGGACGAAGGCGATGTCGTCGGTGCGGGCCACGATCGACCAGCCGGGGCCGTCGGCGCGCAGCGTACGCGCGTCACCCGGGGCGAACGACGAGCGCACCCGGCCGAGCGGCGGCTGCGAGTCGACGTAGGCGCGGGCCTCCGCCAGCACCCGCCTGACCCCCTGGTGGCCGCTGTGCGGCACGCCTTTCTCGTCCGCCGGCCGTGACTCCTCCGCGTTCTCCCGCCCCTCGGGCCTCTCCTGCCCGTCAGGCTTGTCCTGCTCGCCCCGCACCGAGAACTCGGCGTCGTTGATCTGTTCCCGCCACGTCGCCCACTGCAGCGCTATCTCGTCGGCGCCCATGCGGCGCTGGGCCGGCCCCCAGGAGCTGGTGTCCGGCGGCCTCAGCGCAGGGCGGTCCGCCGCCTCCGGAGCGGGATCGTGCGGGGCGGCGACGCCAGGCGCCGCGACGGCGACCGCCAGAGGCCAGCCCGGCAGCGCGGCCACGACCGCTCGCTCGTCCGGAGACAGCTCGTACTCCATGCCGCAGTCCCAGGACGCGATCGCCACGGCGACCAGCGAGACGTCGTCGATGACGACCGTCCAGCGTGCGCCCTCGCCGTCCTGGCCCAGCACCAGGCCGTAGCCGTCGGCGAGGGGCGCGAGTCCCAGCGCCGCGCACGCCTCCGGATAGTCGTCGCCCAGAACGCTCGGAAACTGCGCCGGTGTCAGCAGCACCGCCGTCAGTACGTACAGCGCATCGTCCGCGGCGGCGACGGCCTCATCGTCGGTCCCGGCCATCCCTGCCTCCCAGTGGTTCGTCCATCGGCGCGCACCCTAGTGCGAGCGCAAGCCGCTTGTCACGACTCCTCACACCACGCGGAGCTGCAGGTTTCCGCCTGGACGGGGGCGAAACGACCATGCTGGAGGGGGTCCTCGTCAGCCCGTGGGCAGCCCCAGAAGATCCCGGGCCACCGCCGCCGGAGACTCGCCGCGCTCCTGGGCCAACGCGACGACCGCCCGGCAGGCCAGTTCGCTCACCCCGAACGACAGCGCCTCCGGTGACACCCAGGTGGTCGCATCCTCGATCCGGTCCTGATCGTCCTCCGCGCGGGCGACGACATAGGTGGCGGCCGCTTCGAACAAGTTGTGTGTACGCCGTTCCCGAGCGCTCGCCGGCTGCGCGTGCGTGGAGTCGCGGAGCCTGGAGGCGTACTTGCGTATCTGGCCGAACACGCGGACCACCCTACCCTCGAACGGAGCCGTCGCCGATCGCTCATCTGCTGTCATTCAAAGTAGAGTTGGACCTTCGGCGGCAGAAGGGGGACGACGCGGTGAAGCGCTTCGAGCGGCTGCGGCAGATCCGCCGGCTGGACCCGGTGGCGGACGCGCTGGAGATCTACCGGCTCAGTGCGACGTTCGAGTTTCCGTGGGACTACACCCGCGCCCTCGAACTCGCCCTGTACCGCACCTACGCGGTGCCGAGCATCGGGCGGCTGCTCGCGCGGACCGCAGAGCTGACCCAGCACACGCAGAAGCGGTACGACGACACCGTGCTGCTCCTCGACGCCATCGTGGAGCACGGCTTCGCCGCGGAGGAGGGCCGTAGCGCGATCCGCCGCATCAACCAGATGCACCGCAGCTACGACATCAGCGACGACGACATGAGGTACGTGCTGAGCACCTTCGTCGTGATGCCCAGGCGCTGGATCGACGCCTACGGCTGGCGGCGGTTGTCCCGGCACGAGGTCGTCGCCGCCACCGAGTACTACCGCACCCTCGGCCGGCGCATGGGCATTCCCGGCATCCCCGAGACCTACGAGGAGTTCGAGACCCTCCTCGACACCTACGAGCAGGAACACTTCGGCTGGGACGAGCAGGCCCGGCGGGTCTCCGACGCCACGCTCGACCTGATGGCGTCCTGGTATCCGCGCCCCCTGGCGCCGCTGCTGCGCACGGCGACCCTCGCCCTGCTCGACGAGCCACTGCTGCGTGCGTTCCGTTACGCCCCGCCCGGCGCGGCCACCTCCGCCTGGGTGCGTCGTGCCGTACGCGCGCGTGGCCGGTTCGTCCGGCTGCTCCCGCCGCGTCGCTCGCCGCATTTCGCACGCCAGAACCGGGAGATCAAGAGCTACCCGGACGGCTACCGGGTCTCCGGTCTGGGCACCCGTCCGGTTCCCGGGCTGCGCGGCTGCCCGGTGGGGCACCGGGACACCTCAGTGGCCGACTCCGTCGAGTGACGCCAGGGTGTCGCGCAGCCAGGCCAGTTCCGCCCGGCTCGTGGCCCGCGCGATGGTGAGGACACCGCGCCGGAACGGGTCGTCCACCTCCTCGGCGGCCAGCGGCCGGTCGCCGTCGTAGAAGAAGCTCGACGGCTCCTCCAGGAAGGCCAGCCGACGGCGCAGCACAGCCGCCTGGGCGGCGGGATCCGCCAGGTGCCGCAGAAACGCGAGCAGCGTGAACCAGTGGTTCTCGTCGGTGATCTCGCGCTGGGCGGGTTCGGCCAGTCTCCGCTTCAGCTCGCGCCGCCCCTCCTCGGTGAGCCGCAGCACGTGGCGCGGCGCCGCCACCGCGCCGGGCTCGGTGGCCCGGACCAGCAGGTCCGCCTTCTCCAGCCGCTTGATCGCCGGGTACAGCGTGCTTTCGGCGACGGGCCGCACATGGCCGGTGAGGGCCGCGATGTGCCGGCGCAGGACGTATCCGTGCAGCGGGGCGTCGTAGAGGAAACCGAGGATGGCGAGTTCGAGCACCGCCGCATTCTTGCGCAGGGGGATGTACCTCGTCACTTTGATACTCCGTTGCAGGAATACATCGGTTCCGATGTACAGTCCGAGGGTCGGACGATCGGGGAGGGGTCACGTGAAGCAGGTCGTGTTCGACCACGAGGGAAGCCGGATCAGCTGGACCGAGGTACCCGGGGCGGAGCCCGCGCGCGTGTACCTGCACGGACTTGGCTCGATGTCCGCCGTCTACCATGCGCACATCGCGGCCCGGCCCGAACTCGCGGGCCGCCGCAGCCTGTTCCTGGACCTGCCGGGACACGGCCTCAGCGACCGGCCGCACTCGTTCGGATACACGCTGGAGGAGCACGCCGACGCGGTGGCGGTCGCGCTGGACGAA
This sequence comes from Streptomyces durhamensis, assembly GCF_000725475.1. Lineage (NCBI taxonomy): Bacteria > Bacillati > Actinomycetota > Actinomycetes > Kitasatosporales > Streptomycetaceae > Streptomyces > Streptomyces durhamensis. The sequence goes on from NZ_JNXR01000003.1 coordinate 72,122, forward strand.
GCCAAAGTCCGCGGCGCCGAGTTGATCGCGCACAGCATGGGCGGCGCCGTGGCGATCGTGCTGGCCCATCGGCGGCCCGATCTCGCGGCACGGCTCGTCCTCACCGAGGCCAACCTGGACGCCTTCCCGCCGGCCACGGCCGGAAGCAGCGGGATCGCCGCCTATGAAGAGGACGATTTCGTCGAACGGCAGCACGCGCGCGTGCTGGAGGCGGTCGGGCCGCTGTGGGCGGCCACCATGCGGCTGGCCGACCCGCGCGCCCTGCACCGCAGCGCCGTCGGCCTGCGCCGTGGATCGCAACCTGTGATGCGCGCGATGCTGGAGGCGTTGCCCGTCGAGCGGGTCTACCTGCAGGGCGAGTACAGCGGCGAACTGCCGGGCCGGGAGGGCCTGGAAGCCGCGGGTGTACGCGTCGTGACCGTGCCGGGAGCCGGGCACAACGTCATGTTCGACAACCCCGACGCCTTCGCCGCGGCCGTCGCCGGAAAGGGCTGACCCGCCCCGGACTTCCGCCGCTTCCGTCGTGGGACGTTCACCGCTCGCGCACCGCGAGCGCGAGGAAACGGGCGTCCTCGTCGACGTACGACGTCATGTTCCACCCCGAACGGGACAGCAGCGGGCCGAGGTTGGCCTCGGCGCGCAGGTCGTCCGGTGTGATCCGCCGCCCCTGTCGTGCCGCCAGGGCCGTGCGCCCGATGGGGTGGAACAGTGCGAGCTTTCCGCCGGTCCGCACCACGCGGGCCAGCTCCCGCAGGTTCTGCTCCGGTCGCGGCAGATGCGCGATGAGACCGGCCGCGAACACGGTGTCCAGGGCTGCGGACCGCAGCGGCAGCGCGGCGACGTCCGCGAGCAGCAGCCGCCCGTCCCGGTTGCGGCCCGCCCGCGCGGCGGCGTGGAGCATCGCCGGGGTCAGGTCGGCGCCCAGCACCACTCCGGAGGGGCCCACGGCGGCCCGCAACGGCGGCAGGGCCCGCCCTGTGCCGCACCCCGCGTCCAGCACGCGGTCGCCCGGCCGCAGCCCGAGCTCGCCGACGGCGGCCGCGTAGGCGGGACCGTCGTCGGGGAACCTGCTGTCCCAGTCGGCGGCGCGGGCGCTGAAGAACTCCTGGACATGCGTGTGGTCATCGCTCATGTTCCGCATGATCCCTCACCGCCTCGGGGGATATACAGGCGCACATGTTCGGGCCGGACCCGATCGTTCCGTCGCATCTGTGTGTCATATTCCAACACCTTTCGAAATGCGCCCCCTTTGTGCGCCCGTGCACCCTTAGCGTCCCGTGGCCATGGGACACCTGGACCACGCCGCCTTCGGCTGGCTGACCCCCGTACTGTCGTACGTCATGGCCTGCACCGGCGCCGCGCTCGGACTGCGCTGCACCGTCCGCGCGCTCGCCACCACCGGCCGCTCGCGCCGCAACTGGCTCGTCACCGCGGCCTCCGCCATCGGGACCGGCATCTGGACCATGCACTTCGTGGCCATGCTCGGCTTCCGCGTCAGCGGCACCGACATCCGCTACGACGTGCCGCTGACCATCCTCAGCCTCCTCGTCGCCGTGGTCGTCGTCTGCGCCGGCGTCTTCGCCGTCGGCTACAGCCGTGACCGCAACCGGGCGCTCCTCCTCGGCGGCCTCACCACCGGGCTGGGCGTCGCCAGCATGCACTACCTGGGCATGGCAGCCGTCCGGCTGCACGGCGGCATCACGTACGACCCCCTCCTCGTCGGAGTGTCGGTGCTGATCGCCGTCGTGGCGGCGACCGCCGCCCTGTGGGCCGGCCTCAACATCAAGTCCCCCCTCGCGGTCACCGTCGCCTCCCTCGTCATGGGAGTGGCCGTCAGCAGCATGCACTACACCGGGATGTTCGCGGTGAGCGTGCGTGTGGAGCCCTCCGGCGCACCTCTGCCCGGGGCCACGGCGATGCAGTTCATCTTCCCCCTCGCCGTCGGCCTCGGGTCCTACCTGTTCATCACCTCGGCTTTCGTCGCCCTCTCGCCCACGGCCGACGAGCGGGAGGCGTCCGCCTCCGCCCAACGGCCCGTCGAGAGCATCGCCCGCTAGCGGGCGCCCGGCCCGAGCGCCCCGACCCACGTCCCGAGCGAGGAGGCCATGCGCCCACCCCGTACCGCCCCGAAAGCCGGAGCCCCGGCGCGCCCGCCACGAGGCCGCCGCGCCCACGCCGGACCGCCCGCCGACGAGGGCCACGACCGCCCGCTCGGCACACCACCGGTCACGGCACGCGCGCGTGGCAGCCGCCGGCACCTTCGCCCCCGCACCGTGCGCGCCAAGGTGGTCAGCCTGCTGATGGTGCCCGTGGTGTCCCTGCTCGCCCTGTGGGCGTACGCCACCGTCACCACCGCCCAGGACGTCGCCCGGCTGCGGCAGTCCCAGTGGGTCGACGTCGAACTGCGCACCCCGGTGGCCACGGCCGTCGCCGCTCTCCAGGCCGAGCGCACCGCCGCCGTACGCTACGCCGGCGCACCGGGCGCGGCCGACGGCAGCGACCTGCGAAGCCTGGCCGCCCGCACCGACCGGGCCGTCGCCGAGCTGCGGCTCGGACACGACAACACCGTCGCCGACAGCGAGGAGTTGCCCGCCGGTGTCTCCGGGCGCCTCGGGGCCTTCGTCACCGGCGCCGAGCACCTGCGCGCACTGCGCACGGCCGTACTCGCCCACAGGGCCGGCTGGGACACGGTGTACGCGCAGTACACGAAGACCATCGGCGTCGCCTTCACCGTGGACGGCGCCCTCACCGGCATCCAGCAGGCCGACGTCGGCTCCGACGCGCGCGTGCTGCTCGAATTCAGCCGCGCCGCCGAGGCGCTGGCCCAGGAGGACGCCGTCCTCGACAGCGCGCGGACCGCCGCGCAGCTGCAGGGCGAACGGCTGCGGCTGTTCGGCGCCGCCGTCGACGCGCGTCGTGCCCTCACCGAGACGGCCGTCGCCGATCTGCCGGCCGCCCAGCGCGCAGCCTGGCAGGAACTGGCCGACAGCGACTCCTACACCGCTCTGCGTGCCGCCGAGGACAAGATCCTCACCGCCGGCCCGGGCGTCAAACTGGTCGCCGCGGCAGCGCAGGCAGCCTGGAGCCCCGCCCACGCACGCGTGCGGGACGGCATGCGGGACATCGCGACGGACACGGGCCGGGCCGTCGCGGGCCGTGCCGACCCGGTGACGCGCGGCCTGCTCAGCCCCGCGGGCGCCGCCGTGCTGTTGGGCCTGGCCGCCGTGGCCGCCTCGCTCGTCATCTCCGTCCGCATCGGACGCGCCCTCGTGGTCGAACTCGTGAGCCTGCGCAACGACGCCCTCGAGATCGCCCGTCGCAAACTCCCCGAAGCGATGGGCAGACTGCGTGCGGGCGAGGAGATCGACATCCAGGCCGAGGCGCCCGCCGGACCACCCGCCGAGGACGAGGCGGGCCAGGTCTCGGAAGCCCTGACCACCGTCCACCGCGCCGCCCTGCACGCCGCGGTGGAACGCGCCGAACTCGCCAGCGGCATCTCCGGCGTCTTCGTCAACCTGGCCCGCCGCAGCCAGGTACTGGTCCACCGCCAGCTCAGCCTCCTGGACAGCATGGAACGCCGCTCGGACGACCCCGACGAACTGAGCGACCTGTTCCGCCTGGACCACCTCACCACGCGCATGCGGCGGCACGCCGAGAGCCTGATCATCCTGTCCGGCGCCGCACCGGGTCGCGCCTGGCGCATGCCGGTGTCCCTGACCAACGTCGTACGGGCCGCCGTGTCGGAAGTCGAGGACTACGCGCGCGTGGAGGTACGCCAGCTCCCGGAGGCCCACGTCGTCGGCGGCGCCGTGGCCGACCTCACCCACCTGCTCGCCGAACTCGTTGAGAACGCCGCCCAGTTCTCACCGCCCCACACGCGCGTGCGCGTCACCGGCGAACCCGTCGGCAACGGCTACGCGCTGGAGATCGAGGACCGGGGACTCGGTATGGGCGCCGACACCCTCGCGGAGGCCAATCGGCGCATCGAGCAGTCCGAGGCCCTCGACCTGTTCGACAGCGACCGGCTCGGACTCTTCGTGGTCAGCCGGCTCGCCTCCCGGCACGACGTCAAGGTGCATCTGCGGGTCTCTCCCTACGGAGGCACCACAGCCGTCGTCCTGCTGCCCACCGCCCTGCTCCACAGCAGCACGTCGGAACGCGCCGCCCACCACGGTGAGCAGGGCCGTCACCAGCAGGAACGCGAGTACGCGCGCGTACCCGACGTCACCGCGCACCAAGAGGCCGTCGTCGCGCGGCCGGACCTGCCCGCCCTCGCGGGCACCGCACCCGAGCACCTCCGCGGCGTTCCCGACGCGGCGGGTCCGCGCGCAACCATCGACGAACCCCCGCCCCCCGGAGTCACCGCCTTGAGGCTGCACCGACCGCCCGAAGCCTCCGAGACCAACGATGACCTCCCACGCCGTGTGCGCCAGGCGAGCCTCGCCCCCCAGCTCCGGCAACGCCCCGAAGCACAGGCACCGGAAACCGCACGGCACGCCGACGAACGGCGCACCCCCGAGCTGGTACGCGACCGCATGGCGGCCTACCGCGACGGCTGGGCTCGTGGCGGCGGCAGACGGCCCGGCCGCGACGCCGCCCCGGAACGCCCAACGGGCAGAGACAGCAGCGAAGGAGACCCGGCATGATCCAGGACCCCAACACGAGGGCCGGCCAGCGCTCCGGCGAACTGGACTGGTTGCTCGACGACCTGGTGATGCGCGTGAGCGAGGTACGGCACGCCGTCGTGCTCTCCAACGACGGTCTGGCCGTCGGCGCCTCCAGCGGCCTCGCCCGGGAGGACGCCGAGCACCTCGCCGCCGTCGCCTCCGGCTTCAACAGCCTCGCCAAGGGCGTGGGACGGCACTTCGGCGCGGGCGGCGTGCGACAGACCATGGTGGAGATGGACGACGCGTTCCTCTTCGTGGCCGCCGCCGGCGACGGTTCCTGCCTCGCCGTGCTCACGGCCGTCACCGCCGACATCGGACTGGTCGCCTACGAGATGGCGCGGCTGGTCAAGAGGGTCGGCGAGCATCTGTACACACCGCCGCGCGTCGCCGCGCAGCCTCCCGCAGCCGGATGAGCCGCAAGGCGGCACCGATGACGGAGAACCGCACCGACGGCCCGTGGGAGCCCGGCAGCCAGTGGTACGACGGCGAGGCCGGACCGCTGGTCCGCCCGTACGCGATGACGGGCGGGCGCACCCAGCCGGGGCCCACCGGCGTGCGCTTCGACCTGATCGCCCTCGTCACCCTCGACCCCTCGGCACCGGCATTCGACGACGTCGCGCTGGGCCCCGAACACCGGACCCTGGTCGCGCTGTGCCGTACGGAGACGCAGTCCGTCGCCGAACTCGCGGCGGACGCGGACCTCCCCGTCGGCGTGATCCGGGTGCTCCTCGGTGACCTGCTGGAGATCGGCTGTGTGATCATCAGCCGTCCCGTGCCCCCTGCCCACCTGCCCGACGAGCGGATTCTGCGCGAGGTCATCGAGGGACTGCGAGCGCTGTAGACGAACATGCCGAACCCGATGCCGACTTCACCGCCACAGCAGGCGGACACCGACCACAGCCGGCCCTCCCGAGAGAAGTGATCATGGTCACCGAGCACTCCGACGCCGTCGGCGACACCTCCGCCCTGGCGCTGAAAATACTCGTCGCCGGAGGGTTCGGCGTCGGTAAGACGACCCTGGTCGGGGCCGTCAGCGAGATCCGGCCGCTGCGCACCGAGGAACTGCTCAGTGAGGCGGGGCAGTCGGTGGACGACACCGACGGCGTGGGCCAGAAGGTCACCACCACCGTCGCCATGGACTTCGGGCGCATCACCATCCGCTCCGGTCTGTCGCTCTACCTCTTCGGCACACCCGGACAGGACCGGTTCTGGTTCCTCTGGGACGAGCTGTCCCAGGGCGCCCTCGGTGCCGTCGTCCTCGCGGACACCCGGCGCCTGGAGGACTGTTTTCCCGCGGTCGACTACTTCGAGCACCGGCGGATACCGTTCGTGGTGGCCGTCAACTGCTTCGCCGGAGCCCGTACCTACGGCACGCACGACGTCTGCCGGGCTCTGGACCTCGACCAGGGCACACCCGTGGTGCTGTGCGACGCGCGGGAGCGGGACTCGGGCAAAGAGGTCCTGATCAGGCTCGTCGAGTACGCCGGGCGGATGCACACCGCCCGGCTCCTGGACTCGGTCGGCTGACCCCGCCGCTCAGGCCGCCAGATCCTTCACCGCCACCACCTGGTCGATGCCGACCCGGACCAGAAGCTCCCCCGGAACGCCGTTGCGGGCGCCGTACTCCTCGGCGCGGTCCTCGCCCATGTACCGGGCGGCGATCCGGGTGGCCCAGTGACGCACCTCGTCCAGCTCCTCCGACACACGGGCGCGGCCGTTCAGCACCACGAAGTGGAACGGCGGCCGATCGTCGTCCACGCACAGGGCCACCCGCCCGTCGCGGGCCAGATTGCGCCCTTTCACCGTTTCCTTACCGGTGTTGAAGACGAGCTCGTCGCCGTCCAGCAGGAACCAGATCGGGGCCACATGAGGGCTCCCGTCGGCGCGAACGGTGGACAGCTTGCCGGTCCGGGTGCCGTTCGAGACGAACGCCCGCCATTCCTCGTCGGTCATCTTCTGTGCCATACGCCCATCTTGCTTGCCCGGACGCCGGTGGTGGGGAAGGCTGGCGGGGAGTTCCTCCAGCCAGGGGGAGACACCACACGGGGAGACGGAGATGGCGCAGAACCAGGGACTCGGCTGGCTCCTGGACGATCTGACCGAGCGGGTGGACCACGTGCGGCACGCTCTGGTCCTGTCCAATGACGGGCTGGTCACCGGCGCGAGTACGGGCCTACGCCGTGAGGACGCCGAGCATCTGGCCGCCGTGGCGTCCGGACTGCACAGCCTGGCCAAAGGATCGGGACGCCACTTCGGCGCGGGCAGGGTACGCCAGACCATGATCGAGTACGACGACGCCGTACTGTTCGTGACCGCGGCCGGCACCGGCAGCTGCCTGTGCGTGCTCAGCGGCGCGGAGGCCGACATCGGGCAGATCGCCTACGAGATGACCCTGCTCGTCAATCGCGTCGGCGAACACCTCGGCGTCGATGCCCGGCAACCGGAGCGCACCCCCATCGCAGACCTCTGACCTGCGTTTTCTCCTTCGTCGGTGGAGTTATCCACAGGCTCGCCACGACCTGCGCCGGATTGGCTACGGTGTGTGCACGGCGAACGCACCGGGCGTGAGCCAACGACTCCACGGGGGAGTACGACCATGTCGGCAAGCACTGTCAGCCCGCCCCGGCCCGTCACCTGCACACCCAGCCATGCCGCGCGGCAACTGGGTCTCAAACGGGGCGAGTTCGAGCTCGCCGTGCATTTCGGCCACATCCGGACCGTGCCCGACGAAGGCGGCGGAGGGGGCCGGAGGGTGGAGCGTGCGGAGATCGACCGCCTCCGTGCGCAGGAAGGGTGCGCGGAAGCCCTGCGTGACCGCGTGCGGGTGGTGGGTACCACCGAGGGTGCCGCGCTCATGGAGATCCCGGTCGGGCGGTTCACCCGCCTCGCCCGGCTGGGCCTGCTGGTGCCGGTGACCTGGTACCTGAACCGCTACCGTGCCGTCGTCTGGCTGTATCTCGCGGACGAACTGCGGCACTTCGCGTCGCAGGCTGAGAACGCGCGTCTGCTGAAGGGGCGTACGCCCCAGAGCCTGCGCGGCCGGCTGGCCGCCGGGGCGGACCTGCGTGCCCGTAACTGGCGGGGGCGACATCTCGGCTTCCTGCTGCGCCAGGCCGAGCAGCCGTGGGCCCGGGCCGGAGCCGTCGCGGCCTTCCTCTCGCCCGTCGAGGTCGCCGACGTCGTCAGGGATCCGTACGAGCGCTCCTACCTGAACCGGTTCCGCCCGACGCCACCAGGTCACGGCACGCCGGGATCGCCTGCCGCGCACCTGGCCGAGCGGATCGCGACGGCACAGGACGCGGACGAGACCGAGTGGCTGCGCAGCGAGCTGGCCCACGCCCTGGAGGAGGCCCGCGCCTTCCGCAGTGCCCCGCGCCCGACCGCCCGCCGCGCCGCACCGAGCGCGCGGGCGGTGGCACAGCCCATCCCGCCGATGGCCCGAACGGTCACGCGGCTTGCGGAACCGACCGCCCAGGCATCGGCGCCCGGCGAGCAGCCGACCGCGGCACAGGCGTCAGAGGTGCAGAGCGGTGGGGCGGAGGCCGGAGCCTTCAGGCCGAACGGCGGGCCGCGGCCAGGACCGGCCGATCCGACGGACGCACCGGTGAGCCGAGCGTCCGAGGGGCACGGCGTGCCGGTGGTGCGGCCGGCCGAGGTGTCCTCGTCCCGCCCGGGTCACCGTCGGCCCGAGCGGGCCCCGGCGCAACCCCGTCGTGGTCTGCGCTCCTGGCTGCGTCGGAGAAACTCCCGGCCGGCCCGGGTCTGAAGCACCCGCTGCGGGGCCCCGGCTGACGGCTCGCTACAGCGACCTGAACAGGCCCTCCTGGACGACCGAGACAAGCAGGCGCCCCTGCAGGTCGTAGATACGGCCGCGGGCCAGACCCCGCCCGCCGGTGATGATCGGCGACTCCTGGTCGTACAGGAACCACTCGTCCGCGCGGAACGGCCGGTGGAACCACATGGCGTGGTCCAGCGAGGCCATGTCGAAGTTCCGCGGACCCCACAGGGGTTCGACCGGGATACGGACCGCGTCCAGGAGGGTCATGTCACTGGCGTAGGTCAGCGCGCACGTGTGGACCAGCGGGTCGTCACCGAGCGGTCCGACCGCGCGCATCCACACGGCACTGCGCGGCTCGGCCCCGTCGATCTCCTCGGCGTTCCAGCGCAGCCGGTCGACGTACCGGATGTCGAAGGGCTGGCGGCGCGCCATCCGCTCCAACCGCTCCGGCAGCGCGCCCAGATGCTTGCGGATCTCCTCGGTGACCGTGGGCAGCGACTCCGGCTCCGGCACCTCGCGGGCCGGCGGCAGCTGGTGTTCGAACGGTCCTTCCTCAGGCTTGTGAAAGGAGGCGGTCAGATTGAAGATCGTGCGGCCCTGCTGCACGGCCGTGACCCGGCGCGTGGTGAACGACCGGCCGTCGCGGACCCGCTCCACCTGGTACACGATCGGTACCCCGGGGTGGCCCGGACGCAGGAAGTACGCGTGCAGCGAGTGCACCGGGCGGTCGCCCTCCGTGGTGCGGCCGGCGGCGACCAGGGCCTGGCCCGCCACCTGGCCGCCGAAGACCCGCTGCAGCGACTCCTGCGGGCTTCGGCCACGGAAGATGTTGACCTCGATCTGCTCCAGGTCGAGCAGGTCGACCAGTCTCTCGGCCGGGTTCGTCATCGGTGGGATTCTCCTTGGCTCACAACTGGTCGGCAGCGGCTCACAGCTGGCCGACATCGGTGACGCGGACGACGGCGCGGCCCTCGGCGTCGGAGGCCGTGAGGTCGATCTCCGCGCTGATGCCCCAGTCGTGATCGCCGTTCGGGTCGTCGAAGATCTGACGGACGCGCCAGAGGCCGTTCTCCGGCTCCTCCTTGATGACCAGAAGCTTGGGGCCGCGGGCGTCGGGACCGGTACCGAGGTCCTCGTACTCGTCCCAGTACGTGTCCATCGCCTCGCCCCAGGTGTCGGCGTCCCAGCCGGACTCGGCGTCCATCTCGCCCAGCTCCTCGACCTGGTCGAGGGCGGCCAGCTCCACGCGGCGGAACATCGCGTTGCGGACCAGGACCCGGAAGGCGCGCGCGTTGGCCGTGACCGGCTTGACCTCGTCGGCCTTCTCCTGGGCCTCCTCGGCGGTCATCTCCTCCGGGTTCGCGAGCTGCTCCCACTCGTCCAGCAGGCTGGAGTCCACCTGGCGCACCATCTCGCCGAGCCACTCGATGAGGTCCTGCAGGTCCTCGGACTTCAGGTCGTCCGGGATGGTGTGGTCGAGGGTCTTGTAGGCGCTGGCCAGGTAGCGCAGGACGATGCCCTCGATGCGGGCCAGCTCGTAGAAGGACACCAACTCCGTGAAGGACAGCGCCCGTTCGTACATGTCGCGGATCACGGACTTCGGCGACAGCGGGTGGTCGCCGACCCAGGGGTGGCTCTTGCGGTAGGTGTTGTAGGCGTGGAAGAGCAGCTCTTCCAGGGGCTTCGGGTAGGTGACGTCCTGGAGGCGCTCCATGCGCTCCTCGTACTCGACGCCGTCCGCCTTCATCGCGGCCACGGCCTCGCCACGCGCCTTGTTCTGCTGGGCGACGAGGATCTGCCGCGGGTCGTCCAGGGTGGACTCGACGACGGACACCATGTCGAGGGCGTAGGACGGCGACTCGGGGTCGAGGAGTTCGAACGAGGCGAGCGCGAACGTGGACAGCGGCTGGTTGAGCGCGAAGTCCTGCTGCAGGTCGACCGTGAGCCGGACGATGCGGCCCTCGGCGTCGGGCCGGTCGAGCTTCTCCACGATGCCGCCGTCGAGCAGCGAACGGTAGATCGCGATCGCCCGGCGGATGTGCCTCAGCTGCTGCCTGCGCGGCTCGTGGTTGTCCTCCAGCAGGTGACGCATCGCCTCGAACGCGTTGCCCGGGCGGGCGATCACCGACAGCAGCATCGTGTGCGTGACCCGGAAACGCGAGGTCAGCGGCTCCGGCTCCGAATCGATCAGCTTCTGGAAGGTGTTCTCCGTCCAGCCGACGAAGCCCTCCGGCGCCTTCTTGCGCACCACCTTGCGCCGCTTCTTCGGATCGTCACCCGCCTTCGCCAGCGCCTTCTCGTTCTCGATGACGTGCTCGGGCGCCTGCGCGACGACGAGCCCGGCCGTGTCGAAACCGGCCCGGCCGGCCCGCCCCGCGATCTGGTGGAACTCACGGGCCCGCAGGGTGCGCACACGGCTGCCGTCGTACTTGGTCAGCGCCGTGAACAGCACCGTACGGATCGGCACGTTGACGCCCACGCCGAGCGTGTCCGTGCCGCAGATGACCTTCAGCAAGCCGGCCTGGGCGAGCTTCTCCACCAGACGCCGGTACTTGGGCAGCATGCCGGCGTGGTGGACGCCGATGCCGTGCCGGACATAACGGGAGAGGTTGCGGCCGAACTTGGTGGTGAATCGGAAGCTGCCGATCAGCTCGGCGATCTGCTCCTTCTCCTCGCGCGAGCACATGTTGATGCTCATCAGCGCCTGCGCCCGCTCCACGGCCTGCGCCTGGGTGAAGTGCACGATGTACACCGGCGCCTGCTTGCTCTCCAGCAGGTCGGTGAGCGTCTCGGTGAGCGGCGTGAACTTGTACTCGTAGGAGAGCGGCACCGGGCGGGTCGCCGAGCGGACCACCGAGGTGGGGCGGCCGGTGCGGCGGGTGAGGTCCTTCTCGAAGAAGGACACATCACCCAAAGTGGCCGACATCAGGATGAACTGTGCCTGAGGGAGTTCGAGAATCGGGATCTGCCAGGCCCAGCCGCGGTCGCCCTCGGCGTAGAAGTGGAACTCGTCCATGACGACCTGGCCGACGTCCGCGTTCTTGCCGTCGCGCAGCGCGATCGAGGCCAGGACCTCGGCGGTGCAGCAGATCACGGGCGCGTCGGCGTTCACGGAAGCGTCGCCGGTGAGCATGCCGACGTTCTCGGTGCCGAAGAGCTTGCACAGCTCGAAGAACTTCTCCGACACCAGCGCCTTGATCGGGGCGGTGTAGAAGGTGACCTCGTCCCGTGCGAGGGCGGCGAAGTGCGCGCCGGCGGCGATCATGCTCTTGCCGGAGCCGGTGGGCGTCGAGACGATCACGTTCGCCCCGGAGACCACCTCGATCAGCGCCTCCTCCTGATGCGGGTAGAGGGTGAGGCCGCGCTCCTGCGACCACGACTCGAAGGCTTCGTACAGGGCGTCGGGGTCGGCGGTCGGCGGCAGCTGATCGATGAGGGTCACGCACCCATCTTGCCTGGCCTCGTCCCCGAGAAGGGAATCGGCTGCGAGCACGAAGATCATGGCCGCTACGCTGTGACGCCGACGCAGGGTCGGCGCACCAGGTCAACTGGACAGCGGCACACGAGGAATGGGGCGGGAAGCGGCCATGATGGGACCAGCACACTCACTGTCGGGGGCCGCGGCCTGGCTCGGCGTCGGAGCGGCCGCCGCCGCGGCCGGGCGCCCGATGCCCTGGCCGGTGCTGCTCGTCGGCGCCCTGATCTGCGCTGGCGCCGCGCTCGCCCCGGACCTCGATCACAAGGCCGCCACCATCTCCCGGGCCTTCGGGCCGTTCTCGCGCTGGCTCTGCGAGATCGTGGACAAGCTGTCGTACGCCGTCTACAAATCGACCAGGAAGCAGGGCGACCCGCGCCGCTCGGGCGGCCACCGCACGCTGACGCACACCTGGGTGTGGGCGGTCATGATCGGCGCCGGGTGCTCTGCGGCGGCGATCACGGGGGGCCGCTGGGCGGTGCTGGCGATCCTGTTCGTGCACATGGTGCTGGCGATCGAGGGGCTGCTGTGGCGGGCGGCGCGCGGCTCCAGCAGCGATGTCCTGGTCTGGCTGCTGGCGGCGACGAGCGCATGGATTCTCGCGGGCATCCTGGACAAGCCGGGCAACGGCTCCGACTGGCTGTTCACCGCGCCGGGGCAGGAGTACCTCTGGCTCGGGCTGCCGATCGTCCTCGGTGCCCTGGTGCACGACATCGGGGACGCGCTGACGGTGTCGGGCTGCCCGATCCTGTGGCCGATCCCCGTGGGCCGCAAGCGCTGGTACCCCCTGGGGCCGCCGAAGGTGATGCGGTTCCGTGCCGGAAGCTGGGTGGAGCTGAAGGTGCTGATGCCCGTGTTCATGCTGCTCGGTGGCGTGGGCTGCGCGGCCGCCCTCAACGTGATCTGAGGCTCCCGCCACCTGGCCCGGGCCACCGCTTGCGATCAGGTCGTGTCGCCTGCGTCGGCTCCGCCGTACCGGCGTTCGAAGCGGGCGATGCGGCCTTCGGTGTCGACGGTGCGGGCCTTGCCCGTGTAGAAGGGGTGAGTCTCGGAGGAGATCTCCACGTCGATCACCGGGTAGGTCCGGCCGTCGTCCCACTCGATGCTCTGCTCGCTCCGCGCGGTCGACCGGGTCAGAAAGGCGTAGCCGGCGGCGCGGTCGCGGAAGACCACGGGGCGGTATTCGGGCTGCTCGTCCTGCTGCATGGCGGCTCCTCGTGGGGCTCAGCCGGACAGGGAGTCCTCGTCGACGATGTGCATCGCGGCCTCCTCGGCGGAAGCGGCGGCGCCGTCGATACCGACGTCGGTGGCGACGAGAGCGGCCTCATCGTCCTCGTGCGCTCCCTCGTCCGGGGCCACCAGCCGGCCCGAGCGGAGGTTGCCGACCTCGTTGTCCAGGAGTTCCCCGTCGGTGCCGGTGCAGTCACCGAGGCCGTCGCCGTCGGCCGTGTCGAGGTCGGGCAGCTCCTCGGCGAGCCGCTGGTCGAGCGTCTCGCCCGCCTGGCGTTCGGCCGCCGTCACCCCGAGGCGCTCCACCGCCCAGGGGCGCTCGGGAGGGGACCAGCCACGGTCGAGCGGGTCGTTGACGCCGTCGAAGTCCAGTGTGTCCTCGACGTCGAGCACCCCCGAATCCTCCCGGATCTCCGAGGAATCGGGCTGGTAGACGTCGTCCCCCCAGCCGTCGGCGCTGTCCACGAGTACCTCCTGGTGGTGAGGACGGCCATAGGCCACCGCGAGGGGCGCCGGGCCGTCGGCACGCGCGGCGCAGGTGTCACACGCTGCGGACCGGGTGGTTCCGTAGCGTTCCCCGAGCCTGTGCCGTTCTCCAGCCTTCCACCCCTGCTCGACTCCGCGCAACGGCACGGACGCCGGCGCCGGCCAGGGCTCGCACCCTGCACCGGCCTACGGCAGGCGCCACCGCGCACCGACCGGCCCTCCACCTGGCCACCCCGAGCCCCGGCGGATTCCGCCGCGCCGCCCCGCCGAGGCCGGCGGCCCCCGCCGCACGCCACCTCACCGCTGCCCCCAACACCGACCGGCTTCGCTGGTCCCGCGCCGGGCACGACCGGGCTGCCCCCGATGCCGGCCGCCCCTTCCGCCGGTCCCTCCCCGACTGCAGGCCTGGCCGAAAGGGTCCGCCGCTGTCCCAAGCATCGGCAGACCGGCCCCGCGGGCGGTCACGGGGCCGGCGTACCGGTCGGCCGCGTGGTCGGCGCCGCCTCATCCGTGCCAGGACCGCCAGAGCGCGGCGTACGCGCCGTCGGCCGTGACCAGCTCGTCGTGGCTGCCCAGCTCGCTGATGCGTCCGTTGTCCACGACGGCGATCACGTCGGCGTCATGGGCGGTGTGCAGACGGTGGGCGATGGCGACCACGGTGCGGCCGTCCAGGACGCGGGCCAGGGACCGCTCCAGATGCCGGGCCGCGCGCGGGTCGAGCAGCGAGGTCGCCTCGTCCAGGACCAGCGTGTGCGGATCGGCGAGCACGAGCCTGGCCAGCGCGATCTGCTGGGCCTGCGCCGGTGTCAGCGCGAAGCCGCCGGAGCCGACCTCGGTGTCCAGGTCGTCGTCCAGCGCCCGCGCCCAGGCATCCGCGTCGACTGCGCCCAGGGCCGCCCACAGCTCGGCGTCCGTGGCACCGCTGCGGGCCAGCAGGAGGTTGTCGCGCAGGGAGCCGACGAAGACGTGGTGCTCCTGGTTGACGAGGGCGACGTGCGAGCGGACGCGTTCCGCCGGCATCCGGGACAGCTCCGCGCCGCCCAGGGTGATCCGGCCGTCCCGCGGCGCGTAGATCCCGGCGAGCAGCCTGCCGAGGGTGGACTTGCCCGCGCCCGACGGGCCGACCAGGGCCAGCCGGGTGCCCGGGGCGACCTCCAGGGACACGTTGCGCAGCACGTCGACGCCCTCGCGGTAGCCGAAGTGCACCCGGTCGGCGTGCACGTCCCGCCCGTCCGGTGCCAGCGAGGCGTCCCCGGCGTCGGGCTCGATGTCCCGCACACCCACCAGGCGGGCCAGCGACACCTGGGCGACCTGCACCTCGTCGTACCAGCGCAGGATCAGGTTCACCGGGTCGACGAGCATCTGGGCGATGAGGGCGCCCGTGGTCAGCTGGCCCACCCCGATCCACCCGCGCAGGACGAACGCCCCGCCGGCCAGGAGGACCGAGCTCAGCACGATGACGTGCACGGCGTTGATGACCGGGAAGAGCACGGACCGCAGCCAGAGCGTGTACCGCTCCCAGGCCGTCCACTCCTTGATCCGCCGTTCCGACAGGGCGACGCGGCGGGCGCCGAGCCGGTGCGCCTCGATGGTGCGACTCGCGTCGACCGTCTCGGCGAGAGCGGAGGAGACCGCCGCGTACCCGGCGGCCTCGGAGCGGTATCCGGCGGGCGCCCGTTTGAAGTACCACCGGCACCCGGCCGCCAGCGCCGGTACGGCGAGCAGCACTGCGGCCGCCAGCGGCGGAGCCGTCACCACGAGCCCGCCGAGCAGCAGAAGAGCCCACACGCCACCGATGGCCAGCTGGGGCACGGCCTCGCGCATCGCGTTGGCCAGGCGGTCGATGTCGGTGGTGATGCGGGACAGCAGATCGCCGGTGCCCGCCCGTTCCAGCACGCCCGGCGGCAGCCCGACCGACCGGACCAGGAAGTCCTCCCGCAGGTCGGCCAGCATCCGCTCGCCGAGCATCGCACCCCGCAGCCGTACCTGCCGTACGAACACGGCCTGTACGGCGAGCGCGAGCACGAACAGCCCGGCGGCCAGGCCCAGATGAAGCTCCCGGGCCCCGTCCGACACCCGCTCGACCAAGCCGCCGAGCAGGTACGGCCCCACCATGGACGCGACCACGGCCACCGTGTTCACCGCGACCAGCAGGAGGAAGGCCCGGCGGTGCCGGCGGAACAGCTCGGCGATGTAGGCACGCACGGTCGTGGCCGCGCCGACGGGCAGGGTGGTGGCGGTCGTCGGGGCCGCCGGGTCGTACACCGGTGGCGCAACGCCGATCATGCGCTCTCCTCGATTTCTTCGAGCTCCTGCCGCGCTCCCACCAGGGCAGCCTCGTCGGCCGCGGCCAGTTCGTCGTCCGTCTCCCGCGTCACCACGGCCCGGTATCGCGGCTCGTTGGCGATCAGTTCGCGGTGCACGCCGACCGCCACGACCTCGCCCTCGTCGACCAGGGCGACCCGGTCCGCGCGGTCGAGGAGCAGCGGAGAGGAGGTGAACACCACCGTCGTGCGCCCCGAGCGCAGCCGGCGCAGCCCGTCCGCGATCCGTGCCTCGGTGTGCGAGTCGACCGCGGAGGTCGGCTCGTCCAGCACCAGCACCTCGGGGTCGGTGATCAGCGACCGGGCCAGCGCGAGCCGCTGGCGCTGGCCACCGGACAGGGAGCGCCCGCGTTCGGTGATGCGGGCGTCCATCGGGTCCGCGGCGTCCAGCGACCCCTGGACGAGCGCGTCCAGGACGTCGCCGCACTGCGCCGCGTCCAGCGCGTCCGTGGCGCGTACGGCTCCGGAGGCGGGGACGTCGAGCAGTTCGCGCAGGGTGCCGGACAACAGCACCGGGTCTTTGTCCTGGACGAGGACGGCGGCACGGGCGCTGTCCAGGGGGAGTTCGTCCAGCGGCACCCCGCCGAGCAGCACCGAGCGGCCCGGCTCGGCGGGATGGCCTCCCAGCCGCTCCGCGAGCCTGCCCGCCGCGTCCGGATCGCCGCAGACCACGGCGGTGAGACGGCCCGCGGGAGCCAGCAGACCGGTGCCGGGGTCGTACAGGTCGCCGCCCGGTACCTCCGGCGCGCGGGTGCCCTCGGTGGCGGTGGACCGCTCCAGCGACAGGACGCCGGCCGTCCGTCTGGCCGACGGGCGTGAGAAGGAGTACGCCATGGCGATCTCCTCGAAGTGCCGCAGCGGATAGTTGAGGATCATCACCGCGCTGTAGACGGTGACGAGTTCGCCGACCGTGACACGGCCCTGGCGGGCGAGCTGGATGCCGTGCCAGACGACGGCGATGAGCAGCAGCCCGGGGAGCAGCACCTGGATGGCGGAGATCAGTGACCACATCCGGGCGCTGCGCACCGCGGCGTGGCGTACCTCCTGCGAGGCGCGGCGGTAGCGGTCGAGGAACAGCTCTTCGCCGCCGATGCCGCGCAGTACACGCAGTCCGGCGACCGTGTCCGAGGCCAGCTCGGTGGCCCGGCCCGCCTTCTCGCGCTGCACGTCCGCGCGGCGCGTGGCACGGGGCAGCAGCGGCAGCACCGCGAGGGCCACCACGGGCAGTCCGATGGCGACGACCACGCCCAGGGCGGGCTGGTAGACGAGGAGCCCGGCACCGACCACGACGACCGTCAACGCGGCCGCGGTGAACCGGGAGACGGCCTCGACGAACCAGCCGATCCTCTCGACGTCGCCGGTGGAGACGGCCACCACCTCTCCGGCGGCCACTCGCATGGTCAGGGCGGAGCCCAGCTGGGCGGCCTTGCGGGCCAGCAGTTGCTGGACGCGCGTGGCGGCCGTGATCCAGTTGGTGACGGCGGCCCGGTGCAGGAAGGTCTCGCCGAGGGCGATGCCCGTGCCGCACAGCAGCAGCAGAGCACCCGTCAGGGCGAGCCGGGTGCCGGAGCGGTCGACGACCGCCTCGATGGCGAGGCCGATGCAGAAGGGCAGCGCCGAGACGGACACGAAGTGCAGCAGGCCCCAGGCGAGCGACTTCAGCTGCCCGCCCAGCTGGTTCAGCCAGAGCCACCACAGGAATCGGGGGCCCGAACGCACGTCGGGGACGCCGGGATCGGGATACGGAAGGTCTTGAATCTGCATGACGTCCCAGTGGCTCGTGTCAGGGGAGGGGGAAGCGGCGATGAGCGCTGACAGACCGTGACAAGTTGACTCCGAGGCGTGCTGAATTTCAAACGGTTTTCCCTGACGCCCACACAGGGCGGCCAGGTGGCCGCTCACCCGGCTCGGTGAATGCCGGGGAGATCGCACGATCAGCCGGTGTGCGCTGTCACCATGGCCCGGTGCACATCGAGATCGACAGCGTGCGGCGGCGTGTGACGGTCGGGGTGGCGGCCCTGGGAACGCTCTTCGCGGCCCTCACCGCGTGCGGTGGCCCTCCATCAGGCCCCGCCCGGACCGACGGTGCCCCGGCGCCCCGCGACCGGACCGCGCAAGTCCCGACCGCGCAGGGACCGACCGGGCAGGGCCCGACCGTCTCTTCGGCTCCCACGACCGACCCGACCCGTGTCCCGGGCGTCGGCGCCCGCCTCTACCGGCGGATCCCCGCCGGCTCCCGCCAGATCGTGGCCGTCTACGGCGAGGGCGTCGACTCCGCCGAGTCCAGGCTGGTGCTGTACACCCGGCGTGGCGCCCAGTGGCACCCGGCGGGCAGTTGGCCCGCCCACAACGGGCGGCACGGCTGGACCACCGACCACCACGAGGGGGACCAGCGCAGCCCGGTGGGTGTCTTCACCCTCTCCGACGCGGGCGGTGTGCTCCGCGACCCGGGAGCCCGACTGCCGTACGATCACGACGTCAGCGCCTATACGCCACCGGCCGAATGGGACGAGGCGCACCAGCACGACTTCGACTACGTCATCGCCATCGACTACAACCGCCTGCGAGGCACCCCACCGCGCGACGCCGGTCGCCCCTGGGGTCAGGACAAGGGCGGCGGTATCTGGTTGCACCTGGACCACGGCAGCGGCACCTCGGCCTGCGTCAGCGTCTCCCGGCAGGCCATGGCATTCCTGCTGCGCACGCTCGATCCGGCGCGCGATCCGGTCGTGGTGATGGGGGACCGGGCGGAACTGGCGGCCTAGTGCCCGGCCGGGCGGTCGTCCTGCGCCGACGGTGGTCCCGCCGTGGCGGAAGCGCTCTCGACGACGTCCACGTCGCTCGCCCGGACGTACGCGAGGCGGTGGCCGAACTGGATCTCGTAATACCCCTCGCGGCCCTTCACCACCGGCTCGGGTGAGTCGACGATGGACGACCGGGGGACGTACGAGCTGCGGACCCGAGCCTGTGTCACATAGCGCTGGCCCGCCTGGAGCCGGTAGGGCAGCGGCGATTCGGGCTCCTCCTCCACGTTCTCGGGGTAGGCGTCCTCCTCCGGGAGGGCACGCCCGTACACCGGGATCTCGTCCAGGCCTTCCTTGGGCGTCACCATGCTGCCGCTCGCGCCGACGGCCGTCGGTTGTTTCTGAGGGTTCCTGAACCATGCCTTGTTGCCCTGGAACCAGATCGCCGTCCACTCGCCGCTCCGGTCGGCGACGGCGAAGGTCTGGCCCGCGGAGACGCGTGAGCCCAGGTCGTTGACGTCTTCCGTGGACGGGTCGCCGTCCGGCTTGCGGCCGGGGTCCTGGATCAGCGGGGCGTTGTCGTCCGGTCGCGTGTGGAGGCGTACGGCGTTGGAGCCGTGCGGCGGACACGGGTGACCGTCGCCCTTGCACCCGGTGAACGGGGGCTTGTGGGTGGCGTAGTCCGGCAGGATCATCACCATGTCGCTGTCCGGTCCGGCCGAGGCCCGCAGCGGCGCGCCGAGCAGGTCGAAGTAGTGCCGCCAGTCCCAGAAGGGACCGGGATCGTCGTGCATGTCGGGGATGCTGTCGGCGGTCGGCGACGGCACGTTGTCATGACCGATGATGTGCTGCCGGTCGAGCGGGACCTGGTACTTCTTCGCCAGGTAGCGCACCAGACGCGCCGAGGCCCGGTACATCGGTTCCGTGAACCACTTGCCCGGCTGGTTGAGGAAGCCCTCGTGCTCGATGCCGATCGAGCGGGCGTTCACGAACTGGTTGCCGGAGTGCCAGGCCTCGTCCTTGGTCCGCACGTGCTGGGTGATGTGGCCGTCGCTGGAGCGGATCGAGTAGTGCCACGACGCCTCCGTGGGGTCCTGCACCGTCTTGAACATGTTCGGCAGATACGCCTCGGTGTCGTGGATGACGATGTAGTTGATCTTCTGGTCGATGGGCCGGTTGCCGAGGTCGTGGTTGCCGTAGTCGCCGTCCTCGTCGATCTCCTCGTACGGGGCGCTGAGCCAGTCGCAGGCCAGCTCCGCCGGGCACTCGACCTCCTTGGGCCGCGGTGGGGTCTGGGCGCGGGTGACGTGGGGGCGTACGCGGGGATCGGCGGCGAGGGTGACGTCCTGTCCTTCGGCGGTGGTGCGGTGCGCTCCCTTGCGGATCACGTCGAAGACATCGTTGGCGTAGGCGGTCGCCGCCGTGATGTCGCGGGTGCCCGGGTAGTGCTGGACCGCCTCCCACCAGTCGGCCGCGTTGGCGCTGAGGGGCTTGCCGAGCTGGCGTTGGGTGGCCGCCAGGATCGCCGCGCCGCCGCGGATGTTGGCGGTGGGATCCGTCCGCAGGCGTTCGGCCGGGACCGCGAGCAGGCGTGCGGCGCGGTCCAGGTCCGCCGGCTGTACGGTGTGGCCTGGCGAAGGGGAGGTCTCAGGGGCGGCCGCCTCGCCCGCCTCGGGCCGGGTGCCGGCGCCGTGCTGCGCAGACGGGCCCGCCGCCACCGCCGGGGCCTCGATGCGGCCGGTGTCCACCAGGTGCATCGGCCCGTAGCCGCCCGCGATGCTGGGCGCGCCCGAATGGGTGTCCCAGCGCGTCTGCATGTAGGACACGCTCATGAGCACACTGCGCGGCACGTGGAACTCGCGGGCGGCCTCCGTGAAGGTGTTCTGCAATTGCTGGTCCGGTGCCTCGTCGTCGGCCAGCGGGATGAGCAGCAGCGGCACCAGCACCGCAGCCGACGCGATCACGCAGGCCGTCCGGCGGCACTCGCGCAGGGAGTTGGGAACACGCGGGGTGGCCGGTCTTCTCATTGCACGGTTCTCCAGACATGTTCGTCTCCACCAGAACAAAGGCAGTTGTCCTGGACGCCACCCCTGGTACGTTTCCGTGCCTTTCGCGCCGTGTCGCGCCAAGGGTCACCGGGGTGGCCGAGCGGCCGGGCAGGGGCCACTCGGTCGGCGGCGTGCCGGCTCAGTCCTCGACCGGTTCCACCCGCCAGTCGGGGTGGCCCGGCATGGGCGGGGTGTGCGGCCCGTACAGCCAGGGGGTCAGGAACGGGCTCAGGTCCTCGCCGGCGACCCGCGACGCGAGGGTGATGAAGTCCCGGGTGCCGGCCGCCCGGCCCTGATACGCCGTCACCCAGGAGTGCTCGATCCGGTCGAAGGTCTCGGCGCCGACCTTCTCCCGCAGGGCGTACAGCACCAGCGCCGAGCCGTCGTAGCGCATCACCTTGAACAGCGTCGGCTCCGTGGGTTCGGCGGGCGCCCCTTCGTCGTGCCGCCACTGGTCGTGCTGTTCGTAGGCCGCCCGCATCGCGGCCTCCAGGCCGGCCCCGCCGTGCTCGTCGGAGTACAGACGTTCGTAGAAGCGGGCGTGACCCTCACTCAGCCACAGGTCGGACCAGCGCCGGATGGCGACGCTGTCACCCGTCCAGTGGTGGGTCAGCTCGTGCACGAGGTTGCGTTCGGCGTCGATCCGGTCGCCCAGCAGGTCGTCCTTCGGTACGACCGACAGTGACTGCGTCTCCAGGGCCACCGGCAGGTCGGTGTCCCCGACCAGCACGCCGTAGCGGCGGAACGGGTACGGGCCGAGGCGTCGTTCCAGCCACGCGAGATGCTCCGGGGTGAGCGAGCGGAAATCCGCCGTGTCGCCGACCAGGTCGTCCGGGACCACGTCCCGGACCGGCAGGCCGCGCGGGCCGGTGCCGTCGACGAACGTGAACTTCCCGATCGCCATCTGGACCAGCTGCGCCGCGATCGGCTGCTCGGAGTCGTAGGTCCATCTGACACGTCCGTCTGGTCGCCGGACGGTGCCGACCAGTCGGCCGTTGGCCGCGGCGCTGATGCCGGGCGGGGTGGTGATGTGGAAGGTGATGGGCGCCCGCAGGCTGGGGTGGTCGTCCGCCGGGAAGATCAGTTTGGCGCCGTCGGGCTGGGCGCAGACCAACGTGCCGTCGGCGGTGGGCACCCAGCCGTAGTCCCGGATCGCGTCGTCGCGGTGCCTGCTCCGAGTCGGATCGGCGGTGTAGGTGACGCGGACGGTGAACGTGCTGCCGTGGGGGATGGGGCGCGCGGGGGTGACGACGAGTTCGTCGCCGTTCCGTACGACGGTGGCCGGTGTGCCGTCGACCGTCACCCGGTGCAGCGCGTTGCCCGCGAAGTCGAGGTCGAAGCGGGACAGGGACTGGGTGGCGGTGGCGTTGACGGTCGCGGCGGCGGCGAACGGTGTCCGGGGCGCCCGCCAGTCGAAGTCGAGCGTGTAGCGGTCGACCGTGTAGCCGCCGTTGCCGGCGAGCGGCATGAGGGGGTCGCCGATGCCCGGTGCGCCGGGAGCGGGCGCAGGGCCCGGGGAGGCGGTCGGGCCGGGTGCGGGCGAGTCGCGGGCTGCGCGCGGGAGCAGGGCGGTGACCACGGCGGCACCGGTGACGGCACCGGCGAGGGCCAGGGTCAGGGCCGCGCGCGGCGTGCGGAGGGCAGGGCGGGGGCGCCGGTGCCGGGACTCCTGGCGAGGGGAGCCTGGGGGGCGGCCGGCGGGCATGGTCTCCATGACCGCACTATGGCAGCGAGGTGTGCTTATAGCACGAAATGTTCCGCTGTGCGGTCGGTCGGCGAGGGCTCCGGGCGGGCGGGACCGTGCGGCGAGTGTCGTCCGATCTCGTCATTGCGGCCGACGGCCAACTCCCCGTAGAACACGGGCCATGAGAAGACGGATAGTCATGTCCATGCTCGCGGGGGCGACCCTCCTGGCGAGCGCGTTCTTCGGCACCGGAGCCGCCGCCGCGCAGGCGGCCGACGTTCCGGCCGAGTTCGGCACCGACTGGCACGACCCGGTCACCGCGGCACCGCCCGTCGACCGGCCGCACACCACGTCCTGTCAGGTCACCCTCGCCGATGTCCAGTTCCGCGACTTCACGCCCTACCGTGGCGCGTACACCCCGCCCCAGGGCTGCGGCGACCGCTGGAGCAAGGTCGTCCTGAAGCTCGACGGCAAGGTGAAGGGCCGTCAGTACGACCGCCTGGGCTATCTGCACGTCGGCGGGGTCGAGATCCTGCGCACCTCCACTCCGGAACCCTCGCCCGACGGCATCGAGTGGCATGTCGAGAAGGACGTCACCCGTTACAGCGACACCTTCCGCAGCGCGCAGGACGTCGAGATGCTGATCGGCAACGTCGTGGACGACACGTACACCGGCGTCATCGACGTGCACGTCACGCTGACCTTCTACGCCGGCCGGCCCGCGGAGCGGACCCCCGACCGCGTGCTCACCCTCGCGGACACGCCCGACGGCACGACCCTCACGACGCCGCGCAACAGCGAGCGGATCGTCGCCGAGGTGTACGCCACGGGTTCGGGGGGCGGCTGTGAGGAGTTCTGGTATCTGACGGTGGCCGACCCGGCGTCCTACTCCTGCAAGGCCGACCACGGGCCGTACCGCGAGGTGCAGATCAAGGTCGACGGCCGGCTCGCCGGAATCGCCGCGCCGTTCCCGAACGTCTGGACCGGCGGCTGGTCCAACCCCTTCCTCTGGTACGTCCTGCCGGCACCGGGGGCCTTCGACGTCCGGCCGATCGCCTACGACCTCACGCCCTTCGCCGGACTGCTCAACGACGGCCGTCCGCACCGGGTCGAGGTCTCCGTGGTCGGCGTCCCCGCGGGCCAGTCGGGCTGGAGCGCGCCGGTGAACGTCCTGGTCTGGCAGGACGCGCACCGAGCCCACGTCACCGGCGCGCTCACCGCGGACAGGGCGACCGGCATCGCCGACTCCTCCGTCTACACGCCCGGTTCGGAGAACCGCGTGGCCACCGACGCCGGACACCGGCTCACCGTCTCCGGCTACCTCGACACCTCGCACGGCCGCGTGACCACCAGCGTCACCCGGACGCTCGCCAACACCTCCGTCCACCGCTGGACCGACGGCGAGAACACGGACGGGATCGACGCGACCTGGGCCGACGACCAGACGGTCACCGTCGTCGGACACGGGCCCGCGCGGGCGACGCACACGCACCGGACGTACACCATGAACGGCGCGACGACCATCGGCACGGACAACCGGCTGCGCACCGTGCTCACGCTAGGCGACCGTGCCTCGGTCGTGGAACTGCGGGACGGCCGGCGCACCACGTGGTCGCGGCTCGACGACACCTACAGCGGCGACGCCGCGTACACCCTCAACGTCCCGCGCGACCAGCGGCACGCGGTCGGCACGTCGACCGAGCGCTATCGGCTGTTCGGCTCCGACGGCTGCTACGACCGTTCGCTGAGCACGGTTCAAGGGGTGCTGACGGAGGACCGCTCCGGCTGTTGAGCGCGGAGCGCGCGCGGCCGAACGGACGCCCTGATCGGGCGGGGGAGCCGCCGTCGAGCGGCTGGGAGGCCGTGGCCGGCACCGGCCACGGCCTCCCGCACCGCGGGCTCAGCAGCGCGTGCCGCAGTCTCCGTCGATCAACGTGTCCAGCAGGACGCCGAGCACCTGGCGTTCCTTCTCGGTCAGCGGAGCGAGTATCTCCTCGGCCGCCGAGCGGCGTGCGCCGCGCAGCTCGCGCAGGGTCGTGTGCCCCTCGGCCGTCAGCTCGATCCGTGTCACGCGCCGGTTCGCCGGATCCGGCACCCGCCGTACCTTCCCGCCGGCCTCCAGGCCGTCGACCAGCGTCGTCACCGCACGCGGCACCACCTCCAGACGCTCGGCGAGGTCGGCCATGCGAGGCGGCGAGGCGTAGTGCGCGAGCGTGCGCAGCAGCCGGGACTGGGCCGGGGTGACACCCAGGTCGTTCCGCTCAAGGTGGCGCTTCTGGATGCGGTGCACCCGGCGGGTCAGCCGCAGCAACTGCTCGGCGAGCAGGCCGTCGGGATCGGGGCTGGTCATGCGGGAACAATATCAGGATGCCGTTCATTGTGAGTATAGGTAACAATGAGCTACGATCCGTTTCGTCATCGTCGGCCGACCTCCGGCCGGCGCCCGTTCACCTCCGTAGGAGCCCATGCATCCCGACCGTGAAACGTCCTGGACCCCACCTGCCGACGCCAAGGAACAGCCACGGCAGGTGCGCCGCATCCTGAAGCTCTTCCGTCCCTACCGCGGCCGGCTGGCGGTCGTCGGCCTGCTGGTCGGCGCCTCCTCGCTGGTCTCGGTGGCCACACCGTTCCTGCTCAAGGAGATCCTGGACGTCGCGATCCCGCAGGGCCGCACCGGTCTGCTGAGCCTGCTCGCGCTCGGCATGATCCTCAGCGCGGTCCTCTCCAGTGTCTTCGGCGTGCTGCAGACGCTGATCTCGACCACCGTCGGCCAGCGCGTCATGCACGACCTGCGCACCGCCGTCTACGGCCGCCTGCAGCGCATGTCGCTCGCCTTCTTCACGCGCACGCGCACCGGCGAGGTGCAGTCCCGGATCGCCAACGACATCGGTGGCATGCAGGCCACCGTCACCTCCACCGCCACCTCCCTGGTCTCCAACGCCACCAGCGTCGTGGCCACGATCGTCGCGATGGTCGCCCTCGACTGGCGGCTCACGGTCGTCTCGCTGCTCCTGCTGCCGGTGTTCGTGTGGATAAGCCGCCGCGTCGGCAACGAACGCAAGAAGATCACCACCCAGCGGCAGAAGCAGATGGCCGCGATGGCGGCCACCGTCACCGAGTCGCTCTCGGTCAGCGGCATCCTGCTCGGCCGGACCATGGGCCGCTCCGACTCGCTGACCGCGTCCTTCGCCGAGGAGTCCGAGCGCCTGGTCGACCTGGAAGTGCGGTCGAACATGGCCGGCCGCTGGCGCATGGCCGTGATCACGATCGTCATGGCCGCGATGCCCGCCGTCATCTACTGGACCGCCGGTCTCGCCCTCCAGTTCGGCGGTCCGAAGGTCTCGCTGGGCACCATCGTCGCCTTCGTCTCGCTCCAGCAGGGACTGTTCCGGCCCGCCGTGAGCCTGCTCGCGACCGGCGTCCAGATCCAGACCTCCCTCGCCCTCTTCCAGCGCATATTCGAGTACCTGGACCTGCCCGTCGACATCACCGAGCGTGAGCGGCCCGTCCACCTCGACCAGGTCAAGGGCGAAGTCCGCTTCGAGGGCGTCGGGTTCCGCTACGACCACGACGACAGGGCGCGCCCCGTCCTCGACGGCATCGACGTCACCGTGCCCGCGGGCGGCAGCCTCGCCGTCGTCGGCCCGACCGGCGCAGGCAAGTCCACGCTCGGCTATCTGGTGCCCCGCCTGTACGACGTCACCGGCGGCCGCGTCACCCTGGACGGCGTCGACGTCCGGGACCTCGACTTCGACACCCTCGCCCGCGCGGTCGGCGTCGTCTCGCAGGAGACGTACCTCTTCCACGCCTCCGTCGCCGACAACCTCCGCTTCGCCAAGCCGGACGCCACCGACGAGGAACTGCGGACGGCGGCCAGGGCGGCGCAGATCCACGACCACATAGCCGCGCTGCCCGACGGCTACGACACGGTCGTCGGCGAGCGCGGCCACCGCTTCTCCGGCGGGGAGAAGCAGCGTCTCGCGATAGCCCGCACCATCCTGCGCGATCCGCCGGTCCTCATCCTCGACGAGGCGACCAGCGCGCTCGACACCCGCACCGAGGCCGCCGTCCAGGAGGCGATCGACGCCCTGTCGGCCGACCGGACGACGATCACCATCGCCCACCGGCTGTCCACGATCCGCGGCGCCGACCAGATCGTGGTCCTGGACTCCGGGCGGGTCGCCGAACGCGGCAGCCACGAGGAACTGCTGGAACGTGACGGCAGGTACGCCGCGCTGGTGCGCCGGGACGCTCAACTCGAACCCACGCACTGAGCCCAGCCAGAACCCACACGCTGAACGCGGGCCGGAGCCCGTGGTCCGAGCACGGCCGGAACGCTCGGGCTGGGCGCGAACGGAACCGAAAGCTGACCCTCCGGCCGACAACGGAGCGACAACGTAATATGTGCCGGGTTTATGGCGATATGCGTATTACCGTGCCCGCATGCAGACGAACATTCCGTCACGAGGCACGACGCGACTGACACGCCGGGGCAGACTCGCACTCCTTGCGGCCGGCGCCGTCGTGGTCGGCACCGCCGTGGCGGTGCCGCTGCTGACGCTGGACAGCTCTCCGGCGGAGCCCCCACCGCCCACCGCGCTGGTCGTCCCGGAGGGCTGGCGCGCGAGCCAGGTGTACGACGCGATCGACAAGGCCCTCAGGCTCCCCGCGGGCAGCGCGCGCAAATCCGTCGGACGAGCCGGCCTGACACTGCCGAGCGAAGCCCAGGGCAACCCGGAGGGTTACCTCTTTCCGGCGACGTACCACATCGAGAAGGGAGCCACGCCCGAGTCGTTGCTGCGCTCCATGGCCGACACCGCCAACGGCGAGTTCAACGCGGCGCCGGTCGCGGCGGGGGCTCAGCGCAACGCCATGAACGTCTACCAGGCCGTCACCATCGCCAGCATCGTCCAGGCGGAGGCCGCGACGCCTGCGGACATGGGCAAGGTCGCCCGGGTCGTCCTCAACCGTCTGGAGCGCGGCATGCCGCTGCAGATGGACTCGACGATCAACTACGCGATGAACCGCAGCACCGTCCACACCAGCCAGGACGACATCCGGGTCGAGAGCCCGTACAACTCCTACCAGCACATGGGACTGCCGCCCACGCCGATCGACAATCCCGGTGAGGAGGCGATGCGCGCCGCGCTCAACCCGACGCCGGGCGACTGGCTGTACTTCGTCACGGTCAGGCCGGGGGACACCCGTTTCACCTCCGACTACGCGACGCACACCCGCAACGTGGCGGAATTCAACGCCGTGCACCAGAACGCGAGCCAGGGCCCGGGCGGGTCCGCTTCCTCCCCGCCGCAGTCCGTCCGCTGAGCCGGCGAAGGGTCATGCGGCGACCGGCTGTTCCTCGGCCAGTAGTCGCCTGATGTCCCGGACGGCCGCGCGGCCCGCCCGGTTCGCGCCGATGGTGCTGGCCGAGGGTCCGTAGCCGACGAGGTGGACGCGCGGATCGGCCACCGCCCGGGTGCCCTCGACCCGGATCCCGCCGCCCGGCTCACGCAGCCGCAGCGGACGCAGATGGTCCAGCGCGGCCCGGAACCCGGTCGCCCAGAGGATCACATCGGCGTCGACGTGCCGTCCGTCGGCCCACGCCACGCCGTCCGGGGTGATCCGGTCGAACATCGGCCGCCGGTCCAGCACCCCGTCCGCGAGCCCCTGTCGAACGGCCTCGTCGAGGGGCAGCCCGGTGACCGCGACCACACTGCGCGGCGGCAGACCCTGCCGCACCCGTTCCTCCACCAGCGCGACCGCGGTCCGGCCCGCCTCCTGGTCGAAAGGGCCCTCCCGGAAAACCGGAGGCCGCCGGGTGACCCATGTGGTCGCGGCCGCGTAGGGGGCCAGCTCCAGCAGATGCTGGGTGCCCGAGGCGCCTCCGCCGACGACCACGACCCGCTGCCCGGTGAACTCCTCGGGGCCGGCGTACTGCGCGGTGTGCAACTGCCGTCCGCCGAAGGTCTCCTGACCCGGATAGTGCGGCCAGAACGGCCGGTCCCAGGTGCCGGTCGCATTGATCAGCGCGCGAGTCGACCAGGTGCCGTCCGAGGTCTCCACCAGAAGCCGTCCGCCGTCCCCCTCGCGCACGGCCCGCACGTCGACGGGCCGACGCACGCGCAGGCCGAAGGTGCGCTCGTACCGGTCGAAGTACGCACCGATCACCTCCGCGGAGGGCCGCGCGGGATCGGCGTCCGTCAGCTCCATGCCGGGCAGGGCGTGCATCCCGTGCACCTTGCCGTAGGTCAGCGAGGGCCACCGGAACTGCCAGGCGCCCCCCGGCGCGGGCGAGTGGTCGAGGACGACGAAGTCGCGGTCCGGCTCGAAGCCGTTGCGCCGCAGGTGGTAGGCGCCGGACAGCCCGGCCTGACCAGCGCCGATGACGACGACCTCGACCTCACGCGATTCGTTCACGCTTCTACCAACCGGAGGGCGGGCGCGGATCTTCCCGGGGCCGGGGAGGAAGCCCCGTACGCCGCGAAGACGTCGGATGATGAACAGCGGTCCCGGCCGGCCTGGGCGATCCGGCCCGGCGGCGTGAGCCCACCGGCCGTCAGCACGCCGGTGCCGCTGGCCGGACGTATCCAGATGACCGCTCCATGGTCGACGGCGTCTCGCCTCGCTGCGGAACGCCCGTCTCGGCGGACGCCCGCGCCACGGAGTGTGAAACCCGGCGTATGGGTCAGGATGGGGGCATGTCAGATGCCTTCACCACCCGAATGCTGAACGTCTCCACCGGCTCCCGGGAACGCGTCGTCGACCTCACCGGCGACTGCGAGGACTTCCTGCGGGAGGCGGCATCCGGCCGCGACGGACTGCTCAATCTCTTCGTCCCGCACGCCACCGCCGGTATCGCCATCATCGAGACCGGCGCCGGCAGCGACGACGACCTGCTCGCCGCCCTGCACACCCTGCTCCCCGCCGACGACCGCTGGCAGCACCGGCACGGCAGCCCCGGCCACGGCCGCGACCACGTCCTCCCGGCCTTCGTCCCGCCCCACGCGACGCTCCCGGTCATCGCCGGCCGCCTGGAACTGGGCACGTGGCAGTCGGTGTGCCTGGTCGACACCAATAAAGACAATGCCAACCGTCAAGTGCGGTTGAGCTTCCTGGGCTGATCGAGCCGATCAAGATCGTCCTGGGTGTGGCCGCCAAATCTCCTTACGCTCCGGCGAAACGGGAGAAAGATGCGCGGTACCACCATGGACGAGATCGAGCGGCCGTACGACGGCTGCGGAAAGTGCCTGCTCGGAGTACGTCGGCTGTCGCGGGTCAAGGCCGCCACGACCTCGCCCGAGCGTCAGCGGGAGGACGTGCTGACGGCTGCCGCTGCCATCGGCGGGCACATCATCGACTGGGCGGACGACTGGGAGGTGTCCGGCGCCACCGACCCGATGACCCGTCCCAAGCTCGGTCCGTGGCTCCGCGACGAGCGGGGCAAGTACGACGGGCTCGTTGCCGCGGCCGTCGACCGGCTCGGCCGCAACGTGGTCGACTGCCTCAACACCGGCTACAAGATGCGCGACGAGGGCAAGCTCCTCGTCTCCTACGGACACGAGGGCGTCTGGAACCTCGACGACCCGAACGACGAGAACCGCTTCACTATGGAGGCCTGGGGCGCGCAGATGGAGCTGCGCGCCATCCAGCGGCGCAACCGCGACGCCACGAAGAAGATACGCGCGGCGGGCCGCCCGAAAGGCAAGCCGTCGTACGGCTTCCAGTACGTCCGCACCGTGCCGAACGGCCGGGTCGACCGCGTCGAGCTCCACCCGCATGCGGCCGAGGTCCTGCGGACCGTCGCGCGCCGTATTCTCGCCGACCCCGAGAACGTGTCGGTGAGCAGTGAGGCCGCTCGCCTCAACCGTCTTGGCGAGCTGTCGCCGACCGACCACCTCGCCGTCATGTACGGCAAGCCGGCCGGTGGGCGCCCCTGGTACCCCACGAGCCTGCGCAACATGCTGCTGTCCGAGGCGGCCATGGGCTACCTCGTCCACCAGGGCAAGCCCGTCATCGATCGGACGGGAAACCCGGTGCGCCTGAGCGAGGGGTTGTGGAACCACACCACGCACACCGCCTTGAAGGAGGTGCTCCGTGCCAGGGACACCCCGTATCGGGGCCGCAAGACCAACCGGTCGTACCTCCTGACGGAAGTGGCCCTGTGCGGCCAGTGCCAGAACCGGCTCTTCACTCAGACCTCCGCCGATGCCCCACCTCGCTACGCCTGCACCGCCCGGAACAAGGGCTGGAAAGGCGCGCAGCATTGCCGCCCGGCTCCCAACATGCGCGTCGCAAATCTCGACGCACTGGTCGAGGGGTGGTTCCTGGAGAAGCTCGGGCA
This sequence comes from Streptomyces durhamensis, assembly GCF_000725475.1. Classification (NCBI taxonomy): domain Bacteria; kingdom Bacillati; phylum Actinomycetota; class Actinomycetes; order Kitasatosporales; family Streptomycetaceae; genus Streptomyces; species Streptomyces durhamensis. Next base: position 102,899 of record NZ_JNXR01000003.1, read on the forward strand.
TGGTGCGATCGTCGAGACGGTCTACGACTCCGGAAACGGCGTCGCCGACCGCATCGCCGAGGTCAAAGCCAGCCAGCAGCGTCTGCGCGCCGACCGCGAGGCCGGCCTCTACGACCAGCCCGACGACGCCGAGTGGTACCGCGAGCGCTACATCGAGCTCTCCCGGGAGCTGAAGGAACTGGAGAGCGAGCCCCAGCGACCGCCCGGCATGGTGCAGCGCCCTACTGGCGAAACGGTGGAGGACCGATGGATGAAGGCCCCGGACGTCCAGGCCCGCAAGGAGATTCTGCTGGACTTCGGGGTCAGGGTGACGGTGTTCTCGGCATCGGCCCCCGTGCGCCGGGTACCGGGACTCCTGCACGGTCCTGAGCAGGACCCCCTGAGCCTGAGCGACAGTTTCCGGACTGCAGGCGCCTGAGGGCCTCAGACGGATCGCGCGGCACTGTCAAGTCCGGGTATCGGGCGCATCCTGGCGTTCCTCCATCGAGCGAACGCCAGGAGTCCAGATGCCGAACCCGGAAACCGAACTGATCGCGGGCGAGTTGCACGTTGCCTACCAACACGGCCGGTCGACCGACGAGCCCACATGGGCGATTCTGGCCAACGACGAGGCGAAGGCTGCGGACCTGGCCGCCCGGCTCGGAGGAAGGATGAGGGAAGCGCAGGGGCAGGCCGGAGCCACCGAGGTGATCCTGGGCCGGAGCGCCGTCGAAGCGACACTCGCCGGTCCGACTGCACTTGTTTGCAACTCGGTCCGACGGCAGGCGCCCGCTACCGTCCAAATGGATCAGGCGCGTTCCGCGGCTTTGACTCGGTCGGAGGCTGGCAAGGCCAATGGGCGCACAAGGACTTGCGACCAGATGGTCAAGGCACGGGCCGGCACCGGCCCGCGCCCTGAAGTGTCGCTGCTGCTCAGCATCGCAGGAGCGGAAGACCTTGGTGTATTCCGACTGACCTTAGAATCCTGGGACTTTTCCGAGGCAGTGCGAGCGCTGTCGGCTGAGGTAGTTCCTCCCGTTGGTCGGGTGCGCGTCGTGGTGCGTATTTATACGAGTCGCATGACGACTCGGTCTGGAATGGCGGTGGCGTTCGTCCAGCCTCAGCTTGTCGCTCTCGAGTCATTCTCGGAGAACGTTCATTGGTCCCTGGCGGCGTGACGCGGTCCGGGCCCGTTCCCCTGGGAATGGGGCCCGCGGCCTGTCGCGCCGGAGGCGTTGCCGGAACAACCCATGGCGGTTACGCCGGTGGCACGACCCCGCCCACGGCCCGGTTGATGCGATCACGGATTGCTTCAGTGGGAACGAACGAGAGTGCCTCCGCGAGCGAATCGAGTACGGAGGCGAACCGGCCCTCCTGCTGGCGCAGGTGGGCGTCAAGGAAGGAAGCCACAGCACCCGTGGCGCCGCAGCGGGCCCGCCGCGCGTACAGCACGGTGAGGGAGAAGGCCCAGCAAGCGTGGAGGAATCCGTAGATGGGGCGCGGGGTCCCTCGCCAGGGGGAGAAGAAGGTGACGTCGGCGGGGAGGCTGACGTCGTGCGCGGTCAGGGCATCGTTGAGCCAGTTGTGGGCGGCCTCGTGGATGAGGTCGCGGGCCAGGACCTCGGGGTGCGCGGTGTAGTCGGTGAAGACCGTGCCCGGGAGGCGGGTGAGGGCCCAGCTGTGGAGGGTCTCGTCGAGTCGGCGGCGGTTGAGCAGGCAGACGACGGGGGCGTGCTGGGTGAGCAGGGTGCCGAAGCCGTGCTCGGCCGCGGAGGCGAGGGCGGCACGAACGAGGCCATGGGTCTCGGGTGAGGCAGGGGCGGTGTCGGGGCCGACGAGGTAGTACGCGGTTTCGGAGATCTCCGAGTGGAGCAGGTCCGCCGGGCGCGGGTTGAGCACGATGTGCGGTCCGGCCGACAGCTGAGTCAGGTCTTGCACAGTCGCATTGCGGAACCAGTTGAGGCGGTCCGCGTCCCGGGCACGTGCGGCGTGTTCGGCGCCTTCGAGCAGGTGGTGGGCGACGGCGTAGTCGAGAGCGGACGAGCCGAGGCGGTTGCCGAGTACGGAGGCGATATGGCTGGTCCGTTGGCGCTGGTGGCCGGCGATGCCACAGAGGGCGACCAGGGCTTCCGGGGAGAGAGCGCTCATCTGGGGCTCCGGGAGTGGAACGGGGCCGGACCGGGACGGCCCGGCCCCGTGGTGGGTCAGGACTCGGTGGTGGGCTCAGCGGCGTCAGGCTGCACCCTGGTGGCCAGCCAGGTCTCGGTGGCCGCGTTGGAGGTGTGCGCGGTGGTGCGCACGGGGTCGCTGTCACGCAGGGACGCGACTGCCTCCAGGAACTCGTCGAACGTCTTGTCGTCTGCCACTGCTCGCTCTCTCTCCTCGGGTCGGGGCGGTGGGTCGGGGCGAAGGGCTGGTGCGGGCGGGCCGCGGGGGCCGGTCACGGATGCATGGCTCCTTACTCGGAGACGAAGAGCGTCAGGAACTTGCGAACGCGACCGGCGCGGACCGGTTCGGTGCCGTGGACGAGCTGGCTGCCGAAGACCACGAGAGTGCCGGGAGCGGGTGTGACGCTCCACCGCGTGCGCGGCATGCTGCCAAACCAGGGAGAAGACATGTCCGTCCCGTCGTGTGCGAAGCGCATCCCCGGGGCGTAACCCGACCCGGTCGGCGCCTCGTCGGTGGTCCAGGCGGCGTCGCTACCCGTGGTCTCCACGTAGAACGCCCCGCCTGTGTCCTGGAAGTCCGTGAGCGTGACCGTCGCGGCGGCGATCTGCCGAGGACGGGTGAGGGGATCGGGGGCGATGCCGTCCGCATGCGGGGTGATGTACTGGCCGGCGCCGTACTCGAGGTAGATCCACGGCCGGTGGCCGGTGACCGAAGGCAGGGTGCGCGTGATGGCGGCCATGTGGAGCTTGAGGGCCTGGTCGAGGACGGTGGTCGCCTCGTACGGGATGTCGGTCATCTCGATCCGGCCGGCCGGCTCGTAGACGTCCTGCGCCTCGGCGGGGGAGTAACCGGGGATCTCGTGGATGGTGGTGCGGCGGCTGGTGCCGTACCGGTCGCGTCCAAGGGGGCCGAGTGCGTCGTCCATGACGTCGTTGAGGCGCTCGATCTCGTTCGGATTGAGGAAGCTCTCCACGGTACGGATGGACAACGTCTCGGCGATGTGGATCACTGTCTGCCTCCATCGCTGGGGTTGGCTTCGGTCGCGCAGGCGCAGAGGGTGGACGGCGGGGCAGAGGCGGCCTCGGCCAGGGCCTCCGTGAGTACGCGCGCGGCCTGGGCGAGGTGCTCGAAGTACTCGGCAGGCGTGGTGCCAGCAGCGGGTACGAGATGGAGGTCGAGCGTCGGATACACCCGGCCCGTGATGCGGCACGTGAGCTCGCTGCGACCGAGAACCAACGAACACGCCCCGGGCAGGGAGGAATCGGCTCGGCTGGCGGCATGGCACAGGCGTGCCGCTGTACGCGCGTACTCGGCGCGGTCGCGCGGTAGGATGCCGACCGAGAGGAAGCGGGGCTCGGCTCCAGGGAGGTCATCGTACGCGTGGCCCTGGCAGCTGTCGTAGGTGACGGCGTTCCATCCCGCGGTGAGCGCGTCGACGACCGGACGGACGCCGGGCTCGATGCCCTCGTACCACTGGGGATGGTGGGGGTCGAGATCGTCTGCCTCGTGCACGCCGGGGAGGCCGACCGTGTTGATGTTGCCTTGGGCGCTGACCTGGAGGCGTGCGGGTGGGCGCGGTGCGGCGGGGGCATCCCAGCGGGCCAGGAACGCCGCGACGTGGTGCATGTCGTTGGGGCGGACGGGACGCCAGCGCAGCCGGGAACAGAAAGCAGCGGGCGGGAGGTCCGGCTGGGCGAGCAGGGCGGCGACGCCGTCGATCAGGCGCATGCGGTGGTCGCAGTAGGCGTCTTCGTCGCCTGCGGCGGCGAAGCGGAGGCGGACCGCCGGGCAGCCTGCGCCGCAGGTGTCGCGGTAGTCGCAGGTCGTGCACCTCGTGACCAGGGAGCGTGCCTGCTGAAGCAGGAGAGAGCCGCCCTGGGCGCCGACCACGTCCGCCTCAGCGTGTACGCCGCCGAGCGCGGCCAGGCCGGCCTGAGGCCAGGGCAGTTCGTCGCAACTTCCCAGACGGTCATCGGGATAGAGGGTGAGGACGTGGTCGCACTTCAAGTCGGAGAAGTGACAGGAACGGGTTTGTAGACCCCTCAGACGGCGGATGACGGAGACGACGGGCTCCAGCTTGACGCGGCGGAACAGGCCGCTGGCGACCCAGTGGTGGGCGGCCTCCAGTACGAAGTCGGCGTACTGACGCGGCGTGACGGCCCAGGCCGGGCCGGTGGGGCCTATGGCCCGTCGCTGGAGTGCCCGGCTGGTCGGCGTACGGGATCCGGCCACCGTGGTCGACCGGGTGACCGCCGCGTCGAAGCACGGCACCAGGCTGACCGTCGTCACGGCGGGAAAGGAGGCGAGGTGCTCCGTGACCTCGGAGGCCCGGCCGAGGACATACGGGGTGACGGCGCAGATGACGCCGACGCGGCGTTCCCGCCGGCCGAGGAGTTCCAGGGCTTCGACCACTCGGGGGTACGTGGGGCGGCCGTCGTAGCCGACGCGCCACGAGTTCCCGAGTGCGTCCCCGTCGAGGGAGAGGCCGATCTCCAGGTCCGGGTAGTGCCGCTCGAACAGGTCCAGCCAGGCGTCGTCGAGCTGGAGGCCGTTGGTCTGGAGGCTCACGCGGATGACGTTCGGCTGTGCGGCGAGCACGTCAAGGATCTCCGCGATCCGTTCCCGGCTGGCGGTCAGGGGCTCCCCGCCGTGGAGTTCGACGCTGAGCGGACGCTCGGAGAAGATCGCACCGAGGCGGTGGACCTGTGCCGCGCTGATGCGGGCGCCGCCCGGTGACTCCTTGCGCTTCTCGAAGCAGTACAGGCAGTCGATGTCGCAGGTCTCCCCCCGGAGCTTGAGGATGACGGAGACGGCCGTGTCCGGCCCGGTGCTCGAAAGCGGGGCGTAGAGACTCTCCAGGTCGATGTTGGCGGTGCGGGTGACGGGCATCAGAGGACTCCCGAGGAGGATAGGCGTGGTCTACGCGCCATCGGTGGAGACCGTGGACAGCCACCCGAGGAGCTGTCCGCCGGTGACGGGGACGTGGACGTCGCCGCGGCGAAGGAACCATCCGTCGGCGTATCGCTGGGGCAGCCAGCCAGCGTCAGGGGCACCCAGGGTGGGAGGCGTCCGCAGCGGGTCGTTGACGGGCCAGCAGTCCAGGAGCGCTCTGGTCACGCGGCGTTGAACCGGACGGAACCACTCCCACGTCTCCGCGTGGGCCGGGTCGATCGGCGGACGGGACGGAGCGCTGGCAAGAAGCGGCAGCCACTTGTCGCCCAGGACCGGATGCCCGGCCGCCGCGCACTCGAGCGCGGTGAGGCAGGTCTCCAGCTTCCGGCAGACGACGCCGACGGGTTCGGCCAGGCCGTCCGCGACGAGGCCGGTCAGGTCCTCGGCGAGGCTCGCCGCGACCTCGGCCTGGTCGGCGACCGCCCAGCGGCGGTAGCCCTGGCGCTCCCCGGGATCGAGCACCGGATCCCAGCGTCCGGAGCCGTACGAGAGAGCGGTGCGCAGACACATGAGGTCGTGCATCGAGGCACGTACCCGGCGGAACGATCCGAGGTCGTCGCGGCGGACGTCGAAGGAGCGGAGCAGGTGACGGAGTTCCTCCGCCCGCTGCGGCGCCTCCGCCTGGAGGTCGACACGGACGCCGTCCACGATGCGTGACTCCCACGCCGGAAGGGCGCCGTCCACGATGCCACGCAGGTCGATGTCGCTCGCCGCGTGGGCGAAGCCGCAGGCGAGGGCACCCTCCAGCCAGACCTCACGAGCCTCGCCCGACGCCAGCAGCGCCTGGGCGACTCTGTCGGCGATCTCCCGGCGCAGTCGTGCCGATGGGGTCACCGGTGGCCTCCCTCGATCAGGATCTTGTCGTCAGCGGTGATCTCCCTGAGGAGATCTGTGGCCCATATGTCGAGCGCGCCGCGCACGTCGGACCGCTGGGCGCCGATGTGGGGCGAGGCCAAGAGGTTGAGCGGCACCGTGGAGCCGGTGAGGAGCGGCAGGTGCTCCCGCTCGACCGGGTCGAGTGCGAGGCCCGAGAGTCCGCCGTCCGCCAAGGCCCGCAGACAGGCGGCGATATCGAGAGTCTCCAGCCGCCCGGCGCAGATCAGTAGGGGCTGCTGCGGAGCGACGCGTGCCAGGAATTCCTCGCCGATGAACTGCCGGGTCGTGGCACGCAGTGGCAGGGCGACCACGTGCACCTGCGACTGCTCCATGAGCGCCGCCTGCGACACCTCCCGCAGGCCGGGGGGATTCGACGGCCATGCGGCGTAGGCCGTGCGTGCTACATGTGGGGCGAGGGCCCGGCCGGCGGCCAGCCCCACCGGACCCGCGCCCCAGACGCCCGCGGCCAGGGTGCCGAGTGAGACACCCATGCACGCCTCTTTCTCGTGGCGGCCGAGCATGAGCGCGTGCTGCCCCAGGGGGATCCGTCGGGCCAGGGCGAGAGCAGCGGCGAGGACCCACTCGCCCACGGCGGCCGCCCCGGCCTCGGCGTTGCGGTGCAGCGTGATCCCACGGCGTGGGAGGGCGCTCACGTCGATGTGGTCGATGCCGGAGCCGGTCCGTATGACTTGCCGCAGACAAGGCAGTGCGCCGAGCTCTCGCTCGCCGAGTCGGACACCGGAACGCAGGACGACCACGGCCGTGTCGGCTGGCAGAGGCAGGCTCAGGTCCAGCAAATCGTGCACGGGGACGCCGGGCAGCGCGCGGCGGATCGCACCCGCATCCGCCGCTCCACGCACCACGAGGACTGCGCTCATCCGAGGGACCCCGGCTTCTCGTACCGGCCGAAGGCCAGATCACCCTCGCCGACGACGACGGTCACCGGCGACGGCTCGCCGAAGTACGCGTCGCAGGCGCGCTTCACCCCCGGGAGCCCGTCCCAGGCCCGTGGATTGACCGCCGTGTCCGCGTAGTCGTCGACGAGCAACACACCCGTCGGCACCAGGCGGGTGACGCAGTGCGTGAGTCCCCTGAGGGTCGAGTCGTAGAAGTCGCCGTCCAGGTAGGCGAACGCGATCTCGTCGGGCAGCTCCTTGGGAAGGGTCTCGTCGAACCACCCCGGATGGATGGCCGGCGCCGGCCTGCCCCAGGCCGCGTGCGTGGCTCGCACGTGGTCCGGGGACGACCGGAGCTCGCCCGCCGCCAGATGGTCCGAGTCCTCGGTGCCGGGCGCGGGCATGCCCTGGAAGGCGTCGTAGACGTGGATCTCGCGGTCGTGATCGCCCAACGAGTCGAGCACGCTACGGATCCAGAGGGCCATCGCACCTCTGTAGCAGCCGAGTTCCACCACGGCTCCCGGCAGACCGCGGGCGGTCAGGTCGGCGAGCTCGCTGGCGATCACGCTGAGTCGGTCGGCACAGACCGTCCCGGAGTGCTCCCGCAGCAGCCACTCCCGCAGATCCTTCAACGTCGGATCCATGAAGGTCACCACCTGTCCACGAAGTGGTCGGCGAGTTCCCCGCTCAACGCCGCCGACAGCGGGCGGTTGATCCGGGGCAGCAGGTACACGTCGCCCAGACGTTCCAGCGGAACCCACTCGAAGCCCACCTGGATGGGGTCCGGCGGTTCCGGCATTCGCGGCTCGGCGTCGTCCACCTGCTCGGCAAGGAAGTTGAACTGAACCTTCTGTACGTCCCCGAACTCGCCCTGCCACGACTCGGGGACGTACTCGACGACGCACAGCAGACGCCGGGCCACGACCTGCAGGCCGGTCTCCTGCGCGACCTTGCGGTTCACGGCCTGGCGCAGGTTCTCGCCGACCTGGGCCTTGCCGCCCGGGAGGTTGTAGTGGAACCCGGCCTCGTCGTCGTACGAGAGCAGCAGGATGGCGCCGTCGCGCACGATCGCCGCCTTCACGGAGACACTGATCCGAGGCAGTTCGGGCGTCAGAGGCACGACAGCGCCTCCGGTTCGCCGACGCGCATCAGGTCGCCGACCTCTGCGAGGGACCCCGCGACTGTGGAGCGGAAGCTCCCGCCGCGCTGGAACTGACGGGCGGCGGTGCGCATACCTGCGAGGGCGGCACGGCTGAGTTGGTTCGCGTAGATGCAGAGGCGGAAGCCGGCCTCGCCGAGTTCGGCGGCGCTCAGGTCGGGGAACGCCGTGGGCACGCTGACCAGCGGCACGCCGTGGTTCCACGCACGTCCGATGGCCCGCGCCTGATCACCGGTCGCGTCCTTGGAGTGGATGAGTACCGCGTCCGCTCCGGCCTCGGCGTACGCCTCGGCGCGGGCGATCGCCGTGGTCATGTCCTCGCCGGCGATCAGGGCCTCGGTGCGGGCCACGACCACGAGGCCGTCACCGGCGGTCTTCCGTATGCGCCCCACCTGCTCGCACAGCAGGTCCCGGTCGGCGAGGCTCTGGGCACGGTGGGCCGCGAAGCTGTTGCACTTGGGGTATGCGCTGTCCTCGACACACACTGCCGCGGCTCCGGCGCGCATCAGGTCGTACGCGAACCGCTCCGCCGTGCGCCCCGAGCCGCCCGCGTTGTCGATGTCCACGATGACAGGCAGTTCGGTGACGCGGCCGAGCGAGGCGACCACGTCGGACAGGTCCCGGGGGCCCAGGACGTTGGCGTCCGGTAGCCCGGAGGCCGCGGACACTTCCAGACCGCTCACCCACAGGGCGTCGAAGCCCGCCTCCGCCGCGACGTGCGCGGCGAGCGCGTTCACCGCACCGATCGCCAGGAAAGGGTGCTTCGGCTCGCTGTCGTCGAGGGCCTCGCGCAGACGCCTCGCCTTCGTGCCGTCAGTCACGGGTCTCTCCTCCTTCCGTGTGGGCGGCGATGGGCGGTACCAGCTGTCGATCGCGCAGTACGTCCCAGGCGGCGAGCAGCACCTCGGACCGGGGGCGGCGGGCGTCCAGGCGGACCACGTCGCCGAGGAGCGGGAACTGGTCGGGCTTCGTGACCACGGCCTCATAGGTCTCCCGAACCCGGCTCTGGACGTCGTGCACGTCCCAGTCGCCTCGGACGGCGTCTCCCTGTCGGGCCTGCGCCCGGCTCATCGAGGCGTCGGTCTCCAGATCCAGGACGAGCGTGAGATCGGGGGCCACGGCGAGATGCGCGGCCAGGGTCTTGTACGTCTCCGACGCCCTCATGCCGTGCTTGACGGCGAAGAAGGCCAGCTCGCTGAGCAGCCAGCGATCCGCGATCACGGGCCGGACCGGTCGCTGAGGGAGCACAAGGCGATCCAGCGTGGCCCGCTTGTCCGACGCGATCGCGGACAGGTAGGCGTCGCGGTTCCCGGCGTTCGGCTGGTACTTGCCGGTGACGATGGCGGCGGCCTGGTCGGCGGCGAGGAAGTTGGTGGTGAGCACGCACAGCGGGGTGACGCCGTAGAGCCCCTCCCAGAGCCGGAACAGGCCCTTGCGCAGCGTCGTCTTGCCGGTGCCGTCAAGCCCCTCAATGACGATGAACGGATAGCGGTGGTTCATTCGACCTGCCCCGCCCCTGTGCCGCCGGCGTACTTGGTGAAACGGCCCCGCCAGCGGGCCGTGGTGGACACCAGGTCCACCAGCCGCAGCTCCGCCAACTCGTCGATGAGGCGGGGCAGCTCGGGCTCGGCGCAGATGCCAGCCTCGATGGCCCGGCAGTACGTGGTGCGGAGGGCCGGGTCGTCGGCGGAGCCGCGCAGCGCCGTCTCCAGCACCCGCGTGGCCATGCCGTGGGCCACAACGCTCACGGCGGTGCCCAGGGCCTGCTCATGGACCGGGTTCGGGTGCGGCTCCAGCGTGATGTGGTGCACCCCGCGGTGACGGATGACTGCGAAGAAGCCCACCCACCACGCGGCGGCGCCGCTGACGGCGATCACAGCGTCGGACCAGGACGCCCCGGACTGCTCGGCGAGGAGATTCTGGGCAACGGTGTCGGCGGCGCGGTGAAGTGTCCAGCGCTGGTTCCGCGGCTCCGCTCCGTGCCGCTGGGGCAGCTCCCACCAGAAGCCGAGCCCGGCGTCCCCCAGCAGCGCCATCGCGGACTCGTCGCTTGCCGGCAGCGGCGACGGGCGTCGGGCCAGCACGGAGACATCGGCGCCCGGCACGTCCGGCAGCGCCTTCTCCTCGGCGACAGCAGCCCGCCATTCGTCGAGATGGAGATGGAGCCGCTGGGTCAGCAGCCCGTCCGCCAGCGTCTGCCAGGCATGGGCGAGCGGCGGCGAACCAGGGGGCCGGGGTGGCAGGGTCAAGGAGGTCACAGGTCGGATCCTCACGTCCGGGGAGTCGCGGCACGCGGCTCCGGTCGGCGGTGCTCCACCACGATGGCCGCCACGAAGGCCCACGCCCATGAGTGTTTATGAGCCCCATCAGCGGAACGTGCCCGGGTGATCACAGAGCGAGGGAGAATGCCGACCATGGTCGACAGCGGACAGCGGCGGTGTACGCGCTGCGGTGCCCTTCTCAGCCGCTTCAATGCCGGTACACGATGCGCCTCGTGCCAGGGCGGGCCGGCCGCCCGACGGGCCGACCCGGCCTTCTGGCGTGATCCGACGGTCCGGCGAGCCGTGGCTGCATGGGAACTCGGCACCGTCGTCAAGCTGTTCAGGAAGCACACGGGCCTCTCCCAGGCCGGCGTGGCGCGGATGGTCAGCATCGACCAGGCCGAGGTCAGCAGACTGGAACGAGGGCTCAAACAGATCCGCGACCGACGGCAGTTCGTCCAGTGGACCGATGCGCTCGGAGTCCCGGAGGAGCTGCTCGGGCTCCTGCCCACGGCCGATCCGCACACCCCGGACTCCACGGGCCGACCGGGAGCGGCGGGTACCGGAGCCCGTGGGTACGCGACGCTGCCCGAAGGGCCGGGCCAGCTTCTGTTACCCGCCGGCCGGTCCGTCCCGACGACGGCGCTTCCTGTGTTGTCCCTTCCCGCGGCCTCCTTCCTCGGGGACAGCCTGAGGCTCGACTCCCGCCCGGAGCTGGATGCCTGGCGCGCCATGCCGATGCGCGCGCCCGTCGTCGCGAACCGCACGGTGGACGGGGCGGTCCGGCAGTTCGTCACCGACGCCCGGTCGAGCGGCGTACGCGCTACCGCCTCCACCCCGGTTGACATCCCCGCCGCGTACGAACTGGACGATCTGACCTACGGCATCCTCTGGGCCGTGTCTGGCTTCGAGGCGGCACTTCTCGGCGACGACCAAGCCCTGCACACATCGCTGGCGTCGCTCACCGTTTCCCCAGGCTCACCAGCCGCCTCCGACCATGACCTGACCGAAGTCTCCCGGATGCTGATCGGCTCGGAGACCGCCGCCCGGTACATCCTGGGCCACCGTGACCACCTGGGCGACGCGCCCCTCTTTTGGACCAGGGAACAGCGCGGTGAAGAGGCTGCCACGTGGCTGTTCTTCCGGCACAAATACCGCTACCTCGAACGAATGGCACCCCGGAGTCCGGGCGGTACCAGCGGCCGGGGGTTCTGCGTCCCCGCGACTGCTGTCGCCTCTTCGCCCGCGTACGAGCGCGTTCTGCTCTTCCTCGCCATCGCGCTCATGGAGTCCTTCGGCATCTGCACCTGGGTGACCGACGACGGAGGCTTCGCTCACACCGACGGCTTCGTGCTCTCCCACGGGCGCCGGGCCGTTATCGCCTCATGGGTACGGACCGAGGGGGCGTCTCGCCTCGCGGTCACCGCGCGGCCGGGAGCCCTGCGGACGTTCGCCGATGTGACGGGCCACGTCAGCCAGCACTCGGCCACGGCGGCCGGGCAGGCAGGGCAGCGTCTGGCGGCAACGGCGGAGTACCTCGGCCTCGACGCCTCCTGGCTCGGCCGCCGGTGCGCACAGTTGTCGGCGGCCGGTACGGAGCGGCTTGCCCGACCGCGCAGCCGGTTGCTCGGCCTCGAAGGGCTGGAGGCCGCCTGCCGGTTCGTGGCCGAGCAGATGGTGATCATTCCGCGTACCCCGACGGCGCCGACCCGATAGCCTGCGTGAACCACTCGTGAGGCCGCGCCCGGCGGCGTCCGGACAGGGGAGCAGGGGAATGACGGAGTCGGTCAGGAACGTGGCGGTCTTCTCCCTCGGCGGCACGATCGCCATGACCACCGATCCCACCACCGGAGGCGTCGTACCGGCGCTTTCGGCCCACGAACTCCTCGCCGCGGTACCCGCGCTGGCCACGAGCGGCATCGGCCTCAAGGTGCGGGACTTCCGACGTCTGCCCGGCGCCTCCCTGACCTTCGAGGACCTCACCGCACTGTCGGCCGCGATCGCGGCAGAGCTGGGGACCGGAGACGTCAACGGCGTCGTCATCACCCAGGGCACCGACACCATCGAGGAGACCGCCTTCCTCCTCGACCTCTACCACCACCACGAGCAGCCGGTCGTCGTCACCGGCGCGATGCGCAACCCCACCCTGCCCGGCGCCGACGGCCCGGCCAACCTCCACGCCGCCGTCCTTGCCGCCGCCGACCCCGGGCTCAGCGGCGCTGGCTGCCTCGTCGTACTCGGCGACGAGATCCACTCGGCCCGGACCGTCCGCAAGTCCCACACCACCAGCCCCGCCGCCTTCACCTCACCGGCGTGCGGCCCGATCGCGCGGGTCGCGGAGAACCGGGTGCGGATGGTCGGCGGCCTGCCGTCCCGCGGACCGCTGGTCGGCGCCCCCGACCGTGAGGCGCGCGTCGGGCTCTACACCGTCACCCTCGGTGACGACGGCACCCTGCTCGACCTGTGGGACGGCAACTGCGACGGACTCGTGGTCGCTGCCTTCGGCGTCGGCCACGTCCCGGAGCGCCTGGTCGAAGGGCTCACCAAGCTCGCGTCCCGTATCCCCGTGGTCCTCGCCTCCCGCATCGGCAACGGCCCCGTCCTGTCCGACACGTACGGCTTCCCCGGCTCCGAGAAGGACCTCCTCGGCCGTGGGCTCATCGGCTCCGGAGACCTCGGCCCGTACCAGGCGCGGCTCCTCCTGCACGCTCTGCTCGCCCAGGGCGCCGACGGAGCGACGGTCCGCGAGACCTTCACCACCGCCTCCGCCCGCTGATCCCACCTCATCAGGAGACACCCGCACATGCGTGCTCACGAGCTGACCGTCGGCCGTACCTTCGGCGTCACCTTCGACCACGGGGAAGACTTCTTCGAAGCGCTGTCCACCTTCTGCCGGGACAACGGCGTACGGCAGGGCTACATCCCCTCGTTCATCGGAGCCTTCGCGGAGGCTGAGATCGTGGGTGCTTGCGAGAAGCTCGCGGACCCGGACGCACCGGTCTGGGCGAAGACGTACGTCACCAATGTCGAGGCGTTCGGCGCCGGCACCCTCGCCCATGACCTCGCCACCGGCGGAATACTCCCGCACATCCACGTCTCCGCCGGCCTGAAGGCCCAGTCGGCCGACGGCAGGACGAGCCACCTCCTCAGCGCCAAGGTCCAGTTCCTCAGCGAACTGCTGATCGTGGAGGTCGCGTCGCCCACGATGACCCGGCCCCAGAACCCCGACCTTTACGACGTCCCGCTGCTCACGTTCGGCTGACCGGCAGGAGCCGGCGAATCCAGGTGTGACCGGGCGCGATCACCTTGATTGCGCCCGCCAGCCAGGCGCGTGCCGGAGCGTCGAGCAGCGGCAGTACCGCTGCGAAGTCGGTCTCGTCCTTGTCGCGAGTCGCCTTGGCCTTGTAGAAGAGCTGCACCTCGGGCGCGAGATACGGGATGCCCGTCTTACTCCTGCGCCCGAGCCGGTCGATCGGGAGCCGGATCTCTGGGGTGCGCCGCGAGACCCATTGGGTGCCCTCGGCCTCGTCCAGCATGAGCTGCACCGACCAGGGCGCCTTGGGCGTGCGGCGGCACCAGATGTCGTGGAGCGGCGGCCGAAGGACCTCTCCAGGACGCCAAGGCCGAAGCTGTCCCTGGCCGGGCGGGTCCGCCACGTACAGGTCCCAGTTGGCCAGCAGTTCACGTACGAGGGCCTGGTCGCGCCGGAGGACGAGGACGTCGAGATCACCGTGTGCGCGCAGCTCGCGGCCGACCGCGAGTTCGATCGCGTAGCCTCCGGCGATCCACCATGGGAAGTCCGCCTTGGCGAAGACCGCGGCCACATCCTCGGGACGATCCGGCACCCAGCGTCCCAACACGTCAGCACTCACCCGCCCATACTCCCAGTGATCAGAGGGGTGGAGGCGAAGGCCGGCGGCGGGTCGGCGGTCTCGGTGTAGGGCCCTGTCGCCCGCTCGTACCCCCTGCGCTCATAAACGCCCATGAGCATCAGGGACACAGGCATCCATCGTTGTGTGCGTGACTCGCGGCCGGCCCCGTGGCTGGTGCTTGCGCCACGATCCTTCCGGGGCCGCGTGCCCGAAGCCAGGTGCTTCCTGCGGCCATATGCCTCTCAGCGGCGTACTGGCGCACTTCCGCGACCACGTCGCAGCCCCGGGAGAAGGTCATCGCTGTCACCCACAGGAGGTCCGTCGCCCGATGATCAGCGCGCCATCCGCCGCTCTCGGCCTCGTGTACCGCTGGACCAACCGCACTCCCAACCCGACGGGCGAAGCCCGCGCGGTACTGCGACGTGTCCTCAAGGACCTGGGGCTGTCCGGGGACGTCGTCAGTGACGGCGTCCTGGCCGTCTCGGAGCTCGTGGCGAACGCGCATGAGCACGCGTGCGGCCCGTACGAGGTGCACGTCCGCTCGGCCGCCGGGAGGTACATCTGCGAGATCCATGACGGGGACCCTCTGCTCCCCGCGGGCCTCTACCTCGGTGCCACGTCGTCGTCGGACGCCGAACCGGCCGAGGGGGCGAGCGGGTTGCTCGCCGAGCGTGGACGGGGCCTGCGCATCGTGAACGAACTGGCCCAGGGGCAGTGGGGGTTCCACGTCACGGAACATGGCGCCAAGGCCGCCTGGATCGTGCTGGCCCCGGCGTTGCCGGACCCGTCCGACGGGAGTGACGCTGACGGCACTCGGGCATCCCGTTCCAGCACGTCGACGAAACGCGGGTTCACCATGGCGACGCAGGAGGATCCCCCTTTCTCGTCATAGTGACGATTAATCCGGTATCCTGCTGCCGAAGCTGATGAGCTTTCGCCCGCCGGGTGAGTCATCGACAGAAGGAGGCATACATGGTTAGCGACGACGCGGCCGGCCCGGCCGCTATCCCGGCCGGGGGTCTTATCGAGCCCCCGATGGCCATGGCGCTGAATGTGCACTCGAGCCCGGGCGTGTACGCGCTGCTGCTGGGGGCCGGCATCTCGATCGCCTCGGGAGTGAAGACCGGCTGGGGGGTCGTGCAGGACATCGTCGGGAAGGTCGCCGCCGTCCGCGACCCTGACAACCCCGACGCCCAGGCCGAGGCCATTGCCGACCCCGAGAAGTGGTGGGAGGCCAACACCAACGAGCCCCTGGGCTACTCCGCCCTGCTGGCCGCCGCAGCACCGAAGCCCGCTTCCCGGCAGGCCATGCTCGCGGAGTACTTCGAACCCGAGGAAGGCCAGGGCGACAGCAAGGGCCCGAGCGCGGCGCACCGGGCCATCGCCCAGTTGGTCAAGCGCGGCAGCATCCGCGTCATCCTCACCACCAACTTCGACCGGCTCACCGAGCGGGCGCTGCAGGAGGTCGGGATCTCTCCCCAGGTGGTGAGCCGCCCGGATCAGATCAAGGGCATCAAGCCGCTCGTGCACAGCCAGGTCACCGTGATCAAGCTGCACGGCGACTACGCCGACCTGGAACAACGCAACACCGTCGACGAGCTGGAGACCTACCCCGACGAACTCCAGCAGCTGCTGGAGCGTGTCCTGGACGAGTACGGGCTGATCGTGTGCGGCTGGTCCGCGGACTGGGACAAAGCGCTCGTCCGCGCTGTCGAGGGCACCCGATCGCGCCGGTACCCGCTGTTCTGGTCGCAGTACGGCCGGTTCAGCGATGCCGCCCGGCGCCTCACCGCACGGCATGATGCGGTGGTGATCGACGGCAAGAGCGCGGACGAGCTGTTCACCGACCTCGTGCGCCGCATCGAAGCCCTCGACAATATGACCACCGCGCCCATCACCCGGGACGCGGCCGTGGCCCAGCTCAAGCGAGCCCTTGCCCGACCCCCTCCGTCGGATCGAGCTGTTCGACCTCGTCGACCAGGCCGCCACCCGGGTCCTCGATCGCAGCACACCCGATCAAAAGCCCATGAACGCCTCCTCCACCACCTGGGCCGACACCTTCGGCTCCAACGTTCGCGGCCACCGGGCGGACAGCGACACCCTTCTGCACCTGCTGGCCAACGGTGTCTTCCATGACGACGGCACGCACGACCACGTATGGCAGCGCGCCGTTGAACGTCTGGTCCGTCTGCGCGACACCATGCCGGGCACGTACAACTCGTATCTGGAGGAGTTGCGCCATCTCCCGGCGCTCCTGGCCACCTGGACGATTGGCATCGCCTCCGTCCTCAGCCGCCGCGAGGAGCTGCTGGCCACCGCCCTCTACCGCCCGGAGTGGACTGTCCCCCACTCCGGACACCCCCGCCGCGGACCGGCCTGGTACCTCAATCCAGTCCGGATCCTCAACACCGACGGCATGCACGACATGCACCCGGCCGAGGGCGGCAAGTTCCACTACCCCCAGAGCAACTGGATGAAGGACACACTGCGCGAGCCCTTCCGGCTCGTCGAGCCCAGCGACGTCGCCTACCGCGAGGCATGTGCCCGGTTCGAGTTCCTGGCCTCAATGATCGCCATGGACACCGACAAGCCTGCCTTTGCCAACCCCTGGGCAGGCGAGTTTCTCCTCGACTCCATCTGGGGGTACGAGGGGAACGGCCTCGCCGCCGTCATCGAGACGGAGCTCACCGACACCTGGCCGCTCCTGCGCGCCGGCGCCTTCGGTGGACAGCTCCCCCGCGCCCAGAAAGCCCTCACCTCGCTCACCGAGTGGAGGGGCCAGTACGGCAGAACGTGGTGATGCACAAACAAGTCGCTCCGACAGCTTGACAACACATCAGAATCCCGCGACGGCAGCGGTCAAGCCCGCCTCCGGCAGGAATCGACCACAGATGCTCCACGTGCCCGGTGCGGCGGAGCTCCTCCCCTCGCCCACGTGCACGGTCTATCGAACAGCCTGGTGGCCGAGGGTACGGGGGAGTCTTGAATCTTCAGCACAAGGCGGGGAACTACGTCAACGCTTCGTGGTCCATGGTGCGGCTGCGGGACCTGATCTACGACATGCTGGGTCTGCTGTTCACGGAGCTCAGCGCTCACGGGGGGATGGCGGGTGACGACAACGCCGGCCGTGCCTTCGCCGCCGTCTACAAGCCAGCCGTGAAGACCGTCTTCGAGGCGGCCGGCCTCGCTCACCAGGTGATGGCGAACGGAGCGGGTGCCATGCTCAAGGCCACCGAGGACTTCCTCAAGCAGGAGAGCGCGATCGCCGCGTCCCTGCTCGGCCTCCGCCTGGTGGCCGCCAGAGTGGTGGCCCCAGGCCCACACGCCCGCGCTGACGGCGAGGGCGCCGACCACGGCGATGAGCCCGAAGAGGTTGATCGAGCCCATCACCTGCTTGAGGACGGACAGGCCCGGCGGGCCGCCCTCGTTCGGCTTGATCCCGGGGTCGTAGGCGAGCTGCATGACCTGGTCGGCGAGATACATGGAGAACTCCAGTTCGATTACGCGCGCGCCGAATCCCGCTGGGGCGAAGCGGCGGTGCGAGAAAGGGGGAAGGGAGAAAAGCGCCGGTCAGGCGACTCGGCGGGCCGCGAGAATCCGCGGTTTCCAGGAGGCGAGGGTCGTGATGCGGACCACGTCGCCGGTGCGCGGGGCGTGCACGATCAGGCCCTGCCCGATGGCCATCCCGACGTGCTCGGGTACGGCGGCCGTCCCCTCGGTGAAGATCAGATCACCCGGCCGGAGGGTGTCGACCGACACCGCCTTGCCTTCCTTGACCTGCGTGTACGTCGTGCGCGTCAGGGTGACCCCGGCGGCCTTGTATGCCTGCTGCATCAGGGAGGAGCAGTCGCACCGGCCCATGGCGTCGTTGCCGTGGGAGTTCGTGCAGGTCCCGCCCCACTGGTACGGCGTGCCGAGCTGGCCGAGCGCCCACCGGATCGCCGTCTGGACCTCTTGCGGAGCGCTGGCGGGGATCTTGTACTCGGCCGGCAGCGCCCCGGGCGGGATGGTGCCGAAGTCGCTCCCATCCCCCTCGGCGCTGCAACCGCCCGCCATACCGGGCGCAGGGCTGCCGGTGCCGGCCGAGCCGGACGGCGAAGGGCCTGGTGACGCGCCACCGGCCTTCGGCAGCAGGGGCTCGATGGCCTTCTGCAGAGCGGTGGCCGGGGGCTCCCACTTGGCGTATGCCTCCGGGAAGCCCGACCGCTGCACCGCCTGGGCAGCCTGGGTGATCGACAGGGACTCCCAGCCCGAGACCTTCCGCAACCCCTCGTAGAACTTGGTCGAGGCGTACACCGGGTCGAGGATCTGGTTCGCCGTGCCCCAGCCCTGCGACGGCCGCTGCTGGAAGAGACCCAAGCTGTCGCGGTCACCGTAGGTCAGGTTCCGCAGGCCGCTCTCCTGCAGGGCGGTCGCCAGAGCCACGACCTGCCCGCGGGCCGGGATGTTCATCGCGACGCTGGTGGCCTGGATCGTCCTGGCGTGGGGCACCTGCTCGGCCGGGTCATCCAGGCCCGGCACGGAGACCGAGCCCTTGTCGCCGCCGTCCAGGATGGCCTTCACCTGGGTGGCGACGGCGGCGGTATCCACATCCTGTGTCCCGCCGGTCGAGCAGGAGGCCGAGGCGGTCCCTGCCCCAATGGCGAGAATCGGAACGGCCATCAGCAGCGGAGCGGTTGCGCAGAGACCGACGACGGCGCCGGTGGTCGTCTTCATCGCCGCCGCCGTTCACCGAGGCGGCGTTGCCGGCCGGGTGACGGCGTCGGGTCGGGGCGCGGAGGTATCAGGGCATGCTGCATCGCAGCGGCTCCTCGGTGTCCGTGGGAGGCGCGATGCCGACTTCTCGTGCAAAGCCGTCGGCACCGCGCCGATGTGCATCCCCGCTCGGGCGGGCCCGGGTCAGAGGAGTTGGTAGCTCCCGGACGCCGGTCTCAGGTCACGCGCGGCAGCCAGCCGCGCTCGTAATCTCAGGCAGTACACCGAGGCTCCTGACGGTGTGCGGGAAGGAAGAGGGCAACGTGCCTTCGATACCGCTCGGCTGGACGAGACAGCGCGGAAAAGCACAGGTCAGCGGGGGTGGAGCGAGACTCCTGCCCGGTGACACGGCGAGACAGTAGACCGGGATTCCGGCCGCACCAAACGACTCCAGGACCCCGGCCCGCAGCACGGCCCGCCTCGTTGGGTACGGCCGCAGATCGCCGCTAACCTCCAGCACAACCCCGCCCCGGAAGAACGCGGTTGAGCGCTGTCTGGAGCGGGCCCAGCCCTGCCCTGCCCATGAGAGAGGCCCATTCCCATGAGCTACACGCTGCACCGAGGCGACGCCCTGACCGTGCTGAAGTCCCTTCCGGATGGGAGCGTCAACGCCGTGATCACCGACCCGCCGTACAACTCCGGCGGCCGTACGAGTTCGGAGCGCACCGGACGGACCGCGCGCGCCAAGTACGTCACCAGCAACAGCGCCCACGACCTCGCCAACTTCCCCGGCGAGAACCGCGACCAGCGCTCCTACCGCTCCTGGCTGACCGAACTGCTCACCGAGGCGTACCGGGCCTCGACCGAGCACGCGGTGGCCATGGTCTTCTCTGACTGGCGCCAGGAACCGACAACGTCCGACGCCCTGCAGATGGCCGGGTGGACCTGGAGCGGCACCATCCCGTGGATCAAGCCCGCCAGCCGGCCCCGCAAGGGCGGGCCGAAGCAGGACTCCGAGTTCATCGTCTGGGGCGTCAAGGGATCCCTCGACAACACCCGCGACCTCTACCTGCCCGGCCACTACATCGCCTCCCAGCCCCGCAAGGACCGGGTCCACATCACCCAGAAGCCCGTCGAGATCATGCAGCAGCTCGTGCAGGTCTGCCCCGAGAGCGGCACCGTCCTCGACCCGTTCACCGGCAGCGGCTCCACGGGCGTCGCGGCCCTTCGCGAGGGACGTCGCTTCGTGGGCGTCGAGCTGTCCTTGCACTACGCCGATGTGGCCGAGCAGCGGCTCTGCGCCGAGCTGACCAAGGACGACTTCGACCTGGCCGGACCGGAGGCGTGATCACGAGAGCGGGGAGAGCCCGGGGCTGGCGGGCCGCAGACGCCAAAGGGCGGGTGGCGCATCGAATGACCGATGCGCCAGCCGCCCTTCTCGTTGCGTCAAGCTGCCTCGAACGCCCGCCGGATCAGCGGCGCCGCCTTCTCCAGGTCCGCCGCCGAGGCGAGACGTACCTCCAGGTCCCCGGTCCCCAGGTGTCCGATGCCGCGCATGTCCCGGGTGAAGCTCTCCTCCAGCGCGACCGTGTCGGGGTCGAGTCTGAGATAGACCAGGATCGCCTCGTGCTTCGGGCGGAAGATCACCGACGCGATATTCACCAGCCGCCGGTAGGCGATGTAGTGCCGCAGCGGCGCCACCTCGACCTCGCCCCACGCCGTGAGCGCCTCGTCCAGCTCCGCGTACAGGTCCCGCAAGGACTCCGGCACGAGGCCAGCACCCGTCAGCGCAGGAGTCGCCGGTGCCGCCGGCGCGCTGCCGCCCACCGCGTCCCGCTCCCGGCTCCGCCGAGACGAAGCGGCGCTCGCTGAGCCGGGCGAGGAGTCGACGAGCAGCAGGCTCAGCAGGCCGCCCTCGAAGACCCGGTAGCGCGGGAGAAGCCGGCCGCGATGCAGACCATCCGCGGACGCCGCCAGTCGATCGACTCGGCGGCCGCCGCGCCCAGCACCTTCCGGACCAGCGCCTCGAATTCGTGCTGCGCCGAACGCAGCCAGGACAGATACGAGACGGCCTGCGACAGCACCCCGCTGTCGGAGCCCTTCTTGAACTCGATCACCACCGGGCTGCCGTTCTCATCCAGCCCCAGCGTGTCGATCCGCCCCCGATGCCACGGACCGGTCGCATACTCCGACGCCACGAACCGGATACCGAGCTCGACGAGGACGGCATCATCAAGGTGCGCAACCAGATCATGGACGGACGAGGGCGTGTCGACGAGTACTCCGTCGCCCGGGGGAGCGTATCGACGGCTTCGGGCTTGACCGGTTCGGTGCAGTCGTCCGCCGCATCTGTGGAACGGTCAGCGGCATCCCGTTGACCTCACTGCCCTCTGGTAGCTCCAAGCACGTTCGAGTCGAGTGTTCCGAGTCGACCATCAAGCTGCCGCTGGCCACCACCCCGGAGGAATTCCTCAACGACCTGCGCGCGATAGAGGAGGTCTGCTTCCAGGGGTGAGCATCAGGTTGGACGGCTTGATGTCGCGGTGAACGACGTCGTGACGGTGAACGGTGTCAAGGACGGAGGCGATCTGGGCGCCGACAGCCGCGGCCCAGGAAACGGGGACCGTCTCGCTTTCGTAGTCGGTCTCGTCGATGAACGTCTGCGTCGTCAAGGTCCTTGACTTCGGCGTCGCCGCCCTGCGCGGAGTCGGCACCCTGTCCCGCCTCACCCAGGTCGGCATGACCGTAGGCACCCCGCCCTACATGTCCCCCGAACAGAGCCTGGCCAACGCCGTCGGACCCGCCGCAGACGTCTACGCCCTCGCCTGCGTGCTCCATGAACTGTTCACCGGCAAGCCGCCGTTCACCCCCGACGACAGTCGCTCCCACATGTGGCACCACGTCCACACCCCGCCCCCACCCATTCGCACCCTGCGCCCAGACGTGCCGGCCGAGATCGAGAAGCTCCTTTTGGCGATGCGCACCAAGGAAGCCGAGCAGCGTATGGATGCGATGGCGGTCTACGACACCCTCCTGCCCTTCGTTCATGTCTCCACCGGCACCGCCGCCACGACCGACGAGGGCATCCTCGACCCCCGTCTGCCGTTCCTGCGTCCCTTCGGCGGCCGGGCGCCCAGCCCCAGTGTCGCCTCCTCGTACACCCCCACGCTCGTCGTTCCCTCGCCGCTCGCGCCGCGGCCGGCCGCCGCACCGCAGGGGCCGGAGCCAGGCCCCGCCGCACTGACCGAGCAAGAGGCGGACGCGGTCTCCGACAGGGCAGCGCGGCTGGCTCAGGATGGCCAGTTCACCCAGGCGGCCGATGCACTCGCCGAGGCCATCGCGAGAGCCGCTGATCTGGAGCTCAAAGAAGGCATGCAGTTCAGCCTCGCCCAGGTGAAGTTCCTGGCCGGAAGCCACCGAGAGGCCCTCGCGCTCTTCGAGTCACTAGCCCACCACTACATCGACCGCTACGGCGATCACGACGAGCAAGCCCAGCTGTGCTGGTACTACGCCGGGCAGTGCCGGATGGAACTCGGCGAAGCGACCGCTGCCATCGAAGCTTTCGACCGAATCAGCGCGATCACGCCCGACGAAGGCGATGAGGACGCCGTTAGTCGTCACCTCGATGCTCTCGCACGGCTGATGAGTCTGTACGCCGCGACGGAAGGCCTCCACCAGGCGCTGGACATTGGAGTACGGCTCCGATCGGAAACCCCCCGCCTACGGGGAAGCGACTGGCCTGGACTGGCACAGATCGACAGCTATCTCCGCCGCCTTCGCCAGGGCCTGGGCTGAGGCTTGTCCCGTAAAGGATCTTCGAGCGGGTGCGGGCCGGGCTGGCCGGTGTTCCGTCCGCCTGTCCATCCCCTGCGGGTGAGGTTGTGCAGGCGAGCGATGCCGCTCATCGCGTGGTGGACACCGTCGCCCTTCAATCGGCAGTCGCGAAGGATCTTCCGAGCCTTCATCCGGGCAGAAGGCGTGCTCGAACGCGGGCACGGACCCGGCGGTGGGAGGCGTTGTGCTCTTCCTTCCAGGCTTTGCTCGCCACACCGGTCGTCAATTCGACACGGCATCGTTCACTGACTCTGATTAATTCCAGTTGCGCCGGATGCGCCGTCACGCCGCAGTTGTGGCAGGTCAGCGCCTGATTTGGCGTGTCGTGACTCCATCGGGGCAGCGGCAGCTCCTGGCATCATCCCGTCATCACAGAGAGCTCTGTCGTGGTCACTTAATGATGTGAGATGGAGAGCCGGATGACGCTGTCGTCTGACGTTTTGCAGTATCACCGCCGGGTGCTCACCAGCGCGGCCGTCCGTGCAGGGTACGCGCACACTTGCCGTTACGAGGAGCCGGCCGCCCGCCGGGAGATCGCTCGCATGACCGGGGTCGTCATGTCCGTGTGCGGTCCGGGCCGGGGCCCGAACACGCCGACCACGCTTATCGAGGCGTTGCATCATCCCCTTGCGCAGATCGCTCCCGAGCTTTTCGCCGACAGCACGATGGGCTCGCTGACGGTTCTCGAAGGCGGCGAGCTCAGCGACGACGTGTACGCCGAGGGCTGCGAGGACATCGTCGAGTTGTTGAGCGGGGGTGTGGATCCGGCGCGCCGCTGGCTTCCCACGTGGGCGTGGATGTATGGCGAGTTGGTGGAGCGCGAGGCATTTCAGCAGATCAACGAGGGGGCGAGCGAGAAGGAGTACACCGCGCACCGGTATTTCGTGGTGAAGCAACCCGCCGGTGAAGAGCGGCAGCTGGCGGAGCTCTTCAGTCAGGCGGTCGGCATGCGCAAGTCTGTGCGCTACGTGCCGATCCCGGCCGATCAGGTGTTCCGGGGAAGGTTCTGGTGGCCGTGTCCGGTCTGCCAGTGGCCGATGCATGTCGACGGCTCGGAGGTGCGCTGCCGCTTCCCTCTGCACAATGCGGCGTACTTCGTGCGCGCAGACTCCGCCAAAGGACGCCCGATGTTGCAGCGACGCGACGGCGGCGTGCCCCGGCAACCGGCGGCCCGGTCCTACCACCGTGAGGGGCCGAAGCGAAGCATGTGTGTGGAGACTGCGGTATGGCGCCACATCGTCGTCTCCGGAGTGTCCGAGGTCTACCTGTTCGAGAGGCTGGACGCGCTCAGGGAGCGGGGCGTCGAGGTTCAACTCTGGCCGGGCAAGGACCGCTACGACCTGCTGGTCCGCGTCCCTGCGACAGGCTGGGAGCTGCGGATCGACGTAAAGGACTACGGGTGCGCGGTGTCACTGGCTGACCACTTGCGCAGGAAGCCGCCAGCGGCACGCACCATCGTCATTCCCGACTACCGGGGTGAAGCGCAGCGTGACGAGCTGGCCGAACAGCTGCCGAATCTGACGGTCCTGCTGGTGAGCGAGGTCCTCAAGGCAGCCAAGGCTGAGGTGCGAAAGGCCGGTCGGCGATGACAGCACAACTGGTGGAAAAGGACAGCGAGCTAGACCGGCGGATTCTGCCGAAGGTCATCGCGTGCGCGTGCGCACTCGCGCAACAGCACTTTCCGCTGCAGACGGCGGACGGCAGCGTCGGCACTGACCTGCAGCGCGTGTCCTATCTGCTCACGGGGCAGTACGACGCGTGGACCGAGTATCCGCAGCTCTCGGGCGACGAGCAGCGGCGAATCAGCCGCATGCTGCGCCAGCGCCCCAACCGGCTGAGTAACGAGGAGTCGCTGCGTACGGACGCGGAGCGGTTCCTGGCCACGGGGGCGATCTCCGAGTATGTCCTGCAGGGTGAGGGGGTGCTCGCCGCCCGCCACGGCATGCTGCCCCCAGAGCTGGCCGACGTGCTACTGGAGGAGATCGACCGGCTGCGTGCCGAGAACTCGGGCGCGCTGCCCGACGCCGAGCCCGGCGACTACGTGACCACCCTGCGGGTGCCGATCGCCGGTCACGACTCCACGTGGGCCGTCCAGGCCCACTACACGCTGGAGGAGCGGCATGCGGCACCGGAGGCCGAGCCGGTCACGGTGCGCACCGCGCCGGCGGCCGGCCAGTCGACCCTCAAGGTGAAGGAGTTCCTCGCCCTCAACAGGGAGCTGGACCAGCAAGCCGGTGAGACTTTCCGTACCGAGTCCCTCGAGCCGCTGCTTGCTCAGCTGCGCACCGGCGACGACGTCGAGCTCGGCGAACTGCTGCGAGTCGAGGCAGGAAATCTGCAGGTGCTCCAGGCCCCGACCGGGTTCGGCAAGAGCGTGCTGATGCGCAGCCTGGGCTCCTGGGCCCAGGCGGAGGGCGTCACGCTGGGGCTGGCCGTTCCCACCACCATGGCGGCGCTGAAGATGGCCTACGGCATCGAGAACGACCTGCGCTCGCGCGGAGTTGAGCATCCCGAGCGACTGGTTGTGCCGCTGATGTCGCCGAACAGCATGATGGTCGCCCTGGATCAGGTGGCAGCGGAGTCGAGGGACCGGTCCTTCATCAAGTGGGCGGAGGACCGGCTCGGATACGGCTGCGCCCTGCCGTCACTGGCCACCGTCGACGACGAGGTCGATGCTTGGGTACCCGGTCATGAGTCCTGCATGTCCCTGGTCCCGTATCGGCCCGTCGGCGCGCCGGAATCAGGCCGGGGCTCGAAGGTGCGGCGGCAGGGGACCTGCGCCTGCCCGTTCCGTACTGTGTGTGGGAAGTTCCGTTTGGCCCGGCAGGCCTGCACCGCGCAGATCATCGTCACCACGCACGCGAACTTTTACCAGGGGCATCTGCATATCCCGGTCCAGGTCGACTCCGGTGCCATCGTCGAGCGGATGACGGTGGAGGAACTGATCATGCGGCGCTGCCAGTTCACCGCTCTGGACGAAGTGGACGCTTTCCAGTCCTTCGTCCTGGGCCGGGCCGGCAGGGGACTCACTCTGGCCTGGGGCAACCGCCAGGACCAGCGCCCGCTGCTGAGGCTCGACGGTGAGTTCATCCAGGCCTTCGGGCGGGTGCGGCCGGCCCTGGACGAGAGCATGCGCAACACGCTGATGCGTACTCGCTGGCTCGCCGAGACCTACACCAGCCACCTCGCCCATGGCGCTCTCGGCCCGAGCGACCGGAAAGAAGCGAAGAAGAGGAGCCGCAGTCCGAAGAAGTCGGGGCGTCCGGCTCAGGAGCGACGCTGGATCATTCCGCAGCGCTGGGACGGGTGGATCAGTACCCAGCTGCGTGCCCTGCTCGCCAACGACGACCAGCAGGTGACCACGCAAGAGCGCGGCTTCTCGCCAGATACGGCGGAGCGTGGTCTATTCGCCGCCCTGTACGAGCGCAAGATCAAAGTGACGGCGCTGCCCGAGCATCTGCATCCGTTCGCCGAGCTCCTGCGGGATGTCATCGCCCCCGACGCGGATGCCGGATCCCTGTCCCACGTGCGCAAGCAGCTGGAGCAGAGGCTTGCCCCCTGGGTGCCCAATCAGCAGGTGCGCGCCGACGTGCTGGACCGGATGCTGCGCCGAGCCTTCCTCGAACCGCTGCGGCTGCTGCTGTACCGCTTCGTCCACAACGCGCAGCAGCTCAAGCTGGCTGGCGTCGAGGCGGCACGGGACATCGCCGACGTGCTCGGGCCCTTCAGTGCGTGGCGGGCCATCCCGCATGGTCCGCAGGGACGGCTCATGTTCGCCTTCACTGAGGACGTCAGGACTGGGGTGCCGGAAGACACCCGGCTGAGCGTGGCGGCCTTCGGCGGGGACCCGCACACCTACGTCACCACCCTGGGCCAGATCACCGCCCTGGCACACAGCGGCCACAAGCGTGTCGTGCTGGGCCTGTCCGCCACCGCGTACGCGCCCGGTGCGCACCGCCACCACGTGCACGCCGTTCCCACCTGGTGGGTACCCGACGACGTCGATCACGGGGTGAGCATCGAGGCCGAGCTTTTCCCCGGCCTGGGTGAAGAGATGCTGAGAATCTCTGGCATCACGGGCAAGGACCGGATCGAGGCCACGCGTCTTCTGGGCCGACGCATGTGGCCCAGGTTGCGTGGCGAGCTGAAGGATCTCGGAGGTCTGAGCAAGCGCCGTGTTCAGGACTCCATCCTGCTCGTCACCACCTCGTACGACAGCTGCCAGCACCTGCGCGACGGCCTGCTAGCTGCCGGAGCAGAACCCGGACTCATCGCGGTCGCTGTCAGGCCTCGTCCGGACGACGAACCCGTGGCCCGTCACGACGAGAGGGGCGAACCTCTCTGGCACGAGATCCCCGGCGACCAGCTGGAATCGTTCACCCGGCTGCCCAAGGCCCGGATCCTGATCGCTCCGCTGGGCCGGGCCGAACGAGGACTGAACATTCTGGCGCCGCAGTCCAACAAGTCCGCGATCGGCTCCATCTGGCTCGCCATCCGCCCCGTTCCGCTGGTCGACGAACCCGACGAACTCCTCGCCCACGTCGGTGCCCGGGCCCTGGACGAGAAGGAGACCAGCAGTGAGCCCTGGACCGAGCTTGAGCGGCGCCGCGCGGTGGCGGGCCACTACTTCGAAAAGCTGATCACCAGCGAGCGCTATTTCCGCTCCCTGCCGCCCCGCGCCAAGAGAGCCATCGCCGCCGAGCTGATCATCAGCCTCATCCAGCTGGTCGGCCGCGCCCGGCGCGGAGGCACGCCGGGCCGCATCAAACTCGTCGACGCCGCCTTCCTGGACACAAGCGGCAACTCCGACCTGCCCTACCTCATCCGCGAGCTGCGCTCCCAATGGGCCCGGAGCGACGAGTTGCCCCTCATGCGCCGCTACTACGGCACCACCCTGAACGCCTTCTTCCGCTTCGCCGACCGCCACATCCGGGAGACCACCCGATGATCAGCACCCTGGCCTTCCTCTTCCCGTACAGCGGGCTCGGGAAGATCACGCTCTACCCCCTGAATCGCGAGTTCGGGGAGGCGTGGAGCTCCCTGCCCAGCTACGGCGACGCCAAGAACGGAAAGCCGCGCCGCCCTCCGTATGCCGGGCTGGCCTCCGCGCTCAGCGCGGTGTCGGGCCAGCCTGTCGTTCTGATGCCACACAGCTACGAGCCTGTCGACGACGAATTCGCCCAGCCCGCCGTCGCCGTCACCACTCGGCCCTTCGACCCATGGATCTTGTTCACTGCGGTCAGAGAGTGGGAGCGCTGCGTACGCAAGGGCGAGGACGCCAACACGCTCGCCCCCTTGCTGGCCGCCGCCGAAGTCGAACACCCCGATCTAGCCTCTTACGTCCGTGGCGCCGAGGACGGCATCCCGCACGCCCCGGGCTGGTTCTACCGCGTCGCGGCCTGGAACTTCGCGCAGCGCCTGGCCCGCACGCCCCTGCCCGCCCCCGACGGCCCCCGGATGCGCCGAATCCGTTGGCGCATGGACACCCAGGGCAGCCTCATCAGCTGGGACGACGTCACGAAGAGGACGACCCTGAAGCCCAAGCGCACCGGATACGCGCTGCACAAACTGGACTTCCGTGTCGTCACCCAGCCCGGCGAGCCCATGTTTGCCCTCCACGTACTGCCCACGTTCAGCCGCCTGGCCACCCACTGGGCCAGTACCCGCACCGCCTTCATCGAGCACGGCACAAACAAGAACACGCTGCTGCGGATGCCGATCGGCCACACCAAGAACAACGACGGCGAGTGGGTGCCCTACGCCCGCAACTACGCCGCCGAAGTCCTCGACGCCTGCGGCATGGACTTCACCGCCTGGCCCACCAACGACGATCTCGCCGAGCTCCGCGGCCAGATGCGCGCCCTCGTTCCGGGTCCCGTGCCGCACGTCCTCGGCAAAGGTGTCGGAACCCGCTTCAACAAGATCCTCGCCGATCACATCAACGAGACTTTCAAGCGCCCCAAGATCATCCAAGTCGGCTTCGAACCGACCCCCGTCGAGCTGACCCGCCCGACCAAGGGCTCGATCGCCCGCGCCGATCTCGACCACGCCCTCGCCGCCACCGGCAGCGAAGCCGTTCGTATCATCGCTCTCTACAGCGACGGCACGACGCGCCGGAGGATGACCGAGGCCCTAGCCCCCTACACGGACACCCCTGACCAGCCGCTTGACTGCAGCGACTACACCGACCACCGCCTCAGCGAACGGCTCTTCGTCCGCTTTCACCGCCTGCCGGCCCTCGACCGCCCCGACCGCGTCGACTGGCACGACGAACTCGCCTTCCTGGACCAACTTGAGGACGGCACCCTGAACGGCGCCTGGGTCGAAACCATCTGGAACCCCAAGCCAACCAAACGCGAACGCGAAGCGGGTCAGCACCGCCACGACCACAAACGCGACCTGCGCCGTGCCCTGTACGAGCGCGACATCGTCTCCCAGTTCTTGGCCCGCCAGACGACGCCCGAACCCGACGAGGTGGCGGAAGCAGAAACGGACGACGAGGCCGAACCTCCCAAGGACTACAAGGCGATCAACGCCCTGCGGGACCTCATGTTCCGGCTCGGCTGCGTGGACGATCGTCTCCGCCACGTCACCGACCTGGCCGACGAACCCATCCTGGTCGGTATCCACCTACGCCAGCAGCGCATCAGCAACCGCCGGCCCGGCGCCGCCGACCGCACGCAAATGGTCGAAGTCCTCACAGCGCTCCACACCAGCAGGGATCCAGACCGTCCGTGGCACATGGAGTCTTACGACCACAACAGCCACGACTGGCGGCCCCAAGCCGCAGCAGAAGCGGCCTTCGGCCGGGGCGCGATCGGCCGCGAAGGGCACGCACGTCACGAAGAGGGCGCCTTGCTGGCACGTCAGCACATCGATTCCGCCTTGAAGATCCTTCCCTCCGATCGCCCGTTGATCATCTTCGTGGACACGGAAGCCTGCCGCACCATCTGGCCTGGCCTCCAGAACGTCCACTTCGGCAGGAGGGTGTTGCCGGGGGATGACCTGCGCACCCCCACACGTTCCGTCGCCGTGATCGCCATCAACACCTCCTACGGCGAAGTGCCCGCCCCGGTCGAGAACACCGCCAGCCCCCGCAAGAGCCCCAAACGCCCGCCCAAGCCCCAAGATCGCCTCTACAGGCGCAGGACCAGCACCGGCCTCACCAGCTGGTACATCGCTCAGGCGTCCCGTACCTACGATGGCTTCGGACAAGCCGGCAGCATCGGCGGCGTCTACACCCGCTTCACCCTTCCCAAGGACGACTGGGCCCTCCAGCGCAAGGACTGGCACAGTTTCACAGCTACTCAGATCGCCGTCCCCCACGCCGGAGGCCGGGACCCGGAACAACTCGCTGCCCTCGCAGCCCAGTTGTGTCACCAGTCCTTGGCCTGGGATGCGCGTACCCGCCACCCGTTCCCGCTGCATGTCGCCGGCGCCATGGACCGCGCCCACCCCGAATACCGCGGTCCCAGTGTCGAGCCCAGCGTCACGACCGAGGCCGAGGAAACACAGCATGACGTGTAGCGCTATTGGACAGTCAGCCCGTGCGGTGCCCGTCATGGAGCTACGGGAACCGACGGCAAGGACAACTACCCGGTTGACCGGGAGGCCGACGACCAGATCCGGGTACTGCATCCCGGGCTCAGGGATTACGTGAAGGTGGGCCGGATCTTTCTCGCGCGGGCGGTGCGCTACCTGGCGGAGCAGGAGGGCATCTGACAGTTCCTGGACGTCGGTACGGGGCTGCCGAGCGCCGACAACACGTACGAAGTCGCCCGGGCGTCGCCTCTGACGCCCAGGTGGTCTTTGTGGACAACGACCCGCTCGTGCTCGTCCACGCCCGCGCCCTGCTGGTCGGCACGCCCGAGGGCCCCACCGACTACCTGGACGCCGATCTGCGGGACGTCGACACGATCCTGGCCGCCGCGGCCAAGACCCTCGATCTCTCGCAGCCGGTCATGCTGATGCTGCCCGGAGTCGTCACCTTCGTCGAAGACGATGAGGAGTCGTTGCGCGGCGCCGGCACGGCGAGCAGTTACCCCTCCTGCCGCCGAGAAGGGAAGAGTATCTGTTTGCGGCGCGCAGGGGATGCGTCTACCCTGCGGGCAGGAATGGAGCCTGGGACAGCACCTGGGCCACCCCCGATCATCTTGAGGTACGGAGCGTCGGAAAGCGCCCTCGCCACCACCTCCTTCCCGCTTCCTGTGTACCTGTTCTGTCCGGCCGTCGTGTGCCGGACAGCCGAAAGGCGTTTCCTTGACCATCTACTCTCAGCACGCCACCCGTGGAAAGACTCAGATCCTGGCGACCTACGAGGGTCCGGACGGCGTCGTGTCCAAGACCGTGACGAGTCTTGCTGAACCTCGCCTCGCGGTTCCGGTCGTCGACGCCCTCAATCGGATTTCCGCCTTCGCCACCGTCCCTGTCAGCATCCACGACCGCCGGGAACGGCGTGTGGGCTACTACCCGCGCACGCACCTCGCCGCGCTGACCGACCCTTCCGCCCGCACCGCTCTTCTCGGCGGTGCCCACAGCCTGTGGTACGAGTACGTCTGCCTGCGGCTTCACCAGGCGCTCGCCGACCTGGAAAGTGCCGTGGCAGCTCTCCCCGACACAGTCAGCAGGGCGATCCGATCCGAACTGGAGGCAGAGAAGCACGGGTTGCAGGCAGGACTTGCGGACTTCTCGGGAACTTCCTCGGAGTCGGATCCGCAGACCGAGCGCTGCTGGGAGTTCGGGCACCCCTTCGTGAAGTACGACGACGGGCTGGACACGCTGAGCGACGAGACGCGCGAGCAGCTCGACCGACGTGAGTCGGGATTCACCTCGGAGGAACGGGAGAAGGCGGTCGCCGC
Organism: Streptomyces durhamensis; assembly: GCF_000725475.1. NCBI lineage: Bacteria > Bacillati > Actinomycetota > Actinomycetes > Kitasatosporales > Streptomycetaceae > Streptomyces > Streptomyces durhamensis. Next base: position 134,450 of record NZ_JNXR01000003.1, read on the forward strand.
CCTCCGGGTGCTGGTCACTGCGCACTCCCAGGGAGGTGACGTGTGGGCTTCACTCGATGACCCCAGCTGTCGCCTCTTCGTGGAGCCGTACGACTCCGACGGCTTCTACCTGACGATCGAAGCGCCGGGCCCAGGCGACGACGAGGCTTCGTGGGAGATCGAGGTCGGCCGTTGGGTGCCGGACGACCCCGAGGAGGAGCCGGGGAACCACAGCAGCGCGACAGGCCATGCCAGGGTCTGCTGCGCCCTTCCGGTCGCGCCGACTGCCGATGAGATCGCTCACTTGCTGAAGTCCGTGGACGAGAAGCCGCTGCTGCTCGCCGAGTGGGCTGAGGCGCCCGCGGGAGCGGTCCTCGCAGGGACGGCGATGGTGGTGACCGAACGCTACGACTCGTGATCCGGGTCGGCAAGGAAGCCGTAGCGCCGGCGTGATGAGCTGGGAACGGCCCGCCACCGCATGCCGAGCGGATGCTTCAGCCATGGTGGTCACCCCGCGAGGTCACGGCCACGGCTGGACCGGCGTGCGTTGCCATCCGGATAGGCTGGGGTTGTCTTAACGGAGGTTGGTGGACACGAACAGGGACAATCCCAACAGGCAGGTGCGTCTGTCGTTCCTCGGATAGGTCCGAGACGGCCACGACCGCAGGGACGATCTCCGGCCGCGCCAAGGATGACGATCGCGGGGCGACGGGCTCTTCGAGCGGTGGGAGACGGTTGCGGCAGGCGTCAGCCGGCGGTTGAGCCGACTGCTCCGATCCAGTCGCGTACCGCCGCGGCCGTCGTGCGCGCGTCTTCCTCGAGCATGCTCAGATGGCTGCCGGGGACGTCCGCCGTGTCATGGGCGCCCGGCCAGACAGATCGCCACCGCTCCGGCATGTCCGGCAACGGCCGCGTGGCCCGCACGAACAGGATGGGCACGCCCGTCGGCCGGGGCCGCCAGCCCCGGAACATCCGGGTGTACGCGCCCAGCGACAGCAGCGCCAGGTCGTCCACCACGCCGTCGAACCGCTCGCCCATGGCCAGAGGCATCCGCGCGGGCAGGGCCAGCAGCCAGGGTTCGGCTTCCCGGTCCGGCGTGATGTGGTAGGTGTCCACCAGAACGAGCCCGGCCGGCGGAGCGCCGTCGGCTGCCAGCCGTTCGGTGACCGCGTGCGCCACCGTACCGCCCATGGAGTGGCCCACGACGACGTACGGGCGGCCGCCGAGGTGACGCCGCACCGTGGCCGCGTGCAGCCCGGCCAGTGTCTCCAGATCCCTGGCCACGGCGTCCCCGTCGTCGACACCGGGGTGCCGCAGCTCGAACACGTCCCGCTCACCGTCGAAGCAGGCGGCGAGCCCCGCGTGCCAGGGCCGCCCCAGGTTCGGGGCGAAGCCCGGGACGCAGACGAGCGCCGGACCGCCCGCGCCGGTCGCCGGGCGCAGCGGCAGCAGCTCGTGCCGGCCGGCGTCGTCGGCGCCGAAGGAGGGCGCACCGAGGGAGGCGGTCACCAGCAGGTGCATGGCCGAGACCACATCGCCCGTCTCGCAGACCTTCCGGTAGAGGGTCGGCAGGGACTGACCGGCGCGGGGCCCCCGCGCCGCGCGCCGGGCGGACGGGAGGAACGGGCGCGGAGCCTGTGAGGTGGCCGGCATCGCCACAGCCGGTGCCGGAGGCGCAACGAGCGGCGAGGAGGCGGGGCCCCCGATGGGCTGTGCCGCTGCGGGCACGTCCCTGTCCAGCCCGTCCGGCGCCCCTTCGGGGAGGGCATCGCTCAACTCCCCGTACACATGGGCGGCGAGCTCCTCCACGCTCGGCCTGTCGTACACGACGGTGGCCGCCAGCGGCAGCCCGGCCAGCAGGCTCACCCGGTTGCGCAGCAGCACACTCATCAGCGAGTCGAGGCCCAGTTCGAGAAAGCCGCGGTCGACGGCGCTCGCGTCCGTGTGACCGAGCACCACGGCGGTCTCGGCGCGGATCAGCTCCTGAAGTGTCGTCACCCGCTCGGAGACGGGCAGACCAGCCAGCCGGTCACGCCAGACGCCCTCGGTTCCGCCCCGGGCGTCGTCGCCCGCCGGATCGGACGACGCCGTGGGCCGGCCCGGACGCAGCAGTCCGCGCAGCGGCGGTGGTACGGGAGTTCCGGCGGCGAGCGCTCCGGGCGTACGGTCCAGCGGCAGCGGCGCCAGAACCGGCTCGGCGCCGGCCAGCGCGGCGTCGAAGAACGCCAGGGCCTGTTCGGGGGAGACCGGGCGTATCGCGCCGCCGTGGACCCGGCCGGTGCGGGCCGCCATGCCGTCCGCGTCGGCCCACGGTCCCCAGAGCAGCGACAGGGCGGGCAGGCCGAGCGCGGCGCGGTGCGCGGCGAGCGCGTCCAGGAAGGAGTTCGCCGCGGCGTAGTTGGCCTGGCCCGGGTTGCCCAGCAGACCGGCTGCCGAGGAGAACAGGACGAAGTGCGTGAGGGGCAGGTCCTTCGTCAGCTCGTGGAGGTGCCAGGCCGCGTCGGCCTTCGGCCTCAGGACGGCGGCCAGTCGTTCGGGCGTCAGCGCCTCCAGCACGCCGTCGTCCAGGACTCCGGCCGTGTGCACCACGGCGGTGAGGGCGGACCCGAACTCCGCGATCAGCTCCTTCAGTCGGGTGCGATCGGCGGTGTCGCAGGCCACCAGGTCCACCTGTGCGCCCGTCCGCTCCAGTTCGGCCCGCAGCGCCGGCGCACCGGGCGCCCCCGGTCCACGCCTGCTGGCGAGCAGCAGACGCCGCACCCCGTGCCGGCCGACCAGGTGCCGGGCCAGCAGTGCGCCCAGGGACCCGGTGCCGCCGGTGATCAGGACGGCGCCCCGGCCGAACGACGCCCCGGCTGCGGGCGGGTCGGCGGCCGTCAGCCGCGGGACGCCGAAACGGCCCTTCCGGACGGACAGTTGCGGTTCGCCCGTGGCCACGGCAGCGGGCACGAGCCGCAGTGACTCGGGCCTGCCGTCCACGTCCACGAGGGTGAGGCGCCCGGGATACTCCGCCTGCGCGGTCCGCAGCAGTCCCCAGACCGTGGCCGCGGGCAGGTCCGGTGCCTCGTCGGCGGCACCCCGCGTCACCACCACCAGCCGTCCGGAGCCGGCGAGTCGCGTCCGTGCCAGTTCCAGGGCCCGCAGCGCGAGCGCCTGCGCAGCGGCGGCGGGGTCGTCGCCGTCGGGGGCGGCGGTGGCCAGGGAGGCCACGACGACTTCCGGTACGTCTGCCGCCCGGGCCGCCACGCCGGCTTCCGGTACGTCCTCGGCGCGGGACGCCGCCCCCGTGTCCGCCACACTCTCCGCTGAGAGCACCCCTGAGAGCACCCCGGCCAGGCCCAGGTCGTCGGGGTCCGTCACCGACAGGCGGGTTGCTTGCGCCGGGACCGGCAGACCCGTCCAGCGCAGCCGGTACAGATCTCCGACCGGTGCGACACCCTGGTGCGGGACCGGGCGAGTGGTCAGCGATTCCAGATGGGCGACCGGCGCACCGGAGGGTGTGGCGAGGTCCACGCCGACCGTGTCGGGACCGGCCGTCCTGATCCGTACGCGCAACTCCGTGGCCCCGCCGGCGTACAGCGCCATCCCCCGCCAGGCGAACGGCATCCGGACCTGGCCGGCGGGCGGGTCGATGAGCAGCGCGGCGTGCAGGGCGGCGTCGAGCAGCGCCGGATGGATGGCGTGGCGCCGGGCCTGCGCCCCCGGCACCGGGCCGACCTCGGCGAACAGTTCCTCGCCGCGCCGCCAGAGGGCCTTGACGGCCCGGAACGCCGGCCCGTACGCATGGCCGACGGCGGCCAGCCGCTCGTAGGCGCCGGTGAGATCGACGGCCGTGGCGTCCGGCGGCGGCCACGATTCCGGTGGCGGCCATGCGGCCGGCGCGGCCGCCGCTTGGTCCCGGGTCTCGGCGGCGGGGCCGAGCCGCCCGGTCGCGTGGTGGGTCCAGGCGCCGAGTGCGCCGGAGTCCTCGGGCCGGCTGTACACGTCAGCGGTACGGCGGCCGGTGCCGTCCGGTTCTCCCACGACCACCTGGACCTGGATCCGGTCCCGGTCGGCGGCGGGCAGCGGCAGCGGGGCCAGGAGGGCGAGGTCCTCCAGTACGTCGAGACCGCACGCGTCGCCTGCTTGCAGCACCATGTCCGCGAACGCGGCGCCGGGCACGAGAGTGTGCCCGGCGACGACATGGTCACGCAGCCACGGCTGGGCCGCACCGGACAGCAGCCCACCGCACAGCAGGCGGTCCGTGCCCGGCACGGTGGTCGACTGGGTGAGCACCGGGTGGCCGTGAGCGGCGCCGGCGTTCGTGGTGGTGCCGGGCAGCCAGTAGCGCTGCCGCTGGAAGGGGTAGGTCGGCAGGGCGACGTGGCGGGCGCCGCTGTCCGCGTACACCCGCCGCCAGTCCACCGGCAGGCCGTGCACATGGAGCCGGCCCAGCGCGGCGAACAGCGTTCGCGGCTCGGGCTCGGTGGTGGCGGCGCGGCGGACGATGGCCGTGCACAGGAGGCCGTCGCCGGAGTCGGCGAGGTTCGTCATGGTCTGGGCCGTGAGCCGGGTATCCGGACCGATCTCGGCGAAGGCCGTCACCCGGCCCTCGTCCGCCAGCCACCGCACGGTGTCCCCGAAGCGCACGGATTCCCGGGCGTGCCGTACCCAGTACCGGGCGCAGAGCAGCTCATCGGTGGTCGCCGGTCGGCCGGTCAGGCCCGAGAGCACCGGTATGCGAGGCGTGTGGTAGGTCAACTCGCCCGCGACACGGCCGAATTCGGCGAGCATGGGCTCCATCAGCGCGGAATGGAAGGCGTGGCTGACCCGAAGTCGGGTGGTGCGGCGCCCGCACGCGGCGAACTCCTGCGCGAGCGCGAGGACGGGCTCTTCCGCGCCGGAGACGACGACCGCGCGCGGGCCGTTCACGGCCGCGATCTCCACCCCGTCGGTGAGCCTGCGTGCCACCTCTGCCTCGGTGGCGTCCAGCGCCACCATTGCGCCGCCCCCGGGCAGCTCCCGCATCAACCGTCCACGGGCGGCGACCAGGTGCACGGCGTCCTGCTCGGACAGGATGCCCGCGGCGTGAGCCGCGGCCAGTTCGCCGACGGAGTGCCCGGCCAGGAAGTCCGGCCGCACGCCCCAGGACTCCAGCAGCCGGAACACGGCCACTTCGAAGACGAACAGCGCGGCCTGGGCGAAGTCCGTACGATCCAGCAAGCGGCCCTCGTCGGCTTCCCAGAGCACCGGGCGCAGCGGGCGGTCCAGATGGGCGTCGAAGCGCTCGCACAGGGCGTCGAAGGCGCCGGCGAAGACCGGAAAGGCGACGTACAACTCGCGGCCCATACCCGTGTGCTGGGCGCCCTGGCCGGTGAACAGCAGGGCGAGTCGGCCGACGGCGCCCGCGTGCGGCTCGGCTGACTCGGCCAGGGCGTCCAGGGCGCTCAGCAGGCTCGCGCGGTCGTCGGCGGCGAGCGCGGACCGGTGGGGGAGCGCGGCCCGGGCGGTGGCGTGGGTGAACGCCACGTCGAGCGGGTCGAGTCCGGGTCGTTCGCGCAGGGCGGCGGCGGTCCGTTCGGCCTGAGCCCGCAAGGCGGCCGGGCTCGCGCCGGAAAGCAGCAGCGGAGGTGTGGCCGCCCGGTCATGGGGCTTCTGGACGGTGGCGCGCGTCGGCTCGGGCTCCTCCAGGATCACGTGCGCGTTGGTTCCGCCGATCCCGAACGCCGACACGGCGGCCCGGCGGGGACGCCCGGCCTCCGGCCGCCACTCCTCCTGTCGGGTCAGCAGCCGTACGCTGCCCGACGACCAGTCCACCCGGCGCGACGGCTCGTCCGCGTGCAGGGTGCGCGGGAGGATGCCGTGCCGCATCGCGAGGACCGTCTTGATGACGCCGCCGACTCCGGCCGCGGCCTGCGTGTGACCGAGGTTGGATTTCAACGAGCCCAGCCACAGGGGGCGTTGGGCGGGCCGGCCCGGACCGTATGCGGTCAGCAGCGCCTGTGCCTCGATCGGGTCCCCGAGCGCGGTGCCGGTGCCGTGCGCCTCGACGGCGTCGACATCCGCCGGGGACAGGCCCGCGTCGGCGAGTGCCGCCCGGATCACCCGTTGCTGTGCGGGCCCGTTGGGCGCGGTCAGACCGTTGGAGGCGCCGTCGGAGTTTACAGCCGAACCGCGCAGCACGGCCAGCACGGGATGCCCGTTGCGCCGTGCGTCGGACAGCCGCTCCAGCAGTACCAGGCCGACCCCCTCGCCCCAGGCGGTGCCGTCCGCTGCCGCGGAGAACGGCTTGCACCGGCCGTCCGGGGCCAGTCCGCGCAACCTGCTGAACGCCAGGAAGGGCGCGGGCGTGGCCATCACGGTCACCCCGCCGGCGACGGCCAGCGAACACTCGCCGTCGCGCAGGGCCCGCGCGGCCGAGTGGATCGCCACCAGGGAGGACGAGCACGCCGTGTCCACGGTCACGGCCGGCCCGCGCAGGCCGAGGGTGTACGCGATCCGGCCGGAGGCCACGCTGCCCGCCGATCCGAGGGCGAGATGGGCCTCCAGCTCGTGCCCCGCCTGGTGCAGCAGACGCCCCGCGTAGTCGCTGTGCATGACACCGACGAACACACCGGTGTCGCTGTCGCGCAGCCCCGACGGGTCGAGGCCCGCCCGCTCCAGGAGCTCCCAGCCGGTCTCCAGCAGCAACCGCTGTTGAGGATCGGTGGCCAGTGCCTCACGGGGCGACATGCCGAAGAACGCGGCGTCGAATTCGGCGGCCCGGTGCAGGAAGCCGCCCCGTCGAGTGACGGAGGTGCCGAGGCGATCGGGATCGGGGTCGTACAGCCCGGCCACGTCCCAGCCGCGGTCCGCGGGGAAGTCGGACGTCGCGTCGATGCCGTCCGCGAGCAACCACCACAGGTCCTCCGGGGACTCCACACCGCCCGGATATCTGCAGGCCATGGACACGACGGCGATCGGCTCCCCGGGCTCCGTGCCCGTTTCGCCGTCGGACGCGCCGGTCGCCCCGGCGCGGTGTTCGCCGCGCAGCGCGTCGTGCACGAGTCGTGCCACGGCGACGGGTGTGGGGTGGTCGAACACGAGCGTCGCGGGCAGATCGAGACCGGCCGCGGTGCCCAGCCGGTCGCGCAGCAGCACACCGCCGAGCGAGGCGAGCCCGAGCGCGGTGAACGGCCGGTCGGGGTCCAGCTGCTGCGCGGGCACGTCGGCCGTCCGCGCCGTGTGCTCCAGCACCAGGTCGAGGACGGCGTCGGGCACCGCCGACAGCCGCGCGCGGAGTTCGGCCGAGGCGGTCTGCCGCTCCGCCGCGAGCCGCTGCGCCAGTTGCTCGGCGAGCGCCGCCCGGACGACCTTGCCGGAGGGGGTGCGGGGTACGGACTCGGTCTCGTAGACCTCGTCCGGCACCTTGAAACCGGACAGCCGCGCCCGGCAGACCTCGAGCGCCCGCGCCAGGTCTATGCCATCGGGTCCCGGGACGACGAAGGCGACCGGTACCTCGCCCAGGACGTCGTGCGGTCTGCCGACCACGGCAGCGTCGGTGATGTCCGGGCAGAGGAGCAACGCCTGCTCCACCTCGGACGGGTTGACGTTCTGACCGCCCCGGATGATCAGCTCCTTGACCCGGCCGGTGACGCGGAGAGAGCCGTGCGGCAGGCGACGGCCGAGGTCTCCGGTGCGGTACCAGCCGTCGGTGAACACCTCGGCCGTGGCGTCGGGACGGTTGTGGTAGCCGGTCATCAGGCTGGGACCGCGGACCCAGATCTCCCCCTCGTCCCCGTCGGCGAGCTCGGCACCGGTGCGCGGGTCGGCCAGCCGGACGGTGAGCCCCTCCAGCGGAGGACCGCTGGAGTCGTCGTCGCGGGGCCCGTCGAGGCGGTTGACGGCGATCTTGCCGCAGGTCTCGGTCGAGCCGTAGCCGTCGAGCAGCGGGGCCGCGAGTACGCCCCCGACCTCGGCCTTCAGCTCCGGAGGGCAGGGTGCGCCCGCCGTGACGCACAACCGCAGCGAGGAGGGCACGGCAGCCGGTGTCCGCCGCAGCGAGTCCAGCAGCAGACGGTAGGTGGCGGGGACCCCGGCCACCATGGTGAACGGCTCGGTGGTGAGCGCCTCGGCGACGTTCCCGCCCCGCTCCAGCAGATAGGCGCTGGCACCGACCGACACCACCCCGAGCAGGCACAGCGAGTGGGCGTAGCAGTGGAACATCGGCAGGGGCCACAGCAGCCGGTCATGTTCCGCCAGCCCGTATGCCGGCACGTAGGCCGCCGCCACCGACCAGAGCGCGGAGCGCTGTGTGGAGACGACGCCCTTGCTCTCCCCGGTGGTGCCCGAGGTGTACAGGATCCAGGCGGGGTCGTCGAGGCCGAGGTCGTCGCGGGGCGGACGGCCCGGATCGGTGCCGACCAGGTCCTCGAACCCGAGCGCATCGTGCGGCACGTCCCCCTGGCCGACGACGACCACGCGCGTCCCGGGCCGGGCGGATGCCAGCGGGTTGACCCGCGGCAGCAGTTCCTCCTCGGTGAGGACGACGGTCGCGCCGCTGTCGTCAAGGAAGTACGCCAACTCCTCATCGGAAGCGCCGGTGTTGAGTATCACGCCTACCGCCGCGGCCCGCAGGACGCCGAGACATGCCTCCACCAGTTCCACGCGATTGCCGAGGGCGAGGGCGACGCGTTCCCCGCGCCGTACCCCGAGCCGTGCGAGATGCCCGGCCAGCCGGCCCGTGCGTTCTTCCAGCTCCCGGTAGGTGACGGATCGACGGGCATCGCGGTAGGCGGTCTTGCCTCCCAGCCGGGCCGAGTGTCCCCGCAACGTTCCGGGCAGCGCACGCACCAACTCGCCCTGGAACTCAGGCATCCCCACCCCTTTGACTGCGTTGGTCACGGCACACAGTACGTCGGTCGACCGCACGCACAACGGGGCGCGCCCTGGGCGTACCGCGTGCTCGGCCAGGCAGGTCCACGGATGCGCTGTCCGGTGCGGCAGGGTGCTGTCCGACACTTCGCTCTCGGACGGCCGAGAGCACCGCGAAGAGCGCTGCCCGTGTCGATGACCGCCGTCTCCTGGTCTGCCGGTTCCCGCGCACGCGCTTCCCGTCCTCGTCCGCGCGTACGCGAAGGCCGTGGAATTCATCGCGGGTTCGTTGTGCCGCGGGGAGGGCGTGGACGATGTGCGCGATGCGCCGCTTGGCCCCCTGCTCGCGGGTGAGGATCTCCCCTACCGGGAGCGTCTACAACTGCGATTCCTTCGGCAAGCATTCTCGCGACCACGAGGCCCGCCAGGTCGTCGTCACAGATGACCTCGGCCATCGGCGGATCACCCTTCAGGATCGGCAAGTAGCCTGCGTCGGTCCGGAGAAGCAGCCACTGATCGCGTTCAGTGGTCCACATCTGTTCGTACTCGGACAGGTCCCGGTCGCTCATGAACACCCCCTGGGCAGCAGGCTAGGGGCTGTCCGGCGGGTCGGGTGACTTCTCCACGAACGAGGAAAGGGGCCGGCTGGGCCGCGTCCACCCAGATGCGGCCACGAGGTTCGACAAGCGCGCACTTCCCCCGCGCGAACAGCGATGACCTCGCCGGATGATGCAGCAGGCGGTGTCGGCAGGCTCGGCCGGCCCGCGTGAGCCGGCCTTCCTGCGCGACCGCACGCTGGTCGACGAGGGCCGTAGGCAGGTCTACGGCACTCAGATCGCCGGCGTGAAGGGCGGGGCGCCGGTTCCGTGGCCCTGCGAAGAGCCCGAGCGCAGCGCGAACACCATGCCGATGTCGCCGGCCTGCTGCACCGAATCCTGCTCCGTGCTCACCGTGAAGCCGTGCGTGCGGAGGATCTCGCAGACCGTGCCGTGGTTCTGCTGCCAGCGCTCCACCTCGACGACGGCCTGGCGGACCAGCGGCCAATGCCGTTCCTCGATGCCTTTGAGCACATCGAGTTCGGCGCCTTCCACATCGATCTTGAGCAGGTCGATGTGGTCGATGCCCTGCTCGTCGAGCGCTGATGACAGGGGCCTGACCTTCACCCGGTGCGTCTCGAGCCGCCGCATCACCCGCAGCTTGCGGCTGACGAGAAGAGTGAGGAGGGGAGCGGGTACGCGGCGCAGGACCGGTCCCAGGCCGCCCTGGCGGATCATCTCGACGACGCTCGCGGTGACCCGCCGCCGCTCAGCCTCGATGTTCCCCTGATCCCGCGAGGAGGAGGAGAAGATCGTGGCGGCCGGAACATAGCTGAAATCGAGCTCGTCCTCACGGGACGCCAGGCCGTAGGGGAGCGCGGTCAGACGTCCGTCGAAGAACTCGCGGGCATTGCGGTCGAGCGTCGCGTGGAGTGGCGGCACCGGCTCGAACGCGTAGATCCGCACGTTCCCGTCCAGCCGCTCATAGACGGCCGCCGAGAACACACCGATGTTGGCGCCCACGTCGAGTACCGTCGCGCCCGGCCTGCACTCGATGCCGTGGGCGAAATAGCCGCCCACCTCCTCGCGCAGGAAGGACGCCTCCCAACGGTTGATGCAGTGCAGTTCCATTGCCTTCATGGCCATGACGAGGTGATGTATCAGGGTTGAGGCCAACAATCCAGCCCGCACGTCCCGCTTCGGCCGCACCCCATCCGATCTCTGCTTTCAGCAGGCCGGAGGCCGGTCTCTCATCCGTGAGAGGGCGGCCTTCCATGGGTCCGGGGCTGCCGCAGCCGGGCCGCGAGCTCACCCGGCAGGACGTCCCGGTTTGCCGGGGTGAGCTGGATGACCTCGATGTCGGTGCGCCGCTTGAGGGCGTCGGTGAACGGATCGCGGTGCGTGTGGACCGTGGCGACGACGTCGACCTCTGCGACGAACAGCGCGTCGACCGCGTGCCGGAACGCCGTGCACGCCAGTTCCATCCGCCCCAGCTCGTCGATGAGCACCAGCCTCCCTGTTGCCTCGTCGGTCGCTGTCGGCCGAAGCGACGGCAGCGCCAGTCGTTCCATCACGTCCGCATCGACGCCGTACTTCCCCACCCGTGGCGGACCGGGCAGGTCGACATGGGCGAGTACTTCTCGTCGGCCCGCCAGGGTCTCCAGGGCGAATCCGACGCGGGCGCCGCATCGCCGGATCTCCTCCGTGGTGAAGCCGCCGGCCGTGTGGGTGGGCAGCAGCGCCGCGAGCCGACGCAGGGCGGTCGTCTTGCCCGCGCCAGGACGGCCCTCGATCAGGATCCTCGTCGGCACACCGCCATCTTCCCCCTCGCTTTCGGAGGCGGCCCGGGTGGGCTCGGCCGAGCGGGCGTTTTGGGGTGCGGACCGGTGCCGGAGCCGCCGTTGCGGGTAGAGCGGCGCGCATGAGCGGAATTGAACTCAGCAGCACCGCGTTCGACGACCAGACGGTGATCCCCCGTCGGTACAGCGGGGAGGGCGAGAACATCTCACCGCCCTTGACCTGGTCGGGGGTCCCCGACGAGGCCACCGAGTTGGTACTCCTGTGTGAGGACCCGGACGCGCCGGGGGCGACCTTCCTGCACTGGCTGGTGACCGGCATCGATCCGGGGACCACCGGGGCGGCGGAGGGCCAGAAACCCCAGGGAGGTCTGCCCTGGCCGAACGGCTTCGGCCGCGTGGGCTGGGGAGGGCCGATGCCTCCGCCGGGGCACGGGCCGCACCGCTACTTCTTCCGCGTGTACGCCCTGTCCGAGCCGCTGCCGCTGCACGGCCACCCGAGCGCCGAGGACGTGCACCGTGCCCTGAGGGGCAGGGAGCTGGCCTCCGGCACCCTGGTCGGGACCTACCAGCGCTGAGCGCGTCACCGCTGGTCGTAGCCATGGGCGCCGTACAGCCGGACGAACCGGGCCGCGGTGACCGTCCTGCGGTGCACCAGGCCGCGGGCCCGCCGCTCGTACAGCTCGACGCGCTCCCGGCCGCCCTGCCCGATCGGCTGGACGAGCCGGCCACCGGCGCGGAGCTGATCCACGAGCGGCTCGGGCACTCGCGGGAAGGCCGCGCAGACGATGACGGCGTCGTACGGGGCACGGGCCGGCATCCCCAGGGTCCCGTCGCCGAGTACGACCTCGGCATTGCCGACGCCCTGCCCGGCCAGCCGCAGGCGGGCCTCGTCGACCAGGTCGGGCCAGCGCTCGACGCTGACGACGTACGCGGCCAGGCGGGCCAGCAGCGCGGTCTGCCAGCCGTATCCGGTCCCGACCTCAAGGACCTGTTCGTCTCCGGTGAGGCCGAGAGCGGAGACCATCATGGCGATCAGCGAGGGCTGGGTGGTCACCTGCCCGTGGGGGAGCGGAACGGGCGTGTCCCGGTACGCGGATGCCGCCTCGTCCGCGGGGACGAATTCCGCTCGGGGGACGCTGCGTACGGCCTCCAGGAGACGGGCGTCGGTCACGCCCACGGTCTGGGCCGCGCGAACCAGGTCTTCAGGGGTTCCTTCACGGGCCATCGGACCGCCGGTGAGCGGGGGCTGGTTCCGGCCAGGCGCAGCCGAGGCCGTCGAAGCCCTTGGTCTGGTCGAGGCCGAGCGGCGTCAGCGTCGTACGACGGACCGTCGTCTGTTCCAGGGAGCACCACAGCGGGTCGGCCACCGCCGGCAGGCCCACCGCCCAGCTCTCGGGCGGCGTGATCGAAACGTCCGTCTCCTCCGCGCCGCTCCCGCTCCTGTCCATGTGCCCCGTCCGCCCCTCGTACGCCGCGCTGCCGCTCCAGCCCAGTGTCGGCATGTTCCGCGCGCGGCGCGATCCCGGGCGGTCGGACGCCACGGGCGACCTGTGATCCGGGAGGCACAGTGCGTCGGCGTCAGGACGGGGTCCCCGGGTCGGTGTACCTCAGCAGGGCGCCCACGCCTTCGTCCAGTCTCAGCTCGCTCTCCGGTACGACGACCAGCTCGGCACCGGTGCCTACGAGGGCCCGGACGAGGGCCTCGGCGGCGCGTTCCTCGCGCGGGGCCCGCACGCCGAAGGACACCAGCTCCGCCTCGGTCACGGCGAGCTGGGTGGGCTGGGAGCCCACCCAGAGCCGCAGCGAAGACCCTGGCGGTCGGTTCAGCAGCAGCGCCGCGACCTGGCCGCGCTGGAGGGCGGCGACGGTGGCGGCCAGCCCGTCCGTGACGGGTCCGTCCAGGGCACGCCGGCCGATGAAGATGTCCACGAGTTCCCGGTCGTGCGCGGCCATGTGGTCGCGGAAGACGCCGTCGAGCTGCGGCTCCAGCAGGGCGCGTCCGGTGTCGGTGGGGGTCCGGCCGCCCACGCGTACGGCCTTGTCCCGCAGGGTGTGCGGCAGGCGGCGGATCAGTACGTTGCACGCCCACTCGTCCCCGCCCACGACGACGGCGTCGGCATGGGCGCGCCGCGCCCGTTCGTCCAGCTGGTGACCGAGCCGGAGGGAGGCGCGGTGCCAGGTCGCCACCGCGACCCTGCGGTGCAGCCGCTCACCCGGGGTGACGGTGGACGCGGGCCAGGTGCCGGTCTCCGCCTCCACAGTCACCCAGCCGTGGGTCTCGGCGGTCGGAAGGCCGCCGTAGTGGACGACCACGGCCATGTAGGGGATCTCCGGAACGTGCTGGGTGACCAGGGGCATCGCGTCCGGCAGGGTGCTGTAGCGCGCGGAGTCCTGCTTGGGGGGCCTGGGCAGCTCCCCGTCCATGACGAGCGTGCCGTGGGCGGCGAAGATGGCCTGACCGTGCGGCCCCGGCACGTCTGTGTCGGCGCCGACCACCTCCTCCAGTACGTTCAGAAGCGCCCGGTCCGAGCCCTGACGGGACAGACTCTCGCGCAGCCGGTGCCAGCGCAGCGCGATCGCCCGATCGGGATGCTCCACGTTTCGGGAGGTGTCCAGGTACACGGAGGCGAACGGGCCCGGCTCCGCGTAGAGGGGTTCAAGGAACGACAGCCTCATCGCCACTCCTCGTCGACGGTGTCCCCTCCTTCGATGATGCGCGCCCTGGGGGGCGATGGACTCTACGAGTGCGGGCGGTGCAGGACGCGGGGCGCGCAGCCACCCGGCCCACGAGGGCCGGGAGAGCGTGAACGAGGCCACGTTCCTTCTCCGGCAGGCCGCCTGGAAGCACCGCTCCAGGATCCGGTAGACCAACTTCCAGAGCCTCCAACTCCCTTCATTTCGAGTCGAGTTGGATCACCGGGGGCTCGGTGCGCGACAGCGCGCCACCCGACGTACGGAAGAGGCATGAGGTGATTACCGTCGGTAATTACATCCAGGCCGCCGAGGTAGTGGCCGTGCAGGAAGCAGGCCCGACACCGCCTGGCGCCTGCCAGGACGGCGTCGCCGTCCGGCCGGTCGTGGACCGTGGGGGCCGACTTGACCGTGGGGGCCGACTTCAACAACGAGCCGGGACGCCTCGCCCTTCCGCCCGGCGCCCACGTCCACAACACCGGACTGCCCACCCAGGACAACGGCCGTCAGCTGAACTGAGTGGTGGCGTCCGCCGGCATCCCCAACCACCGGGTGGAGCGGCTCGCCGGCTCCACCGCGGACCACTACGCCGTGGCCGTCGGCGGCATCTGAACTCCCGCAAGACGACGGCCAGTCAGCTCGCACCGCACCCAGCCCACGCCCCGCCAGGGGAAGCCGTCCAGAAGCCACGTCCGTCAGTCCGCCACGCGCCGCCGTATCGCCGCACCGGTCCGCCACAGATCCCCCACATGTGCCAAGGGGCGAACAAATGCTCAATAACGTACCGTGTGATGGACGCAGCAAGCCGGGCTCGCCGTGACGGAGGCGCCTGCGCAGCACGCGGCAGTCCCGGGTCGTCCAGGCCGGGAGAAGAAGCATGTCCATACGCGTCCGGCAGCAGCCCATGAGGCGCCGCTGCAGAGCCCTGCGTACCGGGGTCCCGCTGGTCACTCTGGCACTCGCCGTCACAGGCTGCGGCGCATCGGTCGGGGCAACAGCCGACTCCTCCAGATCCCTCGCCGCCAGCCATGGCGCACGAGATCCGGGTGCCGCCAGCGCATCGCCGAGCCGTGGCAGCACCGAAGCCGCCCCGGCCGCCGCGAGTACCGCCCCGTCGGCGCCCGCCGCCACCTGCACCGACCGCTACATGTCCGGCATGACCACTGCTCAACTGGCCGGACAGCTCCTCATGGGCGGAATCGCCGCCGCTCACCCCGACCCGGCCCAGCTGGGCACTCTGCGCGCCAACCATGTCGGATCCGTCATGCTGACCGGCCGCAGCACCGCCGGTACGTCGGCGACCAGAGGAATCGTCGACGGTTTCCGAGGCCAAGCGGACCGGGTCGCCGGCCGGCAGGTCGGTCTCCTGGTCGCGACCGACCAGGAGGGCGGCCGGGTGCAGGTGCTCAACGGACCCGGCTTCTCGGCCATCCCCAGCGGGCTGACCCAGGGCAGCTGGCCTACCGCGACGCTGCGTACCCAGGCCGCCGGATGGGCCCAGCAGCTCAAGGCGGCCGGGGTCAATCTGAACCTGGCACCGGTCGCCGACGTGGTCCCGGCCGCTCTTGGTGCCCGCAACATCCCCATCGGTTCCTTCCAGCGGGAGTACGGCCATACCGCGGACACCGTGACCTCCCACACCAGCGCCTTCGCCGCCGGCTTCGCACAGGCGGGCGTGATGACCACGCTCAAGCACTTTCCCGGGCTGGGCCAGGTGATCGGCAACACCGACACCACCGCCGACGTCGTCGACTCGGTGACGACCGCGGGCAGTTCCAGCCTCACGCCGTTCCGGGCCGGAATCAGGGCCGGGTCACCCTTCGTGATGATCTCGTCGGCCACCTACGCCAAGATCGACCCCAAGCACCTGGCGGCCTTCTCACCGACGGTCATCGATCACTTGCTGCGCGGCCAACTCGGCTTCAAGGGCGTGGTCATCTCGGACGATCTCGGGAACGCGGTCGCGGTACGGTCCTTCAGTCCTGCCCAGCGGGCCGTGAACTTCATCGCGGCGGGCGGGGACATGATCCTCACGGTGCGGCCGAGCACCGTACCCGCGATGGCACAGGCCATCCAGACCCGGATGCGGCAGGACGCTTCGTTCCGGGCCAAGGTCAACGGCAGCGTGCGCCGGATACTCGACGCCAAGCGCAGCGCGGGGCTGCTCGACTGCCGCTGAGGCCTCCAGGTGATGCGCTCTTGTACGAGTTCGAAATTTCACCTTCCGCGCAGGGCGGTTGCGTGTTCCATGCTAAAATTGAGGTAGTTGCAGTTGTAGTTCCCGAAAACTTCAAGTGTCTGGGCGGTCGTGTTTCGCCGGGCATTTCTGTATCTCCGGTGCTTGTCCGGACGGGGCTCATTGTGGCGACGCAGGGGTTCACACGGCGTGGGTCCCCGCCCCCAAGGAGATGTGACATGGCTACTGGCACCGTCAAGTGGTTCAACGCGGAAAAGGGCTTCGGCTTCATCGAGCAGGACGGCGGAGGCCCGGACGTCTTCGCCCACTACTCGAACATCGCCGGCCAGGGCTTCCGTGAGCTCCAGGAAGGTCAGAGGGTGAACTTCGACGTCACGCAGGGCCAGAAGGGCCCGCAGGCGGAGAACATCACTCCCGCCTGACGCCGAAGCGTATGAGATGGCAGAGGTCCCGCCTTTCGGCGGGGCCTCTGCTTATTGCCTTTGTATTCCGTTCATATTCTTTTGGGTTCCCGGACACAGGCCGTGGCGCTGCACGGCGGCAAGTCGCAGCCCTAGCGCGCCCGCAGCCGGCCCGGGCGTCACCCCGACCAGGCCGCGAGGCAGAGCGCGCGGTCCAGCTCCTCCGTGTAACGGGCCGCCGCCAGCCAGGCGTGGGTGAAGCGAACGGGGTCCGCCGGCAGCAGGCGGCCGAACACGTCGCGGGAGCGCTCCGCCGCCGCCGCGTGCAGCTCCTCCAGCAGACCGCCCGCCGTCGCCAGCCCGGACCGGCTCAGCCGCCGGGCGTCGGCGGTCGTCTCGCCGGGGAAGGACAGCACGCGCCGGCCGCCCGAGACCGCCTGCTGGACGCGGCGGCGCAGCAGATGGACCGGCGCCTCCTTGGGACTCGGCGCCGCACGCACCGGGGAGGCGGGTGCCGTGGGCAGGTCCGCGCGCTGGAGCCGGTCCAGGCCCACGTCGACCCGGGTGCCGGACCGCGCCGGATGCTCGGTCGCGAGGAGCTGGGCGCGGGGATGCGGGGCGGGGGTGAGCCGGGCGACGACCCGGAGCCCGGTTCCCCGGGCGGCGGACAGCAGACGCAGGTTGTCCCGGTGCGGAAGCGCGGGATCGTCATGTGCGGCCGTCAGCCGCAGGACGGCGCCGTCGCATCCGGCGAGCAGACAGTCGCCCGCCGCCTCCGCCACCGTGCCGAGCAGAGTGACCTCCAGGAACAGCAGACCGTGGTCGCCGTTCAGCGCACGCGTGAGCTGCTCGGCCACGGGGACTCTCCAGAGCCGGTCCAGCGGTTCCTCGCGCCAGCCGGCACCGGACGCCCCGACCGCCCGCACTCCGGCGCCCGCTCCGAGCCGCCCGGTGGGGGAGACGGTGGCCCCCGACACCGCGAGGCCCGCACGGGACAGCTCCCGGTGGGTCAGGGCCGTGTCGCCGAGCCGGACCGCCCGGTCGGCCGCGCCCACCGCGCGCCCGGCACCGCCCGGAGCGACATCGGACACCTGGTACAGCCGGCCCTCGGCGTCGGCGGTCCAGGTGACGGCACCCGCGTAGCCGCTCGCGGTGAGCACGGGTTCGCAGAACACGCCGTACAGCCGCAGCGAGCCGTCCGGGTGGTAGGGCTGCCGTGCGGTGCCGCGCAGTGCGGCCAGTTCGGCGCCGGTGGCGTGCGGGACGCGGTGGGCCACGGACAGGACGTCACGCAGGCCGGCGACCAGGTCCGCCAGGCGGTAGGCCGGGTCGGCGGCGCGGGCCGCGCGCAGGGCCGTGACCACGGAGACGGCGGAGGCGGCGGCCCGGTGCAGGCCCGCGAGCCGCGCCGTGTGGGCGGCCCGCAACAGCTCCGCCTGGAGCACCGCTCCCGCACCGTCCGCACCCGCTTCCAGCACGGCGGCCGCGGCGGTGCGCAGCGCGAGCGCGGCGGTGCGCTGCTCGGCGCCGGCCGCCTCCGGCTCCGCCTCCTCCGGCGCGGCGCCCGCCGGTGCCTCCGAACTGATCGACTGCTTCTCGGCAGGGGCGTCCTCGGCGACCGGGGCAGCCGAGGCGGCCGCGGCGCGGTGCAGGCAGTCCGGGGCCAGCAGACAGCCGCAGCGGATGGCGTCCGCGCTGCTCACCGTGCCGTCCGGGGCGTGCAGCTCCAGATCGGTGTCGTCGTCGACGGCGATGCGCACGGTGTCGCCGTCGCGGACGACCGGCCGGTCCGCGAGCTTGGCGATGCCTCCGTCGAGCCGCTTGCGCAGCCGGGGCGTCAGGGCCGCGACGAGTTCGGCGGTCACACCCGGGGCGACCGGGGGAAGGAGCGGGCTCATGCGATCTTCTCCCCTACCCAGCGGGCGAGTTCGAGCGGGCTGAGAGCGGCCACCGGCATGCCCGCGGACACCAACTGTCCCGCCACACCGGTCGAATACCGGGGCCGGCCCGTGTCGTCGAGGCTCGCGCAGCCCAGCACCTGACAGCCGGCATCCACCAGGGCGCGGACCTCGGCGAGCAGTCCGCCCACCGGATAGCCCTCCTCGAAGTCGCTGACGACCACGACGAGCGTGCGCGAGGGCACGGTGACCAGGGTGCGTGCGTGCCGCAGTCCCGCGGCGACATGGGTGCCGCCGCCGATCCTGACCTCCAGCAGGAGGGACAGCGGGTCCTCGACATGGCCGGTCAGGTCGATCACCTCGGTGGAGAAGGCCAGGAAGTGCGTGGACAGGGTGGGCACCCCGGCCAGCACCGAGGCCGTGAGCGCCGCCCAGATCGTGGACGCCTCCATGGATCCCGACACATCGGTGACCAGGATCAGGCGCCAGTCGGCCGACGGCCGGGCCCGGCTGCGGAACACCGGCCGTTCGGGTACGACCCGGACCGTGCCGTCCGGCATCCGGCGGGCCGTGGCCAGGTTCGCCCGGAGCGTGCGGGCCAGGTCGAGGCCACCGCCGGGGCGCCGGCCGGGGCGCGGCAGGGTGGTGCCGTGCAGCGCGGGGCGCAGCCGGGTCGCCAACTGCCGGGTCAGGGCGTCCACCAGGCGCCGGACCAGCGGACGCAGTGCGGCCAGCCGGGCCTCCGGCAGACCGCCGGCGTGCCGCAGCACCGAGCGCAACAGGTCGACGGAGGGCCGTACGGCGGCCGGGTCCAGCTCGGCGAGGACATCCTGGCGGCCGGCCGCGGCAGCCGCGGCCAGCACCTCCTCGCGGATGCCCGGCCCGAACAGCGCGGCCAGTTCCTCGGACCACTCCCGCACACCGGGATACGGCGCCGTACGTCCGCCACCGGGCCCCGAGCCGCCCTGCCCCGGGAGGTCCCCTCGGCTGCCCTCACCGCGTCCGCTGCCGTACAACTCGTCCAGTGCGGTCGCCAACGGCCGGGCGGCGGGGGACAGTTCATCGCTTCTGCGGCCGAGCAGCAGGCGCCAGCGGTCGGCCGGGACGAGCTGCTGGCCGTCGCCCGTGTGGCCGCCCGGGCAGGCCGGCGTGGGGACTTCGGAGGCTGTGAGATCCCCGGCATGCGGCGTGGGGATCGCGCCGGCCGGCCGGGGCGGCGGAAGCAGACCCAGTCCGGCCAGCGTCTCGCGGGCCGTGAGATCGGCACGGGTCCACAGGGCCAGGGCCGCGGGATCGACGCTGCCGGTGTCGTCCGGACGCTCCCCGCCCAGGCGCTGCTCGACGGTGGCCAGCAGCCGGTCGCGGGCGGCCGGGCTGAGCGTGTCGAAACCGCCGCGCAGCGCCGGAAGCCGCTCCAGGAAGTCCCGGTCGGGCAGTTCCGCGATCCGGTTCAGCAGGGGTTCCAGCGCGGGTGCCGCCGACTCCAGCAGCGGCCCGGCCGTGCTCAGCAGCCCGGTCAGCCGCGCCGTGAGCGCCGACCGGGACCCGGCATCGCACGCGCCGTCCACCCAGGAGGCGACCCGGTCGCCGAACGCCCCGGCCTCCTCCTGCCCCAGCAGCACACGTACGGCTCCGGCCGCGCCCCGCATCAGCGGAGATCCGCCGGCCGCCAGCCGGGCGAGCGCGTCGGTGAGCCGTATCCCGCCCAGCGCGTCGGCCCGGTGGGCGAGTTCGAGCAGGGCGTGCGCGTCGGCCGGGTCCTCGGAGCCGGTGAGCCCGTCGACCTGACGCACCGCGGCGGCGGTCAGCAGGTCCGCGACGGCCGACGCCCGCGCCGTACGGTCGTCGTCACCGCCGAGCCCGGCGATGTGTCCCGCCCGCAGCCGGTCCGACAGGGCGAGCCCCGCGAGGAGTTCGGGCAGTGTGCCGGAACCCGGCAGCACCTCGGCGGCGTCGGCCAGCCGCTCGTCCGCGAGCCCGGGCAGGCCGCACTCCGCCGCCTGTTCCAGCCCGCGCAGGGTCTGCGCCGCTGTCGGTCCGCCCTCCTCGCGCTCCCTGCGCCGGCCCTCGCGCAGCACTCCCTCGGCGGCCTGTGCCGACGTGACTCCACGCACACCGGCCGCGGTCAGCATGGCCGCGGTGGCCGGAGTCCAGCGCACCTCCCAGCGCGAGGTGAGCGCGTCGGCACCGCCCGTGCCGAGAACGGCCTGGGGTTCGCCGTACGGCACGCCGCACACGGCGAGGCGCCGCAGCAGCAGTTCACGGCGGCGGTCCCGTTCCGAGCGGAGCGGGTCAAGGCGCAGGTCACGGGCGGCTGCCCGGCCCGAGTCCGCCGGGCCGGGCAGCCCCAGCTCGGCGAGCTCCGCCTCCACCGCCGGAGCCAGGCCGCTGCGCGGTGCGTCCGGGGCCGGGCGGCCGGTGCGCGTGCCCACGAGCACCCTCTCCATCGCCCGGGCCACGGCCCGTCCGCGCCCGTACGGCTCCCCCTGGGCGAGTACCGTCTGCACGGCCTCGACCAGTTCGCCCCGGCCCGCCGCGGGCAGCCCTCGCAGCCGAGCGAGATCACCGGCCAGTCGGACGATCTCCCGGGCGTCGGCGGGCCCGGACGGATGCCCGAGCGCCCGCAACTCCGCGCACACACGCACCGCGGCCCGCGTCAACGCGTCCTCCAGTGCGGCGGGGTCCCCGGCCGCCTCCAGCACCAGATGCTGCCACTCCGGGTCACGGATGCCGGCCGGGTAGCCGGAGCGTTCGTCGAGCAGGGCGTAGCCGTAGGGGATCAGAGAGGTCGTCCACGTCGAGTCGGCGGGCTGCGCCTTCCGGTCGGCGGGGGACCGTGCCGGCGGAGGGGCGTCGCCGTCGGCCGGTGCCAGGAACGCCGGGCCGTGGAAGGCGCCGACGAGCACGGCGGCACGCTCGCCGTGCGCCGTCGCCGCGGCGAGGCACGCCCGCATCCACCGCTCCCGCCGCAGGTCCAGCTCCGGCACCCCGCCCGAGGCCACCGCCTCCTCGCGTAGCGCCCATCCCGTCAGCAGGGCGGCGCGGCGCAGTGCCTCCGGCGGGGAACCGGGAGCGGCGGCCTCGACCAGCCGGTCCCACAGATCGTCTCCGGGGCGGCCGGTGAGGCGGTTGCGCAGCACCGAGGTGAGCCCGGTCGCGACAGAAGCACCGCCGTGCCCGCCGGCCCTCACTTCCGGGGGACCGTCCGCCCCGCGCCGCTCGGCCGTTCGTGGCGCCGGGACATCGTCCGCCCCGCCCTCCCCGCCCGCCTCCGGCTCCAGGGTCCGGGACCGTGCCGGAACCCGGGCCTGCACCTGGATCTCGGGCTCACCCGGCTCTGCCGTCCCTGCCTGCCGGTACGCCAGCGGCAGGTCGCACGCGATCACCGGTACCCCGTGGCGCGCGGCCCACCGCACGGCCGTCAGTTCCGGTGAGAAGTCGGCGAAGGGATAGAACGCCGGTCCCCCGGCGCCGTCCCCCGGCGCGGCGGCGAGAGCGACGGGAGCCTCGGTCTCCTCGTGGGCGAGCCAGGGCAGCCAGTCCTGCAGGTCGGCGGGGAGCTCGACCAGCAGCACATCAGGCCGGGCCGCTTCCAGCAGCGCGGGCACGGCCGCGGCGAGGGAGGGCGCGTGGTGCCGTACCCCGATCAGGTACGGCATTCCCGGCGCGGTCAGGGCCGCCACGGCGGCCTCGGGACCGGCCGGCATCCCGGGATCCGCGCCGGGACCGGAGGGGGCCACGGCCGACGCGTCGAGCGGGGGGACTGAGGAGGCGGGGGAGACGGAGGACACGAGCGTCAGCCCTCCAGGACCGTGCGCTGTTCCCACAGCGTGCGCCAGGTGGCCGAACCCTGTTCGGCGCGGCGCCGGACCGGGCCGTCCCAGTAGCCGCGCAGCCGCGCCGCGTCCGCCGGGTCGTCCTTGCGTACGACGCCGAGGACATGGCCGGGCAGCAGCCCGAGGACGTCCCGGTCCCCCGGGAAGTACGCCGCGGCCAGCCCCAGCGCGCCCGCCACGGACACCGCCTCGGCCGTGCTCATCACCGTGGACGGCCGCTCCACCTCCCAGCCCTCCGCCGACCGGCCTTCCCGCAGATCGCGGAAGACGGTGACCAGGGCCTCCAGGACGGCGTCGTCCACCTGGAAGGGCGCGCCCGCCCGTTCCACCGACGCCCGGGCCTGGCCGCGCACCAGTGCCGTCTCGGCGTCGAGGTCCGCAATGGGACCGACCGTCTCGAAGTTGAAACGACGCTTGAGCGCCGCCGACATCTCGGAGACGCCCTTGTCCCGCAGGTTGGCGGTGGCGATCAGGTTGAACCCCGGCGCCGCGTGCGCCAACGCGTCCTCGCTCCCCGCCAGTTCGGGCACGGCGATCCGCCGCTCGGAGAGCAACGACACCAGGGAGTCCTGCACCTCGGGCAGACAGCGGGTGACCTCCTCGACCCGGGCGATCGCCCCCCGGGCCATCGCGGTGAGCACAGGCGACGGAACGAGCGCCTGCCGGCTGGGCCCCTGCGCGAGCAACAGGGCGTAGTTCCAGCCGTACTTGAGCTGGTCCTCGGTCGTCCCCGCCGTCCCCTGCACGACCAGGCCGCTGGTCCCGCACACGGCGGCCGACAGCAGCTCCGACAGCATGGACTTGGCGGTACCGGGCTCGCCGACGAGCAGCAGGCCCCGTTCCCCGGCGAGCGTCACCACACACCGCTCGACCAGCGCGCGGTCCCCGACGAACTTGCCGGTGATCTCCAGCCGGCGCGGCACCCCCTGCGGCGCCTCCGCGTCGTCGGGCAGCCGCAGCGCCCGGCCGCCGCTGCCCATGACGAACGTGACGACGGCCCGGGGCGTCAGCCGCCAGGCGGGCGGGCGTGGACCGGAGTCGTGGGCGGCGAGGAAGGCCAGCTCGATGGCGTACCGGTCCTCGGGCGGGACGATCTGACGGGTCGCGTCGGGCGCGAGGGCGGTGGTCATCGGCGGGGATCCTTCGACGTGGTACGGAGGGAGGGCGGGACGAGCGTGCGGCCGGAGGCCGAAGGGGAGGGGTGGGCGGACACCGGCACCGTGGACGTCATCGGCGCCGTCCCCGGCGGTTCGCGCGGGTGGTCAGCTGTTCGTACGCCGGGGCGTCGCCCGCGCGGACGCGGTCCCAGGCGCGCGTGAACAGCTCCGGCACCGGGATCAGCGGTATCGCGCGCCGGTGGTCCGCGATCGGGTACAGCCCCTCCTTCCAGGTCTCCGCCGGCAGCGCGGGCGACTTCAGGTCGCGCCAGCCGCACGGCAGGAACAGCGTCCGCCCGGCGCGCGGCCGTTTGGCCTCCACCACGAGGTCCGTGGCGGCCAGCTCGGCGCGGGCCTTCTTCAGGCGTGCTGGTTTCCAGCCGGTCCAGCGGGCGCAGTTGCGGTCCGTCGGATCCGGCAGGGCCAGCAGCTGGAGGTAGAGGGCGGCGGCGTCCTCGCCCAGCCCGTGTGCGGCGGCCACCTCGGTGACGAGCGCGGGCACGCTGACGGCCGGATCCTGGGCGTACCCCGTGCGGCCCTCGGCGCCGGCCGTGACCGCGCGGCCCAGCTCCTCCCCGAGAAGCGTGCGCAGCGCACGCAGTCCGTGGCCGCGCTGCGGACCCACCAGGCCGTCCAGCAGCCCGAACACCGCGTCGTCGGGCCCGGTGAGGCCGGCCGGTCGGACCAGGACCGTCTCGGTGTCGCGGTAGCCCGGGCGCAGAGCGAGCGCGTCGCCGACCCGGGTCGTGCCGTAGGCGTCGGCACCGCCCGTCGCGGGCAGCCCGTACACCTTCCGCAGCTCCACCGCCGTGCAGCCGCCCTGCTCCGTGAACTCCACGTCCAGGCCGAGCAGCAGCTCCGGATCTGCCATCCGGCGGCGCACCGCGGCCAGGCCCTCGGGCAGGGCGGCCCGCAGCGGGTGGCCGTACGGCAGGACGTACGCCAGTGCGGAGAGCGCGCCGACGGCCCCCGTCAGGGTGTGGCCGCTGGGCATCGCCTGGGGGTCCTCCGCGACGAGGTTGCCGTCCTTGTCCGGACGCAGAACCGTGGTGCGGCTCAGCCAGGGGGTGCGGGACGGGTTGAGCACGTCCTGGGTTCCTCCGGCGCGCATCCCGGCGAGTTCGGCGCTGAGGTCCTCCGGCAGCCGGACGAGCGAGCCGAACCGCTCGGCCCACACCCGCCCCGCGGCCTGGAGGTCCGGTCCCGCCGTCCACAGGGCGGCCGGGTCGTCCGGCAGCAGCGCGCCCATGAGCGCCGCCCGCCGTTCCACGCCCAGCCCCTGCAGCAACGCGGCACCGAACTCCCGCTGCCGGGGCTTCAGTCCGATGACGGCGAGGGCCTCCGCCTCCGGTTCCTGCGGCTGTCCGGCGAGCAGCACGGTGGACTGCAGCGGGCCCAGCGCGCCACCGGTCGCCGCCACCAGCGCCTCGGGCGCCGAGGGCTGCCAGGGCGCGGCGCCCTTGTCACGGACGAGACGGATGACGGCGGCCAGGTCCTCGGTGGAGATCGTCGGGGCGTACCGCGTCTCCTGCTCCAGCGTGAAGTGCGCGACGGCCCCGAACCCGCCGGACGGATCGTGGTCCAGCGCCAGCCACTTGACGCGCTCCCGCTGGACGTCGACGCCCTGCTGGCCGACGATCACCACCGTGCGCCCGGCCCGGCGCAGTACCTGCCCGGCCCGCTGCGCCTGCTTGCCCTCCTGCGGTTCGCTCAGCACCAGCTCCCGCAGCGTGCCGTCGGCCGCGACGAGCGGCCCCTCCGCGAGGGCCTCGGCCAGCAACAGCAGCGGTTCCCGCTGGGTGTCGCTCAGGGCGGGCGAAGCGGCCCGGTACGCCAGCGCCCGCAGGACGCCCAGGACGGGTGGCCACACCATGCCGATCGCCGGGACGGTGTGCTCCTCGCTGGTCCAGCCGTCCGTGAGGGCACCGAGTCGCTCCAGGCCGGGCAGCGGCGTGCCGTCGGCGGGCCTGCCGGACAGCACGTGGTTCACCGCGCGGATCTGGCGGAGCACGCTCCACCGCTCGCCGTACCACCAGCCGTGCAGTCCGACGACACCGGACAGCGCGTCGTGCAGGGTGCGGTCGTCGCCGTGCACGGGGCTGTAGTCGGCGAACATGCCCTCGGTCCGGTTGCGCGGCTGTCGCGGCCCCTCCTCGGGGGGAGTCGCGAAGGCGGTGGCCGACTCGGTGATGCGCAGCGCCGACCGGGCCAGGGCGGCGACGCCCCTGCGCAGCCGCTCGTCGGTCAGCTCGGGCAGGACGTGCTCGACCGCCTTCAAGGCGACGGTGTCCGCGGTCGGTACCGCGGCCTTCGCCGTCTCGTCCGACCCCGCATCCGCCAGCGCCTCCTGACGGATCGCCAGGGCCTGTGCGGTGAGCCGCAGCAGCTCCGCGGCCTGCTCGTCGGCGAGGGCGCGCAGCACCGCGGAACCCTGCTCGTCGCGTGGGCGCAGTGCGTGCCAGAAGGGCAGCGGGGGCACCAGCCGGGTGCCGGCCGCGTACTCGCCACCGCGGTCGTTCGGCGCCAGCCGGCCCAGCAGACCGGCGGGAGAGGTGTCGTCACCGGCGAAGAGGCCGATGTGCCCGCCCGACCGGGCGCTGTGGCCGCCCAGTCGGACGACGACCGGCTCGGCCCCGCCGGGCAGTCGCAGGGCACCGAAGGGTACGACCGCCCGGTCGCCGTCGCCCCTTGCCACCGACACCGTCCGCCCGTCCGGTGTCCCGGCCGTACGACGCTCGTCCGCACCCTCGCCCTCCGTGCGCACCCAGCGTCCCAGCACCGTGCCGTCGGTGCCGAACGGGCTGCCCTCCAGGCCGGGTTGCAGCGGCAGGACCTCGCACGCGCCGGGCAGCAGCGCGGCGTCCTCACGGACCGCCGAGCGCAGCAGCGCGGGCAGGGACGCGCGGCCGTGCGTCCCGGTGACCGGGTCGTACTCCAGCCACACCGTCTGCCGGCCCTGCCTGCCCTCACGCCACAGGGCGGTGCCGTCACCGATGATCGCGCGGCACGGTGGCAGGTCCGTGTCACCGGCGTGCAGGGTGCGGCCTCCGGTGGCCCGGCCGCCGCCCGCCAGCGGGATCGACGGGACGATCGTCTCCTGGCCGGACCACCAGGAGGGCAGCTGCTCGCCGCCCAGCTCGAACACCTCGGCGGGCCGGGCCGACCAGTAGCCGTACTGCTTGCTGCCGTGCCGCCACATCACGAGCAGTTCGCCGTCCACGTACCGGAAGCGGGGGCGCTGCCAGCGGTCCAGGTCATGGGGCAGGCGCAGGTCGTGGTCGAGCAGGATCCGATCCGGGCCGACCACCACCGCCTTCTGCCGGCGGCACAGGACCAGCGCCGGCCAGGCCTCGTGGACGGCCAGCGCGTCGTCCTCGCCCTTCCTGGTCCGACCGTCGAGCAGCGCCAGCGCCTCGTCGAGGGCGGGCCAGCCCAGCTCGTCGAGGATCCCGGCCCGCACCGTACGCCCGAGCAGCGGCGCGACCTCGCGGCCGGCCACCCGGGCCACCGTGTCCGGCGCGACCTCGGAGGCGATCACCCGGAAGGGACGCAGCCGGTCGAGCGCCGCGCGGGCGCCGGGCAGGCCCGCCGCGCGCGTGAAGTCGCCGGCGGCCTCGTCCAGCCACTCGCGCAGCACCCCGGAGAGGACCGGATGCGCGGCCAACGACGTCAGCAGTTCACCGGCGCGCCGATGTGCGCCGGCCTTGTCCACCGCCTGGTGCAGCAACCGCCGCAGGCGCGGGTCGGCCGTGACGGCCGCCAGGTCACGCCGGCCGGCGCGGGTGTCCAGCAGCCACTCGGGCAGCGGCAGATACACGGGCACGTCGGCGTCCGGCAGCGACAGCGGGACGCGCTCGGCCGCGCACAGGTCCAGCAGGTCCAGATCCGCGCCGGCGTGCCAGCGGCCGGTGCACAGGTCCACCGGACGGCCGGCGTCCCGCAGTACCGGAGCCATGCGGGCGGCCAGCGCCAGCGTGGCCGGGCAGCGGCGGGAGTAGGAGCCGCCGTGCTTGCGGAAGGAGGCCCAGCGGGACAGCCAGTCCGCCGGATCGGCGCCGTGCTCGGCTGCCGCGGAGGCGTCCGTGAGCAGCCGGTCGGCCCCGGTCTCCGCGAGCAGCGCCAGCCAGAACTCCTCGTCCTCCGCGTCCCGCCCGAGACCGGCGGGCATGATCTCCAGCAGCCGGAGCCGGATCTCCGGCCGCTCCTCGGCGAGGACGACCAGCACCGAGCGGTAGGCGGTCCAGAAGGACCGGGGCGCGCGGACCGCGGCGGGGGAGGCGAGGAGGTCGGCGACCAGTGCGCACTCCTCCGTGACCCGGGGCAGGCCCGCCGCCTTGAGCAGCCCGCGCGCGTCCTGCGGCAGTGAGGCGTACGGCGGCATCCCGGCCGCACAGCGCTCCACCGTCAGCTGCCGGAACTGCGCCCAGGCCGTGGCCGGTTCGAGCCGCCCGGCGAGGTCCCGCACATGCTCCTTGAGCGCCTTCACGGTCAGTGCCCCGGCGAAGGCGAACTCCAGGAACACGGCGCGCTGGCGCTCCTCGTCCACCGCGAGCGCGTGCACCCGCTCGGCCTCACGGGCCTTGCCGAAGAACGCGGCGGCGTACGTGGTGTTCTCGTGCTCCAGGAAGACCCGCGCGGCCTGTTCGTAGAACGTCGGCAGGAAGTGCGGCACGGCCCGGCCCAGCCGCTCGCCGAGCGCCTCGAAGCCCTCCTTGGCGGTGCCCGGGCGGGACTTGGCCTGCCGGGCGAGCCGCTCGACGTCCTTCACCAGGGCGAGCGCGTGATGGCCGTTCGCCGGGTCGTTGACCAGAGCCCAGGCCGGGAAGCCCAGCGTCTCCCGGCGCACCTGCCCGATCACCGGGGCCTCCGGCTCGCGGGCGAGGCCCAGGAACTCCAGGGCCAGGTCCTCCGCCTCACCCAGCGTGCCCGGCACCAGCCGGACCACCCTCCGGTCGTCGAGTGCGGGGTGCGTGTAGCTGCGGACGGTGAGGCTGTCGGCGTCCTCCCGCGCGGTGCTGCCCGCGGGCAGGACGGCGCCGGCGTCCAGCAGCGCGGCCGCCGTGGTCTCGTCGTACGTCATGCCGCGCGCTCCTCGTCCTCGATGTCCCGCCCCGCGTACAGTGCGGCCGCCATGCGCATGCCCTCCGACCAGGCCACCGGCCCGACCTGACCGAGCCTCAGCACCCGCCCCGCCGGGTCGGACCAGACCAGCGGGCCGGTCTCGGTCTCCATGTAGCCGTCGTAGTCGCCGACCCACACGCGGGCCTCGACGCCCCGGCCGTCCTCCAGGACGGGACACACGGCATACCCGCCGCGCACGCGGTAGCCGAGCTGGGTGGCCCGGCCGTGCAGGAAGCGCAGCTCCTTGAACGAGCCGCCCGCGTACTCCTCCACCTCGGTCGCCTCGGCGTCGAGCGCGGCCGGGCGGTGCCAGACCTCGCGGAAGAGCTGCTGCGCGCGCTGCTCGACGCCCAGTTCGACGGCGAACTCCCGCAGCTCCTCCAGGTCTTCCAGGAGGACCGGGTGCGGGATGTGCACGAGGGCGGGGGCGATGCGGACGGTGTCGCCGTCGAGGTCGACCAGGCCCAGGCCGCGCTCGGGATCGGCGTCCCGCAGGAATCCGGCGACCTGACCGTCGGCTCCGGTCACGACGAGGTCGCGCAGCGCCGCCTGCCAGGCCGGGTCGGGCCACACGCGCGTGACGACGGCGAGCGGCACGGGCAGGGAGCGGACCATCCACCGCTCGGCATCGGCCAGGCACTGCCGCTCGTGCCGCTCCAGCCACTCGACGAGCTGCCTGAGGCCCACGACGGCGGGATCATCGGCGATCTTCGGTGGCACCGACTTCAGCCGTCGCCCGGACGCGTTGCGGCACACCACCTTCCCGCCGTCCAGGGCGACCTCGTAGTCGCCTGCCGACACCCACCCCATACGTGCCTCCCCGCACCGCATTCGATCAAGTGACGGGAACTGTAGGGCAGGCCACTGACAACGCCCTCCGCAGGCCGGAGGGCGTTGTGGAAAAACCGTTCTGTATGTTCTGTATGAGGTTGAGGCAACGGGTCCGGGAAAGAACCGGGGAAGGTCAGTCGCGCCCGTCGGTGCGCTCCTGCTTCTCCTTCTTCAGCTGCTTGACCCGCGCGCCTTCCTTGCGGACCTCGGCCTGCGTGGCGCGCTCCTTCTCCAGCCACTCGGGCCGCTCCTGCTTGAGCGCCTCGATCTGCTCGGTGGTCAGCGGCTCGGTGACCCCGCCGCGGGCGAGGCCGGCGATGGACACGCCGAGCTTCGCGGCGACCACCGGACGCGGGTGGGGACCGGTGCGCCGCAGCTCGCTCAGCCACTCCGGCGGGTTCGCCTGCAGCTCGTTCAGCTCGGCGCGCGAGATGACGCCCTCCTGGAACGAGGCGGGGGTGGCGGGGAGGTACACACCCAGCTTCTTCGCCGCCGTCGCGGGCTTCATCGTCTGGGTGCTCTGCTGCGAACTCATGACGTCAAGGGTATCGGCCGCGTGCCCCGGGCCCGACCACGGCCGGTGGCCGTGGGCCGCGGCCAGGGCCGGTAACCTGGCCTGGTGACAGGCTCGGAGGAATCACCGTCGTTCCGGCTCGCATACGTTCCCGGAGTGACGCCCGCCAAATGGGTGAGGATCTGGAACGAGCGTCTGCCGGACGTCCCGCTCACCCTCGTGCAGGTACCGGCCGCCGAGGCACCCGGGGTGCTGCGCGCGGGCGAGGCCGACGTGGGCCTCGTACGGCTCCCGGTGGACCGTACGTTCTTCAGCGCGATCCCCCTCTACACCGAGACCACGGTGGTCGTCGTCCCCAAGGACCACCTGATCACGGCCGCGGACGAGGTGACCGTGGCCGATCTCGCCGAGGAAGTGCTCTTCCACCCCCTGGACGACGTCTTCGACTGGGACCGGCCGCCCGGCGAGCCCGCCTTCGAGCGCCCCGCGACGACCGAGGACGCGATCGAGCTGGTGGCCGCGAACGTGGGCCTCCTGGTCGTACCGCAGTCCCTGGCCCGCCTCCACCACCGCAAGGACCTCACCTACCGCCCGGTCACCGACGCCCCCCAGTCGAGTATCGCCCTGTCCTGGCCGGAGGAGGCCACCACCGACCTGGTGGAGGACTTCATCGGGATCGTCCGGGGCCGCACCGTCAACAGCACCCGGGGCCGCAGCAAGCCCGCGGCCCCCGCACCCGAGCAGAAGCGCAAGCGCGCCGAACCGGGCTCCGCCCGGCAGAAGCCCGCGGCCAAGTCCACGGGCCGCACCCCACGCGCCAGGGCGGCGGGAGCCAAGCAGACACCCAGGCAGGGCAAGCCGCGCCGCAGGTCGTGAGGGCGGGAGCGCCCCGAGAGCGGCCGTGTGCGGGCCGGCGAACGGAGCCGGCCATGGCCCCGCCGTGGCCGGGCCGGGCCTCGCAACGGGCTCCCACGCCCCCAGAACCTCGCGTACGGCTAGCCCCAAGCCCCGGCCACGGCTACCGCCCCGCTCACCGCCACCTCCCGGCCACAGTCACCGGCCCGGCCCCGGCTACCGCCCTCGCCACGGTCATGGCCAGGACCACCGCCCATGAAGCCGCGGTCACGAGGCCACGGGTGCCGCAGGCGCAGGGTCGCGGCCCCGGCTAGGCCTTCTGCCGCGCCGTCTGCCTCGGCTGCTCCGGCTGCGGGCGGGCCTGGCGTTCCCGCAGGTCGGCGACGGCCAGGCAGAGGGCCAGCAGGATGATGCCGACGCAGGTGAGCAGGCCGTACTGCAGCGCGGCGACCGGGTCACCGTGATTGGCCAGGTGGGCGAAGAACACCGAGCCCACCACCGCGACACCGGCCGCCGAGCCGATGCGCTGCCCGGTCTGCAGCACTCCGCCCGCGGCCCCGGCCCGCCGCACGGGCACGAGGGACAGGGTGAGCGTGGTGTTCGGGGAGGTGGTCAGGCCCGAGCCGATCCCGGCGAGCAGCAGGGGGAGCGCCGCCGCCCAGGCCACGCCCCGGCCCGGCACCCCGTGCAGGGCCGCGACGACGCCGAGAATCCCCACCGTCACGGTGCACAGCCCGGCGATGACCAGCTTGCGCCCGAGGCGCACGACCAGGCGGCCGCCGACCGCGGCACCCACCGCCGTGCCCGTCGCGAACGGCATGGACGACAGGCCCGCGGCCAGCGCGCTGTAGCCCAGGCCGTTCTGCAGGAAGATCGTGTAGACGAAGAACAGCGTCGTGAAGCCGCCGAAGTACACGAGGCTCAGCAGTGCCCCGAGCGAGAAGGAGCGCAGTGCGAAGAGCCGCAGGTCGACCAGGGGAGCCCGGTCGTGTCGCGTCTGGCGCCGCTCCCACGCCCAGAACGCGGCCAGCAGCGCGGCGCCGGCCGGAAGCAGGGCCCACTTCAGCCGCCCGTGCCACTGCTGTTCCTGCACCAGGGGCAGCATCAGGGCGGACACACCCGAGCCGAGCAGCAGGACGCCGGGGACGTCGAAGCACTCCCGCCTGGCCGGTGAGCCGGGGGAGCGGGGCAGCAGTCGCAGCGCCGCGCAGAAGACGGCCACTCCGATGGGCAGGTTGACGTAGAACACCGAGCGCCAGGCGCCGTCGCCGCCGGTCGCGTGGATCAGCAGGCCGCCCGTCAGCGGGCCGAGCGCCGTGGAGAGGCCGATCGTGGCGCCCATCATGCCGAAGGCGCGGGCCCTTTCCGCGCCCTGGAACATCTGCTGGATCAGCGCCGTGGTCTGCGGCGCGAGCATGCCGGCCGCCGCTCCCTGGACCAGACGGAACAGCACCAGCCAGGCCGGGCCGGAGGACAGCCCGCAGGCCGCCGAGGCGAGCGTGAACAGGGCGATGCCGGTCAGGAACGTCTGGCGTTGTCCGCGCATGTCGCCGAGCCGACCCGCCGGGACCAGGACCAGACCGAAGGTGAGGGCGTAGCCGGAGACCACCCAGGACAGGTCGGCCGGGCTGGCGGCGAGCCCGCGCTCCACCGAGGGGAGTGCCACGTTCACGATCGACGTGTCCAGCAAGGACATGAAGGACGCGGTCAGACAGACGGCAAGCGCTTTCCACCGTCGGTCGCCCTGGAGGGGGACGGCCTGGTCTGTAGTCATGAGATCACGCTATGCATCCACCGCGTCCCCCGCACGGCGGGAGATCCGGTGCACCGCCCCCACCGGCCGGTCCGCAGCCCTCGGGCCGCGCCTCAGGTCGCGTGCGACGCCTTCCGCGCCGTCCGCAGCACCGCCGCGCCGTCCGCCCGTTCCAGCAGTCCCTCCGCCGCCCGCGCGCCCACGACGTCCCCGGCATGGACGAGCAGCGCACCCTTGCTCCGGAAGGGTGCCCCGGCCCTGCCCCGGCCCACACCGCGTCGAGGAACGCGGTGCCGTCGGACCGGGCGGGGTCGGCGACCCCCGAGTCGAGGCCGCCGAAGACCACCCGGGGTTCGAAGCGGCGGACGCAGGCGCGGGCAGGGTCCGCGGTGCCTTCGAAGAACGGGGCGAACCGGACGCCGTCGGCAAGCCGCCCAGACGACAGGGAAGGGACGGAGGGGAGTCGACGGCACTGAAGGGTGTGGGCGTTGCCCGGCGCCCCCGGGCCGTGGCCGGAGTCAGGCGTGCGCCGGATGCGCGGTGAACTCCCGCTGACCGCTCCCCAGTGGCAGCGCCGCGGGGGCGAAGGTGCGACGGGCGGGTGGACCGCATGCGGTCCAGCGCGCCGACGTCAGGTGCGGACCGCCCGGCCGAGCGACTCCACCAGTGGCAGCAGCCGGTACGGGACACGCTCGCGCAGCGCCACCTCCGTGCGGGTGCGCACCACGCCCGGCAGGCTGATCAGCTTCTGGATGACGTCCTCGAGGTGGGCGTTGTCCCGGCCCACCACCCGGGCGAGCAGATCCCCGCCGCCCGTGATCGAGAAGGCCTCCACGATCTCCGGCACGGCGGCCAGCGCGTCACCCACGTCGTCCAGGTGGCCCTGGGTGACCTCGATGTGCACGAACGCCAGCACCGGATGGTCCAGAGCGGCGGGGGACAAGGAGGGGCCGGTGCCGGTGATCACACCCTCCCGCTCCATGCGGTCCAGCCGGGCCTGGAGCGTGCCGCGGGCGACGCCGAGGACGCGGGCGTACTCGCGCACGCTGGTACGCGGCTGCTCCAGGAGCAGCCGCAGGATGCGGGTGTCGAGTTCGTCCACTGTCATGAGGGACGACTGTACCAATGGCTCACCGAGTGCGCCCCCGCGTGTGCCGCCCGACCTGGTCCGTTGGCATTCCGGTGGGACTGATCGAGCGCCCGTGGCTGTACCGATGGCTCAGAGATTCGAGCGACACTTGAGCCAGCGACCTCGGTGATGCTCTCATGGAGCCGTCGATGGCGCTGCGGGTCTCCGCGGCGCCTTTTCTGTGCCGGTGTTCCCCAGGGGAGGGCAGCAGTGCTGAAGAGGATGTTCGTGGCTCCGGACCCGGGGCGGGCGCGGCTGCGCTTCGCCGCCCGGGCCGTCCTCGGCATCGGCCTCGCGGTCGTCGTCTGCTTCGTCGCCGGGCACTCCGTCGTGGGCGCGGTCACCGGTGGCCTCGCCGCGCTGCTCGCCCTGTTCACCGTCGCCGACCCGACCGTGCGCGGACAGGCGGTCACCACCGCGCTGCTGCCCGCCGTGGGCGTGCCGGTGCTCGCCGCGGCAGCCGAGCTGCACGACATCCCCGTCGCACGGGACCTGGCCTTCCTGGCCGTCGTCGGAGCCGGGGTGTACGTCCGCCGGTGGGGACCGCGCGGGCACAGCCTCGGCGTGTTCGCCTTCATGACGTTCTTCGTGGCCCAGTTCCTGCACGCCACCCCGGCGCAGCTGCCCGAGCTGTACGCCGCCGTCCTGCTGTCCGTGCTCAGCGCGGCCGTGGTGCGTTTCGGACTGTGGTGCTACGAGCGCCGGCTGCCCCCGGCCGCCGTACCCGCCCCGTCCGCCGCACGCGGCCTGGCCCGGGTGACCACGCGGCAGGCCGTCCAGGCGACCGCGGGCGCGGGCTTCGCGCTGGTGCTGGGCCAGCTGGTGTCCGGACAGCGCTGGTACTGGGCCGTCGGCGCCACCTGGTGGATCTTCGTCAACACCGCCTCACGCGGCGAGACGCTGGTGCGCGGTTTCCGCCGGGTCCTCGGCACGGTGATCGGAATCTGCCTGGGCTTCCTCGTCGCCGTCCCCGTGAACGGCGCGCCGGTCCCGACGGCCGTCCTCGTCGCGGTCGCCGTCTTCGGCATCTTCTACACGGCCGCCGTCTCCTACACCTGGATGATGCTCTGGGTGACCCTGCTCGCCGAACTGCTCTACGGCCTCCTCGGCGTCCTCAGCCCCGGCCTGCTCGCGCTGCGCCTGGCCGAGACCGGCGTGGGCGCGCTCGGCGCCGCGCTCGCCGTGCTGTTCGTCCTGCCGGTCACCACCCACGCCATCACGGACGCCTGGATCCAGCGCGCCCTGCGCTGCGTCCACGCCTGCACGGCCGAGGCCGCGGCTCGCCTCGCCGGCTCCACGACCGCTGATCCGGCGCCCCGCGTCGCCGAACTGGAGCAGCTCCTCGGTCGCGTCCGGCTGTCCGTGGCGCCGCTGGTGCACCCGCTGAACCCGAGGCCGGCCCGCAAGCGGCGCGCCCGCAGGGTCCTCGCGCTCCTCGACGACTGCGCCCGTGAGGTCCGTGGCCTGGTGGCGGTCGCCGCCGACCCCGAGGCCTCCCACGACGCCCGGCTGGCCGCGGCCTGCTGGCGTGTCGAATCCGCCGTCGAGGCGCTCACCGCCGGTCGCCCGGAGCCCGTCAGCAGCCCCGCCGAGCCGCCCGCCGAACCGGCCCTCGCCCACCTGCACGGCCTGGAACGCGCCCTCGCCGACCTGGCCGAGCCGCTGGGCGCGCCGTCGGGGTCCCGGTTGGTGGGGGCGTGAGGCAGAGGTGACCGACGCACCGTAGGTGGGGCCGGCTGGTCGGCGTGTGCGCCGCGGCGGGAGGAAGCGTGAACCGGTCGCCCAGGCGGCGCGGTGTGCCCTGAGCTGGTCCCACAGGGGGCGCGGCGCGCGGCGGCCCGGCCCCGGTCATGGGGGTTCGCCGGCCGGCCCGAGGGCCGCATGCATGGCGGCGCGCGAGCCGGCCCGAGGGCCGTGTGGCGAAGAACCGCCCCGTCCTCTTGGTCTAGACCGCCGTGATCTGCTGCTACCGTCGGCCCAGGACGGGCTGGACCGAGGGACCGAGAGGGGACAGCGGTGGCAGAGGACGTCAGGCCCGGCAGGCGCCGGGCCTTCATCGGCTCGTTCACGGCGGCGGGCGGCCCCGGCCTCGTGACCGCACAGGTCGCGCCGGACGGCGGCGCCCTCACCCTCGGCCCCGCCGTGAACGACGTACCCGACCCGTCCTACCTGGTCCTGGCCCCGGACGGGGACACCCTCTACGCGGTCAGCGAGACGGCCGAGGGAGCCGTCGCCGCCTACCGCGTCGCCGGCGAACGGCCGGTACTCGCCGGGTCACCCGTGCCGGTCGACGGCAGCGGACCGACCCACCTCGGCCTCTACTCCAGGCATGTGCTGACCGCCAACTACGGCTGCGGCAGCGTCACCGCCGTACCCCTGCGCCCGGACGGCACGCTCGCGGGCAAGCCCTCCGGACGGCTCCAGCACACCGGCTCCGGCCCGCACGACCGGCGTCAGCGCGGCCCGCACGCCCACCAGGTGCAGGCCGACCCGAGCGGCCGGTGGGCCGTCAGCGTCGACCTCGGCACGGACTCGGTACGGGTGTGCACCCTCGCGGACGGCACTTTGGCCCTGCACCGCGAGTTCGCCCTGCGACCCGGCTCCGGCCCCCGCCACCTGGCCTTCCACCCCGACGGCGCGCACGCCTACGTCGTCAACGAACTCACCCCCACGGTGACCGTGTGCCGCTGGGACGCCGAGGGCGGCTCCCTCAAGCCGCTGGCCGAGGTCCCCGTGCTGCCCGGCGCACCTGCGGGCGACGCCTACCCGTCCGGCGTCGTCGTCTCGCCCGACGGCCGGTTCGTGTGGACCGCGACCCGCGGGGAGGACGTCCTGTCGGTCCTCGCCGTCGAAGGCGAGACGCTCCGGCTCACCGGCACCGTGCCCTGCGGCGGACACTGGCCGCGCGCCCTCGCCGAGCACCGCGGCTTCCTCTACGCGGCCAACGAGCGCTCCGGAGAGGTGACGTGGTTCGCCGTGGACGAGGCGACCGGGCTGCCCCGCTACGACGGTTCCGTGCCGGTTCCCGCGGCCTCCTGCGTCGTCTTCGGCTGAGGCGCCCCGCCTCCCCCTGCCGCTCCCCCTCCCCCTCACGCCTTCCGTCACCCGTCTGCCGCCCCCGCCGTCTCCCGTGCCGGGGGCCCTTCGGCCGAGCCGCCCGGGGCAGGGCGAAGGGCCCACTCCGGGTGCGGAGCGGGCCCTGTGTCGTACGGGTGCCGTGGAGTGCCGGCGTGCGGTCAGCGGACCGGCGTGCCCTGGGGCTGCTGCGGGGCGATGCCCAGCGCCGTCGTGTACTTGGCGAGGGCGAGCTTGCCGATCGCCGGGTAGGCGCCGAGCGCCTCGGCCGTGGCGCAGCCCGCCTCCGCGGCGGCCGCCGCCAGCAGCGCCGGGTCGATCTCCGGGCCGACCAGATACGGGGCGAGGGCCAGCTGCTGCGAGCCCGAGGAACGCAGCTGCTCGGCGACGGAGGAGATCGAGCCCTCCTGGTCCAGGGCCGCCGCCATCACCGGCACGGCCAGGCGCGCGGCGAGCAGCATGCCGGTGATCCCGGCCGCCTGCACGGCCTCCTCGCCGCCCACGGACGCCAGGATGATGCCGTCCGCGGCGGTGGCGACGGTGAACAGGCGCGCGCGGTCGGCACGGGCCAGGCCCGCCTCGGACAGCCGCACGTGCAGCGCCTCGGCGAGCAGCGGGTGCGGGCCGAGCACGTCGGTCAGCTCGGCGGCCACCCGGCTGTCCATCACGGACTGGCGGATCTGCCGCAGCAAGGCGCTGTCCGGACCGGCCAGCAGCGGGACGACGACCGCGACCGGGCCGTCGGGCTCCTTGATCCCCTCGACCCCGGCGGCGATGGCCTGCTCGTAACGGGCCGTGCGCTCCTCGGCGGCGCGCGCGAGCACGGAGCGGAGCGTGGGGAACTCGGCGTCGTCCCCGTCCAGGTAACCGATCCGGGCGTCCAGGCCGGGCAGCTCGGAGCGGGCGATGCTCACGACATCCTCGGCGAGGGCGCGCGAGGCGGCGCTGGGCGCGCCGGGCACCGCCAGGGCGAGCGCGGGCGCCCCCTCGGGAGCGACCAGCGGTTCCGGTCGGCGGTGCCGCCCGGGCTGGCGGGGTCGCGGCATTCGTACTGGCAGGCCGGACTCGGGCCCAGTGGGGGTGCTCATGGCGCCGCATGTTACTGGCTTCGGGGGTTCCTCCGTTCGGGGAGGGTGCAGGTGAGCGGTTTCCGTCCGGTTTTGTCTGATGAGTGACAAGCCGATGACACATGTTCAGAGCACGTGCCGAGAACATGGGCCGACAAAAGGATGGCAAGGGGATGACAGAGGTCGACAAGGGGACGAAAAGGGGACGGCGCGGGTGAACCGGCCGTTGTCACCGGGGATCTCGATCGCCCTGTGCGGGGACCACGCAGAGCATGGCCGGTTCACCCGGCAGGGTGAACCGCCCCGCCGCCAGGTCGGTCGCGATCCGCACCGAGCCGTGCAGCGGATCGCCCTCGGCCGGCACCTGCCGGGCGTGCGGCAGCCTGCCGGCCAGTTCCTCGCGCAGCGGGACCAGAAGCGGATCGCCCAGGCGGAACAGCCCACCGGTGAGCGCCATGTGGGGCGTTCCGTCCGCCGGGCACACGGCCGCGGCCGACTCGGCCATGTGCCGGGCCGCGGCGCGCAGGATGTCCGCGGCGACCGGATCGTGCGCGGCGCAGGCGGCCACCCGGGGCGCGAAGGAGGCGAGTACGGCGGGCCGGTCGGAACGGGGGTAGAGCATGCCCGGAAGGTCGCGTACCGGCCCGAACTGCTCCTTCGCGCCGGCCAGCAGGGGCGCGGAGCCGCCGTCCCTGCCGTCGTGGGCACGCAGCGCCGCCTCCAGGCCGGCCCGGCCGATCCACGCGCCGCTGCCGCAGTCCCCGAGCAGATGGCCCCAGCCGTCCGCCCGGCGCCAGGCCGTGAGATCGGTGCCGACCGCGATCAGCCCGGTGCCCGCGGCGAGCACCGCACCCGGGCGCGGCCCGAGGGCGCCGACGTAGGCGGTGACGGCGTCGGCGGCGAGCACCGCCTGCCGTACCCCCAGCTCCCGGGCCAGGGCGCCCGGCAGTTCGGCGCGCAGGGCGTCACCCAGGGTGGCGAACCCGGCGGCGCCGACGGCGGCCGTCTCCAGCGGGCCGATCCCGGCCTCGGCGGCGGACGCCCGGGCCAGCGGGACGAGTTGGGCCATCAGATGGGCGGGATCGATGCCCCGCGCACCCGTGCGGACCGCTTCCCGTGACTCCCGCTGTGCGGCCGGGGGCCGGCCCGGCACACCGACGGCGACCCGCAGACCGGAGCCTCCGGAGTCCACCGCCAGATAGCCCGGGACGGTCACGGCAGTCGCCAGTCCACCGGCTGACCGCCCTGCTGGATCAGCGCGTCGTTGGCGCGGCTGAACGGACGCGAGCCGAAGAACCCGTAGTCGGCCGACCTGGGCGAGGGGTGCGCGGACTCCACCGCCGGCAGACTGCCCAGCAGCGGACGCAGATTGCGCGCCTCCCGGCCCCAGAGAACGGAGACCAGTGGCTTGCCGCGCGCCGCGAGGGCCCGCATCGCCTGTTCGGTGACCTCCTCCCAGCCCTTGTCGCGGTGGGCGCCCGGGCGGCGCGGAGCCACGGTCAGGGCCCTGTTGAGCAGCAGGACGCCCTGCTGCGTCCAGGGCGTGAGGTCGCCGTTGGACGGCTGGGGCACGCCCAGGTCGGTGTTCAGCTCGCGGAAGATGTTGATCAGGCTCGGCGGCAGCGGGCGTACCTCGGGTGCGACCGAGAACGACAGGCCCACCGCGTGCCCCGGGGTGGGATAGGGGTCCTGACCGACGATCAGGACCCTCACCTCGTCGAAGGGCTGCTGGAAGGCCCGCAGGACATTCGGTCCGGCCGGGAGGTAGGTGCGTCCCGCGGCGATCTCCGCGCGCAGGAAGTCGCCCATCTCGGCGATCCGCCCGGCGACGGGTTCCAGGGCCTTCGCCCAGCCCGGTTCGACGATTTCATGCAAGGGTCGTGGTGCCACGGGCGTCACCCTACTGCCGTCGACAGGCGGGTGATCAACCGATGGCCAAGCCCGGCGCGAACGCTCGGCGCGGCCCGTCCGCGGGTCTCAGCCGATCACCGCCGCCCGTACGCACAGCACGTCCGGCAGGTGGGCCGCCAGTTGCTGCCAGCTGTCGCCGTCGTCGGCCGAGGCGAACACCTCGCCGTTGCGGTTGCCGAAGTACACCCCCGCCGGCTCGGCGTCGTCGGTGCACAGGGCGTCCCGCAGCACCGTGCCGTAGTGGTCCTCCTCCGGCAGCCCCTTGGACAGCGGCTCCCAGACGCGGCCCGCGTCGGTCGTGCGGAAGACCCGGCAGCGGTGCTCGGCGGGCACGCGGTCCGCGTCGGCGTTGATCGGGAACACGTACGCCGTGCCGGCGCGGCGGGGATGGGCGGCCACCGCGAAGCCGAACGTGGACGGCAGGTCCGCGCCGATGTCGGTCCAGTGCCCGCCCGCGTCGTCGCTTCGGTACACCCCCCAGTGGTTCTGCAGATACAGCCGGTCCGGGTCGCCCGCGTCCTTGGCGATCTTGTGCACGCACTGGCCGAACTCCGGGTTCGGATCGGGCAGGAACACCGCGGACACCCCCGAGTTGGACGGCGTCCAGCTCGTGCCGCCGTCGGTGGAGCGGAACACCCCGGCCGTCGACACGGCCACGGTCACCGCGCGCGGGTCGCGGGCATCGGTCACCACCGTGTGCAGGCCCTCACCGCCCCCGCCCGGCACCCACCGCGAGCGGGTCGGATGCTCCCACAGCGGGCGGACCAGCGCGAAGCTCTCGCCGCGGTCCTCCGAGCGGTACAGCGCCGCCGGTTCCGTGCCCGCGTAGACCACGTCGGGTTCGGCGGCGGCCGGGTGCAGCTGCCACACCCGCTCCAGGGAGGCGCCGGTGTCCTTGGGGAACTTGACGGCCGGCTGCGGCGGTTCGGTCCAGGTCCGGCCGAGGTCGTCGGAGTGGAAGACCGACGGGCCCCAGTGCGCGCTGTCGCCGCCCACCAGCAGACGCGGCCGGTCCCCCCGGGTGTCGATCGCGACCGAGTAGACCGCCTGCGCGTTGAAATACGGACTGTCGTCGAACTCCCAGGCGGCGCCGCTCCTTCGGCGCCCGATGAACAGACCTTTGCGCGTGCCCACCGCCAGCAGTACCTCGGTCATGCCGATCACCTCCGGGACGCCTTTGTCCAGGTAGTCGTGAGTCAGGTAGTCATCAGGTATCGGCCAGTCTGCACCCCACCACTGACACTCCGCCCCAGAGCGCGCGTTCTCGCAGGTCACAGCGGTGTCGCCGGCCGGTGGCGAAGGGCGGCCCGGGGCCCGTTGCGGCATGTGCCTGCGCGAACGGTGCGTCCCGTGCGACCGTCGGGGAAACGGCTCGTCGTGAGCAACGGAGCGATCTCCCGCGTATGGGAGGACGGTCCGGCCGGTCGGTGCGCTCGTGAGGAGGATGCCTTTGAAGGCGTTCCGTGGTCCGAAGGTGTGGCTGTGGCGCTGGCGGCGCAACCCGCTCAAGCGCCGGGCCGACGTGCTGGAGGCCTGGGTGGTGCTCGGGGTCTGGTTGCTGACCGTCCTGGCGGGGGTCTCGGCCGGACTCGTGGCGGCCCGGTCGGTGGAGCACGGCCTGGCAAGGGAACGGGCCGCCTGGCGTCCTGTCGTGGCCCGTGTCGTGGCCCGGGCACCGGGAAGCCCGCCCGCGCACCGCCATGCCTCCTCCGGGGACCGGGTCTGGGCCAAGGTGCGCTGGACGGTGGCCGACCGCTCCGCCCACGCCGGTCAGGTCCGGGTCGAGCCCGGCAGCAGGGCCGGCACGCCGGTCACCGTCTGGACCGACCCGCAGGGCCGTCTCGTCGGCCGGCCCACCTCCCTCGCCGAGGCCGCCTTCCGCGGCACCCTGGTCGGCTGCCTGGTGGGTCTGAGTGCCGCGGCCGTCCCCTTCGTCGGCGGCCTCGCCCTGCGCGGCCGTCTGGAACGCCGGCGCATGGACGCCTGGGACACGGAATGGGCGCGCCTCGGACCACAGTGGGGGCGGACGGTCTGACCTGGCTCTGAGGCCCGGGCTCCGGTACGGCCGGGCCCGGGCCGCACTGCTGCGGAGACCGAGCCCGCCCGACCGACCCGAGCGTGGCGCCGGCCTGGGGATCGGCAGAGAGATGACGGCACCGGGCGGGGGAGAGCGGCGAGCCCGGCGCCGCGTCCCACCTGCCGATCACAGGGCGAAGGCCGGCGACCGGCCCCCACCTCGGGCGGGGACGGGCTCCGCCCCCTCGAACGGCCGCGACGCGGACCGGCTGTTCGCTCCCCCGGCGCCCGGGCACCGGCCGCTCCGCCGGGCCCGCGACCGGACCGCGCCTGAACCGACGCCAAATCCACTGCTTCGCCCGGGCGTTGCCACGATCGGGTGAAGTGCGCGGCCTGAGGCAACCTCACAGGCTCCCTCGTCAGTCCCACACGCGCAAAGGCACAGCACCAAGCCCAGGGGGCCACATGAGCCAGCAGGACCCGCAGCCGCACTCCGACGGGGGCGCCCCGCAGCAGCCCGGCTGGGGCGGCATCCAGCAACCGGGTGGGGGAGTCCCGCAGCAGCCCTGGCCTCCGCAGCAGCCGTGGGGCGCTCCGCCACCGCCGAAGCGGCGCAGCACCGGGAAGATCGTCGGTCTCGGCTGTCTCGGTGTCGTCGCGTTCGTCGTCGTGCTCGGCGTCATCAGCGCCGCCGTCGGTGGAAAGAGCGACGACAAGGCGGCCAAGAGCGGCGCCCCGGCCGCCGCCGCGTCCACGAAGCACCACGCCCCGGCCGACCCGAAGCCGGCCGGGAAGGCGCCGGTGCAGATCACCGCGAAGAAGACGGCGTTCTCGAAGAGCATCCTGGCCGACGGCGGCGACTACACCAGCGTGGCCGTCACGATCCGCAACAACGGCGCCAAGAAGGTCAGCGTCAACCCGCTGTACTTCACCGTGACCGACACCGACGGCACGAAGCACACGAGCGAACTGGGCGTCGACGACAAGCAGCTCGACACCGTGGATCTCGCTCCGGGCGAGAACATCTCCGGCACGGTCACCGGCAAGGGCACCTTCACGCCCCGGTACGTGACCTTCACCGAGGACCTGTTCGGCGACCCGGTCCGCGCGGACGTGCACTGATCCGCATCCGGCCAGGGCCCACGGCCCGCGGTCTCCCCCGACCGCGGGCCGCTGGTGCTGTGGCCGGAAAGGTTCACCGGCTCGCGACGCCCGGCACGGCACCTCGCCGCGTTGTCGCACCACCCGAGTACATCCGGTACGCGGGCGATGCTCCGCCTTGCGATGCTCCCCCACAGCCCGAAAGGCGTGGGAGGTGCCCCCAGCACCGGACGCCGCGAGCCTTCCGGCAAACCTTTCCGGCCACAGCACTAGCCGTACCCTCACCGCACACCGCGGCTGTCGGTCCGGGTGCGGAGCCCGTGCCTTGTGCCGTTCCTCGCGGTCGGCGCCGTACCCGGCTCATCGGCTCGCGCGTGTCTGACGTGCCCCCTACATCGCCGCCAGCGAATCCCGGCACGCTCTCAGCAGTGCCTCGTCCTCCGGTATGCCCTGGCCGCCGCGGATTCCCGGGTGAGCCGGAAGGCGGCGCGGGGCGGCCAGCTCCGCGGCCACCAGATGCCGTAACGGGGCGGCGGCCGGGCCCATCGCGGTGAGGCACCGGGCGATCGGCGCGCGGGTGTGCGGGTCGTCCTCCCAGGCCGCCCGGAACACGGGCAGGACCGGCTCGGGGTCCGCGTCGATGCGCCACAGCGCGCAGGCGGCCGAGACCCGCTCCTGCGCCGGCCACGAGCCGGCCATCCGCCGCAGCGCGGGCAGCGCGGAGCGCGCGGCCGGCCCCAGTCTGCCGAGCTGCCCGGCGGCCAGGCACCGCCGCTCCGGATCGGCCTGCGTCAACTCCCGCAGCAGGGCGGGCAGTACGGTGGCGGCGTCCTGGTGCGCCGACCAGAGCGCGCCGGCCGCCGCGGCGGCGTGCCGGGTGCCCAGCAGCGCGCGCAGCACCCCTGTCGCCTGCCCGGCGGCGCCCAGCGCCTCCAGCGTCTCGACGGCCTGGCCCGCGACCGCGTCCCGTGCCCCCAGGTCGTCGGGAGCCCCCTGCAGCAGCCGCAGCACCTCGGGAACGGCTTCCTGGTCCCCCAGGCCGCCGACCGCCGCCAGCAGCGGGGCGGCGAGCCTGGCGGCGGAGGGGGAGGCCGGCGGTATCCGGCCCAGCCGGTGCCGCACCGCGTGGGCGAGCGGGGCCGCGGCGGCGCCGAGGTGGGCCAGTTCGAACCCCAGGTCCACCGGGGTGGCCAGGCCGGCCAGCAGGTGGGCCAGGGCCGGGACCGCACGCGGATCGCCGGTCCTGGCCAGGGCCTTGAGCGGCCCGCCCAGCGTGGGACTGCCACGCTCGAAGCGGTCCGTCCACAGGTCGGGCCGGGCACACACCAGTGCGTACAGGTCGTCCGCGGCGGGTGCGGCCAGCGTGCCCAGCTCCGACAGGACCACGACCGCCGCGTCCCGTAACCGGTCCTGCTGCGCGGCGAGTTGGGCGCCGAGCAGCAGGACCGTTCCGCTGTGGTCGCCGCGCCAGCCGCGCAGCAGCGCCGCCGCCATCCACACGGCGTTGCACCGGTCCACCGGGTCCGGGCTGCTCAACTGCCCGCCGAGGAGCGCGGTCCGGTCGCCCACCCGGTCGCCGAGCGCGGTGTGCAGGGTGCGCAGCAGCCGGGAGCCCTCCTCGTCGGACGGCCGCAACCGCCGTAAGCGTCCGACGAGTGTGTCGGCGGCGGAGGGCTCGGGGACCCGGGCCCGGTGTGCGGAGCGCTCCCGGAGCAGCCGGACCGCCGTCGGCACGACATCGGCGGGGAGCCCGGCGGGCGCGACGAGCGCGAGCTGGCCGAGCGCGGCGAGCCGCAGCCCCGGGGCGTACGGTGGCGCGCTGTGCTCGGCCAGGAGGTCCACCGCGGCGTCGGCGTGTGCGGGGTACCGGCGGACGAACAGGCCGAGCGCCTCGGTGAGGGCGAGCAGGACACGGTCGTCCCGCTCGGCCCGCAGCCGCTGCCGTAACAGGTCCAGGACCCGCGCGGGTGCGGCCAGGAAGTGCACGAGGGCCCCGGCGGCCGCCCGGCGCACCGCCGGGTCCGGGTCCCCGGCGAGCCGGACGAAGACCTCGGCGCCCGCGCACACCGCCTCCCGTGCTCGCGGGTCCCCCTTCGCGCTCTCCGCTCCGATGCCCACCAGCAGTTCCACGACGCCGTCCCGGTCCGGCAGCTCCTCGCGGGCCACGAGCGAGAGCAGGAAAGG
Organism: Streptomyces durhamensis; assembly: GCF_000725475.1. Classification (NCBI taxonomy): domain Bacteria; kingdom Bacillati; phylum Actinomycetota; class Actinomycetes; order Kitasatosporales; family Streptomycetaceae; genus Streptomyces; species Streptomyces durhamensis. The sequence continues at coordinate 179,333 of NZ_JNXR01000003.1, forward strand.
GACGCAGGCCAGCGTCGAGTCGTACACACATCCCTGGTGGTGCAGCGCGCCGTACATCCCGTCGAGCGCGGTCGCCCGCTCGACGGTGTCCGTGGACGCCAGGGCCCGTAACCATCCCGGCATGTCCTCCGCGGTGCCGTGCGCATGCCGCAGCGAGGCCCAGTCGACCTCGTCGATCCCCGTGAACACGTTGTCCTCCCCAGACGAGTGCCACCTGATCGCGAGTGTGCACCACGGCACCGACAACGGTACGGAAGCGCGCGCTGACTGTGTGCGATCCGTCGGCTGTCACCGGCCAGGGCGCAAGCGGCCGGCGCTCGCCCGGCGGGGGTGCGCGGGCGGTCGCGCACCCCCGGGCGGGAGGCGTCAGTTCAGGCCGGACAGGGCCCGCTCCAGGATCGCGTCGAGGCCGGCCCCGGCGGGCAGCGTGCCGAACGAGTGCCCCCAGTCGCCGCCCAGCCGGCTCGCGCAGAAGGCGTCCGCGACCGGGTGCGGGGCGTGCCGGACCAGCAGCGAGGCCTGGAGGGCGAGCGCCATGCGCTCGACCAGCCGGCGGGCGCCCGACTGCTGCGTTTCGGCCAACTCGCCCTTGAGCGCGGCGACGGCCGCGTCCAGCCGGGCGTCCGCCCCGCGCGCCAGGGCGAGTTCGGCGAACAGGGCCTCGGCCGTGTCCGGTTCCCGGCCGAGGGCGCGCAGCACGTCGAGCGCGTTGACGTTGCCCGAACCCTCCCAGATCGACAGCAGCGGCGCCTCCCGGTAGTGCCGGGGCATGCCGGAGTCCTCGACGTAGCCGTTGCCGCCCAGGCACTCCAGCGCCTCCGCGGTGAACGCGGGGCCCCGCTTGGTGACCCAGTACTTGCCGACCGCGGTGGCGATCCGCCGGAAGGCGCGCTCCCCGGCGTCCCCGCGCACCGCCCGGTCCGCGGCCCCGGCCAGCCGCAGGGTGAGCGTCGTCGCCGCCTCCGACTCCAGTGCGAGATCGGCCAGGACGTTGCGCATCAGCGGCTGGTCGATCAGCCGGGCTCCGAACGCGCTGCGGTACCGGGCGTGGTGGCCCGCCTCGACCAGCGTCTTGCGCATCAGGGTCGCCGAGGACATCACACAGTCCAGCCGGGTGCAGTTGACCATCTCGATGATGGTCTTCACGCCCCGCCCCTCCGGACCGACCAGCCAGGCCACCGTCCGGTCGAACTCCGGCTCCGAGGAGGCGTTGGACCGGTTGCCCAGCTTGTCCTTCAGGCGCTGGATGCGGAAGGTGTTGCGGCTGCCGTCGGGCAGCACGCGCGGCACCAGGAAGCAGGACAGCCCGCCCGGAGCCTGCGCCAGCACCAGGAAGACGTCGCACATCGGCGCCGACGTGAACCACTTGTGCCCCTGCAGCGTGTACACGCCGGGCTCCCCGGTGGGCGTGGCCACGGTGGTGTTCGTCCGGACGTCCGACCCGCCCTGCTTCTCGGTCATGCCCATCCCGGCGAGCAGCCCCGGTTTCTCGGCCGGCACGCGCAGCCCGGGGTCGTACTCCCGGCTGGTGAGCAGCGGCTCGTACACCTTGGCCAGATCCGGCTGGGCACGCAGCGCGGGCACGGCGGCGTACGTCATCGACGTCGGGCAGCCGTGGCCGGCCTCCGTGTGCCCCCACACCAGTCCGCCCGCGGTACGGGCCACATGGGCGCCGGGCCGCTCGTCCGCCCAGGGCGCGCCGGCCAGGCCCTCGGCGACCGCCGTGCGCACCAGGTGGTGCCAGCTGGGGTGGAACTCGACCTCGTCGACGCGGTGGCCGTAACGGTCGTGGGTGCGCAGCACCGGCTCGTACCGGTTCGCCAGTTCGCCCCATTCCTGCGCCTCGGCGCTGCCGGCGCGCGCTCCGAGGCGGCGGACGCCGTCCTCGGCCCAGCCGGCGCCCTCCCGGCGCAGCCCCTCCAGCAGGGCGAGGTCGTCGGAGGCGTCGTACGGAGCCAGCGGCGGGGGCTGGTTGGTGACGTCGTGCGTGGCGGACGGCGGCTGCGGCGGTGACGGCGCGGGCGACTGCGCGGGAATCGAGACCATGGCAGCATGTTGCACTCTTCCTGCGATCGTAGCAATGATGCAACAAGGAGGTCGCACGTACAGTACGTGCCCATGCGCATGAACGTCCCGCCCGAGCCGGCGGAGGCAGGCCTGCGACCGCTGTCCGCGCGGTCGGTCGTACTGAGCCTGCTCCTCGGCGCACACCCGGCGGAGCTGCCGGTGAAGGACCTGGTCCGGCTGGTGGAGCCCTTCGGCGTCGGCGGCTCCACGCTGCGGGCCGCGCTGAGCCGGATGGTGACCGCGGGGGACCTGCGCCGCACCGACGCCGTCTACCGGCTCAGCGACCGGCTGCTGGCGCGCCAGCGGCGCCAGGACGAGGCGCTGCGGCCCGCCGCGCGCGCGTGGGACGGCGACTGGGAGATGGTGGTGATCACGGCGACCGGCCGTGGACCCGCCGAACGCGCCGATCTGCGCGCCCGGTTGACCGCCCTGCGGCTGGCCGAACTCCGCGAGGGCGTGTGGCTGCGCCCGGCCAACCTCGCGCGCGCTCTGCCCGGTCTGCTGCACTCCGTGGCCCGCACGTACACCGCGCGACCCGACGAGCCCGGGCAGGACCTGGTCGCCCGGCTCTGGCCGCTGGACGCCTGGTCGGCCACCGCGCGGAGCCTGCTCGCCGGCACAGCGGCCGCCCGGCACCCCGCGGACCGCCTCACCGTCTACGCCGCGGCCGTACGCCACCTGCTCACCGACCCGGTCCTGCCGACCGCGCTCCTCCCCGCCGACTGGCCGGGGGAGGCCCTGCGCACGGCCTACGCCGCCTATCAGCGGGAGTTGGCCGCGTCGGTGGGACCGGGGGAGCGTGCCGCATGACGGCGGGGGCCCTCGAACGGTTCCTGCGGGACCGCTTCCAGGAGGAGGAGCGGGTGGCCCGCGACGCGGTCACCGCCGCGCCGGGCGCCGTCTGGGGCGTCATGGCGGACCACATCGAGCAGGTGCTCACCTCCCGGCACCACGGGACCACGCACACGCCACTGGTGCAGTTCGGCGCCGAGGACCCGGTGCGGCTGCTGACCCATGTGGCGCGTCATGATCCGGCGCGTGTCCTGCGGAACGTCGAGGCGGGGCGTGCCCTGCTCGCGGAGCACCGGCCGACGGACGACGGCCGGTGCCGCACCTGTGCCACGGCCGCCGACGGAGGCCCGCCCCCCGCTCCCTGCGCCACCCTCCGCCTGCTCGCCCTGCCGTTCGCGGGGCATGCCGAGTACGACGAGACGTGGCGCCCGTAGCCGGTCCGGTTCGTGTGTAGGGGTGCGGGCCGGCTGTGCGGCGGTTGTGGGCGGGGGCACGAGCGGCTGCGTGCGTCGCGTTCCGTGGGGTTGTTCCGGCGTTCGCGGGGCGTCCCGGGCAGGACCGAGGGGTGGTGTCCGTGGCCGGCCGGTTTCGTGTGTGCGGGGGTGCGAGTCGGCCCGGCGGTTGCGGGCGGGGCGCGACCGGCTCCGTGCGTCACGTGACGTGTGCTTGCTCTGTCGTTCGGGGGGATCTCGGGTACGACGAGGTCGTGGCGCCCGTAGCCGTGTGAGTGCGAGCCGGCCGTGGCGCGGGTGGCGCGGGTGCGGTTCGCGGGGTTACCTGGGAGGGAACGGGCCCTCCGGGCGGAAACGGGGGATGACCAGCGCGGAAGCGGGCACTCGGTGAGGCACGTAAGGCGAAGTCACCCGAGGAGAGTCATGGCTGAGCAGAAGTCGTCGTCGGCCCTCACGGCGCCGCTGCGCGGCGCGGCCTCGGTCCTGCGCAGGGTGCCCGGCGCCGGGATGGTGAGCAGGGCCGCCGAGGAGACGTTGGACAAGGTCGGCGCGGTGTCGCCACGGGGCCGGCGCATCGCGGTGTACGCGGGAGCCGGAGTGCTCGGGGCGGCGGGCGTGGTCGAGTGGCCGGTGGCCGTCACGGGCGCGGCCGTGGCCTGGCTCACCCAACCCCGGCCCACGCACCCGGCCGGGAGCGTGAGCGGGGCCGGGCAGGGTCCCGAGCCCGCTCATGATCTCGGCACCGCGGCCCTCAGGTCCGGCCACGGCGCCGGGAAACAGGAGGCCGGCGGAGCGGGGACCGGGGCCGGCGGCACCCGCGCGGCCGTCTGGGACGCGGCCACCGGGGCGCCGGGCGGGTCCGGAGCCACGGCTGCCGAGGCTCCTCCTGGTGAGCGGACGTCCGGCGGCGGCCGGACGCACGGAAGCAGCAGGCCGACCGGCGGCGCCGGGACCACACGCGGTACCGGGGACCCGGGGGTCAAGCCGTCCGCCGGTCCGCTCGGTCCCACGGCGCGGCCCGACCGCACCACGCTCTGAGGAGGGCCAAGGTGGCCGGACTGCTGACGATGCCCTCGGCCGCCGCACGGCTGCTGCCCGCCGCACCACGACTGCTGGCGCGGGCGGCCGCGCCGGTGGTCGGGGCGGCCGCCGGAGCCGCCGCGGGAACGGCCCGCGCCGGAGTGCGCGGCGCGGACGCCGCCGTACGGGTGGCCCGGGTCGCCCGCAACGCCGTACCCGGCACCGACGACCACTGGCGGGCCGGCCCCCGTGCCCATCTGGCCCTGCGCCCCGCGGAGCAGGAGCACGCACGGCAGGCGGGCGACAGGGCCCACCCGGCGCGCCGGGTGGCCGAGGCGCTGGCCGAGCGGCCCGACGTGCTCGTCGCCTACTGGGACCAGGGGCTGGCGCGCCTGGTGGTGACGGCGACCGGCGAAGAGGCCGCCGACGAGATCCTGGAACACGCCGCCGAGCTGGCCGAGCGGCACGGACTGCTGCTGTCCGCCGACGACGTGGAGGAGACCACACATCCCGCCGACCCGGCCGGGGTGCGCGCCGCCGTGGCCACGCTCGCCGCCGACGCGGTGGGCATCGGCGCCGCGCTCACCGCCTACTCGCTGCGGCTGCCGGCGTCCCCCCGCCTGATGACCGCGGTGGTGACGCTGCTGCGGGAGAACCCCCGCTTTCGCACCTGGCTGCGCACCCGGCTGGGCGACGCACGCATGGATCTCGTGCTGGCCGGCGCGAACGCCGCTGTGCACGGCGCCGGGCAGACCCCCACCTCACTCGTGCTCGACGGCGTCCTGCGGGCCTGCCAGGTGGCCGAGACGGTGGCCCGCGCAGCCGCCTTCGACACGGTGCACGACCAGCTGTGCGCGCCCGGCCGCGTCAGCCTCCCGGCCGACGGCGCTGCTCGTCCGCCGCTGCGCGAGTCCCCCGCCCAGGAGTACGCCGCCCACGCCTCCGCGGGCAGCGTGCTGGGCGCGGCGGCCACCCTCCTGGTCAAGCACGACGGCAGCGAGGCGGCGGAGGCGGTCCTCGCCGGTTCGCCGAAGGCCGCCCGTTACGGCCCCGCCGCCTTCCACGCCGTCCTGAGCGCCGCGCTCGCCCGCACCGGCGTACTGGTGCGCGCCCCGGAGCGGCTGCGCCAGCTGGAGATGGCCGGGACGGTCGTACTGCACCCGAGCGTGCTGCGCACCGACGACGGTGAGGCCGACCCGTGGGCCGAACCGGTCCTGGACGCGGCCCGCCGGGCAGGGCTGCGGGTGGTCCTCGTGGACGACCCCGCCCTGGAGGACTTCACCGGCCTCGCCGACCAGGTCGTGGACGCGCGCCGGCCGCTGGACGACGTGGTGTACCAGGCGCGCGGCGACGCGGGCGCGGTGCTCGCGGTCGCCCGGATGCGCTCCGCCGACGAGCACGAGGTCCTGGCCGGGCTGCGCGCCGCCGACATCGCCCTCGCCCTGACCGACCGCGACGGCGCGGTGGTGTGGGGCGCGGACATCCTGGCCCTGCACGGGCTGCCCGACGTGTGGCGGGTACTCACCGCGATACCGGCCGCCCGCATGGTGGGCCGGCACGCCCAGACGCTGGCCCGTTCCGGCGCCGCGCTGTCCGGGCTGCTCGTGGCCGTCGGCGAGTCGGGCGGCGGCCGCGGACGCCTCGCCGCGCTGCCCGGGCTGCGGCACGCCCCCGTCGACGCCGGTGCCGCGTCGGCCCTCATCTCCGGGATCAGGGCCGCGCTCGGAGTGGCGGCGGCCCGCCCCCCGCACCCGCGTCCGCGCGTGCACTGGCACGAGCTGGACCCCGAGCAGGCCCGGGAGCGGCTGGAGCACGAACCGGCCGTGGAGAGCACCGCGTTCGAAGGGCTGACCGCCCCCGCGCGCAAGGCCTTCGCCAAGGCCGCCCGGCACCCGATCGCCGTGCCCGTGCGCTGGTCCTACCGGCTCGGCGGCGCCGTACGCGGCGAACTCCACGACCCGCTCACCCCGGTCCTCGCCGTCGGGTCGGCGGCGTCCGCGATCCTCGGCTCGGTCGTGGACGCCCTGCTCGTCGTCGGCGCCCTCGACCTGAACGCCCTGGTCGGCGGCATCCAGCGGCTGCGGGCCGAACGGGCGCTGTCCGGACTGGTCGCCGAGCAGCAGCAGAAGGCGCGCCTCGTGCCGCCGGAGGCGGAGGCACCGGCCGGCGGCACGCGCACCGTGGACGCGGGCAAGCTGCACCCGGGGGACGTGATCCAGCTGAAGGCGGACGACGTGGTGCCCGCCGATGCCCGGCTGCTGTGGCAGGACGGTCTGGAGGTCGACGAGTCGGCGCTGACCGGAGAGTCGCTGCCGGTGGAGAAGCAGACGGACCCGACCCCGCACGCCCCGGTCGCCGACCGGCGCTGCATGGTCTTCGAGGGCACGACCGTGGTGGCGGGCCAGGCCCGGGCCGTCGTGGTCGACATCGGTGAGCGCACGGAGGCCGCCCGCGCCGTGCACCTGGCCGCCCGCGTGCCGCCGGCCGGCGGCGTCCAGGCCCGGCTGCAGGAACTCACCCGCAAGGCCCTGCCGTTGACCCTGGCGGGCGGCGCCGCGGTCACCGGACTGGCACTGGTGCGCGGCACCCGCATCCGGGAGGCGGTCAGCGGTGGCGTGGCGGTGGCCGTTGCCGCCGTACCGGAGGGGCTGCCGCTGGTGGCCACGGTCGCGCAGCTGGCCGCGGCCCGGCGGCTGAGCCGCGGCGGCGTCCTCGTCCGCACCCCGCGCACCCTGGAGGCGCTGGGGCGCATGGACACCATCTGCTTCGACAAGACGGGCACGCTGACCGAGAACCGGCTGCGGCTGGTGCGTACCTGTGATGCCGAGGGCACGGTCCGCGCGGTGGACGACACCGGGTCCGCCGGTATCGTCCGGGCCGCCGCACACGCCTGCCCGCGGCTCAACGGCGGCGGCGACCGTCCGGTGCACGCCACCGACGAGGCCGTGCTGGCCGCGGCCGGTGAAGACCCGGACTGGACACAGCTCGCGGGCCTGCCCTTCGAGGCCGCGCGCGGGTACGCCGCCGCCGTCGGCCGCAGCGGGGACGGCCCTCCCGTGCTGGTGGTCAAAGGCGCCCCGGAGACCGTCCTGCCCGCCTGCGCCGGTCATCAGGAGCACGCCTCGGAGGGTGCCCAGGCGCTGGCGGCGGACGGCCTGCGGGTGCTGGCGGTGGCCGAACGCCGCCTCGGCGCGCACGAAGAGGAGGCCGACGTCCTCGAACAGCCGCTGCGCGAGCTGGAGTTCACCGGTCTGCTGGCCCTGTCCGACGTCCCGCGCGAGACGTCCACGGCGCTGGTGGAAGGGCTGAACGAGGCGGGGGTACGACCGGTCATGCTCACCGGCGACCATCCGCAGACCGCCCGGGCCATCGCCGCCGATCTGGGCTGGCCCGAGGACACCGTCGTGGTCACCGGTGACGAGCTGGCCGCGGCGGACCGGGCGGCCAGGGCCCGGATCCTGCGGGACGCGGGCGTGGTGGCCCGGGTGGCGCCCGAGCAGAAGCTCCAGGTCGTAGAGTCGCTGCGGGACGCCGGCCGGGTCGTCGGCATGGTGGGCGACGGGGCCAACGACGCCGCGGCCATCCGGGCCGCCGACATCGGCGTCGGCATCAGCGCGCGCGGCTCGGCCGCGGCACGCAACGCCGCCGACATCGTCCTCACCGACGAGGACCTGACGGTCCTGATCGACGCGGTCGGCGAGGGCCGGGCGCTGTGGCACAGCGTGGCCGACGCCATCGCGATCCTGATCGGCGGCAACGGGGGCGAGGTCGGGTTCGGCATCCTCGGCACGCTGCTGTCAGGCCGGGCGCCGCTGTCCACCCGGCAGATGCTCATGGTGAACCTCTTCACCGACCTCTTCCCGTCGATGGCGGTGGCGGTGACCGAGAAGGACGGCGAGCCGGGTCTTCCGCGTGCCCGGCGCGCGGTGCCGGCGGACGAGGAGCCGGGCGGTGTACGCGCCCGCAGCGCATCGCCCGAGGACGCCTCCGCCGTGCTCGGGGCGCCCCTGCTGCGGCAGATCCGGCACCGCGCGCTGACCACCTGTGTGGGCGCGCTGACGGCCTGGCTCATCGGCCGCTTCACGCCGGGCACCGTGCGCCGCTCCGGCACGATGGCGCTGTGCGGGGTGGTCGGCACCCAGCTCGTGCAGACGTGGCTGGACCGGCGCGACAGCCGCCTGGTGCAGATCACCTGCCTGGGCTCCGCCGTGGCGCTGGTCGCGGCGGTGCAGACCCCGGGCGTCAGCCACGCGGTCGGGTGCACCCCGCTCGGCCCGGTCGGCTGGGCCGGCGTGCTGGCGGCGATCGCCCTGGCCCTGGCGGGACAGCGGGTGCTGCCCCGCCTGGAGGAGACGGTGGGCCGGCTGCTGCCGGGCTGAGCGGACCTCAGACCGACCGGTGGTACTGGTCCGGCACGTGGACATCGCCGCCCAGTTCGCGGGCCGCGTGCCGGGCCCAGGAGGGGTTGCGCAGCAGCTCGCGGCCCAGCAGCACGGCGTCGGCCTCGCTGTTGGCCACGATCTTCTCGGCCTGTCCGGCCTCGGTGATCAGCCCCACGGCCGCGACGCGCAGCGGTGTCTCGGCCTTCACCCGGGCGGCGAACGGCACCTGGTACCCGGGGCCGGTCGGAATGGTCACGCCCGAGGCGTTGCCGCCGGTGGAGACGTCGAGCAGGTCGACGCCGTGGGCGTGCAGGTCGTGCGCGAAGCGGACCGTGTCCTCCGTGGTCCAGCCGCCGTCCTGGAGCCAGTCGGTGGCCGAGATGCGGAAGAACACCGGCTTGTCCTCGGGCCAGACCTCCCGTACGGCGTCCACGACCGCGAGGGCGAACCGGGTGCGGTTCTCGTACGAGCCGCCGTACGCGTCGGTGCGGTGGTTGGAGTGCGGGGACAGGAACTCGTTGATCAGGTAGCCGTGGGCGCCGTGGATCTCGGCGATCTCGAAGCCGGCGGCGAGCGCCCGGCGGGCCGCGGCGGCGAACTGGCCCACCACCTCCTCGATCTGGTCCACGGTCAGCTCGGTGGGCACGGGGTGGCGCTCGTCGAAGGGCACCGCGCTCGGGGCCAGCGGCTGCCAGCCGTGCTCCTGAGGTCCCACCGGCGCACCGCCCTTCCAGGGCTGGTCCGTCGACGCCTTGCGGCCACCGTGGGCGAGCTGGATCGCCGGCACCGTGCCCTGTGCGGTGAGGAAGCGGGTGATCCGGCGGAAGGCCTCCACCTGCGTGTCGTTCCACAGGCCGAGGTCGTAGGGGGAGATCCGGCCCTCCGGCGAGACCGCGGTGGCCTCCACGATCACCAGGCCGGTGCCGCCCGTGGCACGCGCCGCGTAGTGCGCGAAGTGCCAGTCGTGCGGGGCGCCCGCGAGCGGACCCTCCGGCTCGGCCGAGTACTGGCACATCGGGGGCATCCACACCCGGTTGGGGATGGTCACTTCACGCAGCGTGATGGGCTCGAAGAGCGCGTTCACGACGGACTCCATTCGTCACGGGACCGCTGACGCCTCGTACGATAGACCTCGTACTACGATGAGTGTCAAACTACGATGGTTCTCGTACCATGGTGGTAGCCGAGGAGTTCCGCGACGAAGGGCAGCCGCCGTGACCGACACCGCCACCACCGGCCGCGCGCTGCCGCACCCGGAGCGCGAGGAGGTCCGGCTGGAGTCCGTGCTGCACGCGCTCTCCGACCCGATGCGGCTGCGGATCGTACGCGAACTCGCCGCAGGCGAGGCCGAGTTGAGCTGCTCGCACTTCGATCTGCCGGTGACCAAGTCCACCACCACGCACCACTTCCGGGTGCTGCGCGAGAGCGGGGTGATCCGGCAGGTCTACCGGGGCACGGCCAAGATGAACGGCCTGCGCCGGGACGATCTGGACGGACTCTTCCCGGGGCTCCTCGACAGTCTCCTGGCCGCCGCCGACCGGCAGGCCGGCCGACTCGGCGAGCGCATCTGAACCCGCCATCGCCGAGCGGTGGTGGAAAGCAGGTCCAGCACGATCGCGGACGGACAGCACGCGCTGATCCCGCTGTTCATGACCGTCCGGAACCAGTCCGGAACCTTCTCGTGGACCGTCGGTACCCCACCGGCGGCAAGCGGTCATGCCCCCGGCGGCCCGGCCGCGGCGCTACGCCGACCGGGCCGCCGTGAGCAGCGCGTCCCAGTCGGCCAGCTTGACCACGCTGCGCCCCAGTCGCGCGCCCAGCGCGGCCTCGGCCCGCTCGATCGCCTGCCATCCCGCCCAGGGCACGGGCTCGGCACCGGCCGCGCGCAGCGCCGGCACCGGATCCTCCGGCAGCTGCCTGGCGAGCAGCGCGGGAGCGTCCGCGAGCAGGGTCGTCACCGTCTCCTTGGCGCAGGGCCGGTTGGTGCCGATGACACCCGTCGGGCCGCGCTTGATCCATCCCGCCACGTACTCGCCCGGGCAGGGGACACCGTCGCGTACGATCCGCCCCGCCGTGTTCGGCACCGTGCCGCTCGCCGCGTCGAACGGCAGCCCGTCCAGCGGCACCCCGCGATAGCCCACCGAGCGCAGCACCAGCTGGGCGGGCACGTCCTCGAACCGGCCGGTGCCCGTCACCCCGCCGTACCCGTCCGGCGCCGTCCGTTCGAAGCGCACGGCGCCCACCCGGCCGCCGTCCGCGAGCAGCTCCACGGGGCGCAGGAAGAAGCGCAGGCCGATGCGGCGGGCGGTGCCGGCCGGGGGCCGGGCGGCCCAGCCGCGCAGCACCTCCAGATTGCGCCGCTGTACGGCGGGCAGCGCCGTGGGGTCGGCCGGATCCCGCGCCAGGTCGGCCGGGTCGACGGTGACATCGGTACCGGGCAGCGCGCCCAGCTCGCGCAGCTCCTTGGTGGTGAAGCGGGCCTGTGCGGGTCCGCGCCGGCCCACCATGTGCACCTCGGCGATGCCGCTCGTCGCCAGCGCGTCCAGCGCGGCCTGCGGGATGTCCGTCGAGCGCAGCTCCGCGGCACCGCGGACCAGCATCCGTGTCACGTCCACCGCCACATTGCCCACGCCGATGACCACGGCCGACCGCACTCCGCGCAGGAAACCCGCGTCGGCCGCGTCCGGATGCGCGCTGTACCAGGCCACGAAGTCGGTCGCGGACCAGCTGCCCGGCAACTCCTCGCCCGGGATCCCGAGCCGGCGGTCGGTGGCGGCGCCCACGCAGTACACGACCGCGTGATAGGGCTCCCGCAGCCGTTCCACCGGCAGCCCGCCGGGTCCGCCCACCCGGACCCCGCCGAGGAAGCGCACCCGCTCGTGCTCCAGCACCGCTCTGAGGCTGCCCTGCAGGGACTTGATCTTCTCGTGGTCCGGAGCGACCCCGTAACGGACCAGGCCGTAGGGGCACGGCAGCCGGTCCAGGACGTCCACGCACACTCCCGGGTCCCGCTGGACCAGGGTCTGCGCGGTGTAACACCCGCTCGGCCCCGAACCGACGACGGCGACACGCAGCACAGCGGTACTCCTTGCCCGAAGGAGGGTGTGCGGACGGTTCCAGCATGGCATCCCCCGGCCCGCAGCGGCAGGGGCCGGCGGGGTGACGCCGACGCGTGTCCGTTCGTATGGAGTGCGATCATGCGGTTACGTTGCGTGTGTGCTAGAAGCATCCTTTCTTGATCTTTCTGATCGGAACGCGGAGGACGGCGCGGTCTCCGTGTGGCCCGCGTGGAAGGTGCGGGAGCACGGCGGCACCACCTCCTGGTACCAGGTCCAGCTGGCCTTCCCCGACGGCGCCCGCGTCGACGCCCTGGCCGTCCTGCGCGAGGGACGCGTCTCCATCGAGGACGTCAGCGCCCAACCGGCCCTGTCCCTGGCCGACCTGACGGTGCTCGCGGACTGGATCGAGGGCCCCCTGTTCGCATCGTGCGGGGTGCCGGCGGAGCGGTCGTACGGGGGTGACGCCGGCCGGCGGCCGAAGGAGCGTCAGGAACCGGAAGACCGCCCCACGGCCTACCCGCCGGAGGCCGCTGACGAGGTGCGGGGGTGCGAGCCGGGAGCCGCCGGCGCGGGCGCCGAGCCGGGAGCCGTCGGCACGCGGTGCGAGCCGGTGGCCGCCGGCGCGGAGTGCGCACCCGAAGCCGACAGCGCGGAGTGCGCACCGGAGACCGACGGCGCGGTGTGCGCACCGGAGACCGACGGCGCGGTGTGCGCACCGGAGACCGACGGCGCGGTGTGCGCACCGGAAACCGAGGGCAAGTCGGAGAACGCGCTGGGCGACGCGGCGCCGCGCCGCGCCCGGCCGGTCTGGCCGCGGGGCAACGCGGGCCGGCGGCTGGTCGCGCAGGAGTACCGCGCCGCCCAGCGGCAGGGCTCCGATCCGGTGCTCGCCGTGATGAGCGCGACCGGACACAGCCGTCGCCGCTCCCTCAGGCTGATCGCCCAGGCGCGGGACGCGGGCTATCTGACGCCCCGCCATGTGCGCCGCCACTGAGACGCGTTGCCGCCGTCTCAGGGGCGGCTCGGGCGCTCCTCCGTGGCGAAGAACCGGGACAGGTCCTGCTCCCGCGTCTCCTCGTCCGCCACGCTGTCCGGCGGTACCCCCGAGTCCCAGTCGAGGCCGTACCGCTGGAACAGTTCGGCCCGCAGCGCCGGCACGGGCATCGGCACCCCCGGGACCAGCACCGCGTACACCGCGCCCATCAACAGGGCCCGCAGCATCGGATAGTCGGCGGCGACGTCCTCGGAGCCGTACCGGGCGACGGTGTCGCTGAGCAGCTCCGACAGCCGGCGCTGCTCGGGGCACTGCACGAACCCCTCCGCCTGCAGCAGTCCCGCCATGTGCTGGCGCATCAGCACGGGCCGGTCGCGGGCCAGTCCCAGGATCGCGTCGATCGCCCGGGCGAGCCGTTCCCGGCCGTCCTCGGTGCGCGGCTCCCGCTCCAGTGCCTCCTCCAGCGTGCGGTGCATGAGCCGGTGCACGGCGGACTGCACCAACTGGCGCTTGCCGGGGAAGTAGTACGACACCAGTCCGCGCGCCGAACCGGCCCGGTCCGCGATGTCGCCCAGCGTGGTGGCCTCGAAACCACGCTCGTCGACCAGTTCCACGGCGGCCTGCAACAGCCGCTCCCGGGAACGTCGCCGCAACTCTTCATTGACCGAGGCGCTGCGCGGGGACATCCTGTAACTCCTGCGTTGACTGGCTGCCAGCCAACTATACTCATCGCAGTGGGCACCGCCATGCGCGGGCCCTGCCCAGGGCTGCCGTCCGCCTGGGGCGACGCGGGGGATCGTCCCAGGCGGCCCGGCAACGAGTCGGCCGCTTCCTCCCCGGGCCTCAGCCCACCAGGTCCAGCACCGGGAGCAGCGCACCCGGCCGGTCCGTCACGGGCAGGTGGTCGACGAAGTGCACGCGGCAGCCGAGCGCTGCCGCGCCGCCGTCCGCCTCCCTGCTGTCGCCGACCATCAGCACCTGTCGCGGATCGGCACCCAGTGCCGCGCAGGCGACCGAGAACAGCCGCGGGTCCGGCTTCTGCACGCCGTGCTCGTACGACAGCACATAGGCGTCCACATACGGGTCGAGCCCGTGCGCGCGGAACACCGGGCGCAGATCCCAGCCGACGTTGCTGATCACGCCGACGCCGATCCCGCGTTCGCGCAGTGAGCGCAGCACCTCGGCGGCGTCCGGGTACGGGACCCAGGCCGCCGGGGTCATGTGCCGTGCGTAGAGCGCGTCGTGCAGCCCGGGGTCGGGCAGCGTCACCCGCCGGGACAGGCCCGTGTAGGCGGCCCGGTGCAGCTCCGCGCTCTCGTCCCGCACCGCCCAGACCCCGGCCAGTTCCTCCGGAAGCTCCGCCGGGTTCGCGCCGCCCGCGAGGGCCCCGGCCTCCTCCAAGGCCCGTGCAGCGTCCAGCAGTTCGGGCTCGGGCAGGGTGTGCCCCGTCCCGGCCAGCACCGCGCGCAGCCACGACTCGGTGGACTCGACGCGGAACAGCGTCCCGGAGAAATCGAACAACACGCCAGTCATACGCCCGACCCTATCGAGGCCCGCCGGCAGATGCGCCGGGACGCCTTCGTCGCGGCCACTCGTGCACCACCACGGCGAGTGCCACCAGCAACGCCCCGAACAGCCAGCCGCCGAGCACGTCCGACGGCCAGTGGACGCCCAGCCACACCCGGGTGACGCCCACGCCCACCACCGAGACCACGGCCGCCGCCAGGGCCGTACGCCGGCGGACGCGGCCCGCGCCGAAGCGGTGCGGCAGCCACAGCAGCAGTCCGCAGACCACGGTGGCCGTCATGGCGTGACCGGAGGGGAAGGCCGCGTAGTGGGCGGAGTCGACGGGATCCGGCCAGACCGGGCGCGGCCGGCCGACGGCGTCCTTGACCGTCTGCTGCACGATCGCCGCCAGGGCCACGGTGGCCGCCAGCCACAGCGCCGTCCACCAGGCGGCGTACCGCCACACCAGCCACACCGCGGCGGCCGCGCACACCAGGCGCATCGTCAGCGGGTCCCAGACCCAGTCCGTCAGCACCCGGAAGACCTGCGTGGCAGCACGGTCGCGGACCGCCCAGCGGTGTGTCGTACGGGACATGTCGCCGTCCGCGGTGAGCAGCGGGTGCCAGTGGACGGCGACCAGGATCGTCAGCAGCCCGCAGCACACACCGAGGGCGGCGGCGAGGAGGACGGCGGTGCGCAGGCGCCGTGGGCGGGGCCGGGGTGGGGCGGGGCCGTGAGGCATGCCGCGATCTTTGCCGATCGGGCGCCTCGGGGCCACCAGCCGCCCGGCGCGGCGGAGCGTGCCGGCGGGCTCAGCCGAGGGCCCGCAGGCCGGGCACCAGGGCCACCAGCACCGGGATCACCGGCACCAGCGCCGCGACCGCCGTCAGGCGCAGCCGGCGCAGTGCGGGGAGCCGGTCCGGGGGAGTGAGCAGCCGGTGCACACGCTGCGGCACATGGGCCTGCGGGGTGGGGCAGGGCCCGAACACGCCCCGCTCCTCGTTGAGTTCGACCAGCGCCAGCGCGGTCGTCAGCCGGCCGAAGCGCCGGGAGGCCATGTCGTCGGCGGCGAGCTCGACCAGCCGGTGCATCTCGTCGCGGAACGCGGCGAACACCGGCACCTGCGGGAATCCGGCCGCCAGCGCCGCCGAACAGTGCAGCAGCCAGTCGTGGCGGGCCTGCGCATGGCCCTGCTCATGGGCGAGCAGGGCGTCCAGTTGACGCCCCTTCAGACGCCGCAGCGCGGCCGTCGTGATGACCAGCCGGGGTGCCGTACCGGGCAGCCACCAGGCGTCGGGCCGCTCGCCCTCCAGCACCACCAGCCGGCCGCTCGCCGGCTCCTCGCCCGGCAACAGCGGGGCCCGTACGAAGAGTTCGGCCCGGCGTGCGCGCCGGGGGGCGCGGGCCAGCACGACCTCGCGCACCAGCATCGCGAGGCTCCAGCAGCCGCCCGCGGCGAGCAGGACGGCGGTGGCCGCCGCCCACGGGCCTGCCGTGCCCAGGGCGTAGGCGTCCACGACGGCACGCGGCGCCCGGCCGAACACCTGCCCGCGCACCGCCTGCCAGGCCGCCGACGCGCTGAGCGTCATCGACAGCAGACAGCACAGCAGGACGGCCGCCACGACGCACTGCCACACCCAGAGGGCGACGACCGGTTCACGGTCCGGCCAGTCGGCCCGGGCGAGCAGCCGCGGGGCGACGGCGGCGGTCAGGGCGCCGAGCAGCAGCAGGGCCACGGGGACCATCATGGGCAGCACCCTATGAGCGCGAGACCGCTCACGGGTACGGTCCGCGGCGTCGAAGTGACGCAGACAACGCACGCCCTGCCCCCTCGCTCACATCCCCAGGAGCGCCGTACCCGCCCGCGGGGCCCGCTCACATGGCGAGCAGCATGGTGACCATCCCGATCCCCATGGACAGCCGGCAGGCTCGTGCCAGCTCCGGCCGGTCCCCCCAGCGGGCCGGGCCGCCGCCGGCCCCGGCCACCGCGACGGCGGCCGGCACCAGGCGGGCGCCGGCGAGCAGCACGTACGCCGTGAAGTACGCGAGCAGCGCGCCGGTCAGCAACGGCACCCCGGTGCCGCCGTGTGCGCGGTGCGCGCCGGGCGGAGCCAGGGCCATCACCACCGACATGTAGACCATCGCCGCCGCTCCCACGAGGTGGTGCAGATGACGGGGGGCGGCGCGCGCGGCCCACAGCGCGCGCACCGCGGCCGCGCCGAACACGGCTGCGTACAGCGGCCACGCCCACCGCGGCGGGGTGAACACCGCCGCCGGTACGGCCATCACGGCCATGCCGAAGCCCATGAGCGCCTCGCCCCCCGCGGACCGGCGCTGCTCCTCGACACCGCTGCGCATCCGCAGCAGGCAGTAGACGCCGGTCGCGGCGCACAGCGCGACCAGCAGCCACGCTGCCGACACCGGTCCGTGCACGCGCACCTCCCCGCTCGACGGTCGGTCGAGGGATGCGATGCCCACGCCATGCGGAGCGCACGCGAGCGCAAGGGTGTACACGGGGAGCACTCGGCGGAGCACGAGAAATTTCACGAGTAAAACACATGTTAAATTGATGGCATGAGCAGTGCGACCCCCCACCGACTTCCCCTCGCCGGAGTGCTCCGCCTCGGGCGGCCGTCCGACATCTGGTTCAAGCCCGCGCTGAGCGTGGTCGCCGCGGTCGCCCCGCCCAACCTGATCCTGCTGGCCCTCGGCCGCCTCGACCTCGCGATGTACACGATGGCCGGATCGCTGTGCGCGCTCTACGGCCACAACCGGCCCTACGCCGCCCGCGCCCGCGTTCTCGCGTGGGTCGTGCTCGGCATGACCGGCGGCCTGGCCGTCGCCCTGCTCACCGCGTCGCTCACCGCCGATCCCGTCGTGCTGGTCACCGTCGGCGCCGTGATGGCGGCCGTCCAGAAGACGGCGTGCGACGCCACCCGCCTCGGACCGCCCGCCCACGTGGTGCTGACCTTCATCAGCTCCGCCTCGCTGTTCGCGCCACAGACCCTCGCCCAGGTGCCCGCCCACCTCGGGCTGGCCCTGACGGCCGGCGTCTGGGCCTGGCTGGTCGGCATGGCGCCCGGACTGCTCCGCCCGCACGGCCCCGAGCGCCGCGCCACCGCCCAGGCCCTGAACGCCGCCGCCGGATACGCCGACACGCGCGGCACCGGCGACGGTCACGCCCGCGCCCGCGCCTCGGCCGCCGCCGCGGTCCACGCCGCCTGGCAGTCGCTGCTCGCCGCGGGCGCCCGGCCCGACCGCACCCGGCGCGCCCTGGAACGGCTCCTCGTCCGCGCCGAGGTCGCCCTCTGCGCCCCCGCCGACACCGATCCCGCACGGCTGCGCGCATGGGCCCGCGCGCTGCGCGGCACCGGCCGGATCCCGCGCGTCGTCGCCACGGCCGAGGCCGCCGGCGAACTCCTCGGCGTGGACGCCGAAGTCGCCCTGCCCCGAAGGCCGTTGCGGCACCGCCTGGCCCCCCTCGCCCCGTTCGCCGTGCGCACCGCGACCGGCTGCGCCCTGGCCGGCTACGCCTCCCTCGCGCTCGGGGTCGGCCGTCCCTACTGGGCGCTGGTCACCGCGGCCTCCCTCTACCAGGCCAACGTCACACTCACCTGGAGCCGCGGCATCCAGCGTGTGGTCGGCAACCTCGCCGGCGTGCTCCTCTTCGCCGCGCTTGCCCCGCTCGCCCATCTCCACCCGGCCGTCCTGGTGCTGTGCACCCTGGCCCTCAACTTCGGCGCGGAGGCGCTGATCGGCCGCAACTACTGGCTGGGCACCGTCTGCGTCACCCCGATGGCCCTGCTCGTCACCGAGTTCGCCCGCGCCCAGGACCCGGCCGAGCTGATCACCGAGCGCGTCGCGGACACCCTCGTCGGCGCGCTGGTCGGCTTCGTCGCGGCCGTCGCCGTCACCAACCGGCGCGCGGGCGACCGGCTCGAACACGCGTCGACCACCGCGGAACGCGCCCGCGAGAACGCCGCCCGGCTGCTGGCCGAGCCGCACCCGGCACCCGGCGCCCTGGAGTCCGCCCGCCGCACCCTCGCCGCGGCGCTCGTCGATCTGCGCGCCACGGCCGACGCCGCGTCCGGCGAGTGGTGGCAGCGCGCCCTGCCCGAGGAGCGGGTCGTACTCGCCGAGCGGTCCGGACACCGTACGCTCGCGGCGACGGTACGACGCCAGGGGCTCGTACCGTGGAACCAGGACCACTCAGGCCCCGGGCCGGCATCAGGACGACGGCAGGGACCGGGACCAGGGCAGGACGACGGAGGACATACGGCCATGACGGCGACGAACGGCGCACGGACGCCGGCGCAGGACACGGCCGGCACGGACACCGCCGGCGGCACGGACACCGCCCCCGGCGCGGGCACCCGCACCGCCGGCCGTCATGACACCGTCGCCACCGTGGTCCGGCAGTGGCAGACCGTCCACCCCGAGCTGGACACCGGGCCCATGGAGGTCATCGGCCGGATCAACCGCTGTGCCGCGCTGCTCCAGCAGGCGGAGGACGCGCCGCTGCGCCGGGCCGAGCTCAGCCGTCCCGAGTTCGACCTGCTGGGGGCGCTGCGCCGCACCGGGCACGAGCTGACCCCGGGGGAGCTGGCCCGGGAGACCTTCTCCTCCGGGGCCGCCGTCACCAAGCGGGTCAAGCAGCTGACCGAGCGCGGTCTGGTCGAGCGGCGCGGCGACACCCGCGACCGCCGCGTCGCCCACCTCCGTCTCACCGACGCCGGCCGCGACCTGGTCGACGGCATCCTCCCGGACCAACTCGCCTACGAGACCGCCGTGCTGTCGGTGCTGACCCCCGACGGTCAGGGAGAACTCGCCGGCCTGCTCGCCGAGTTGCTCAGCCGCCTGGAAGGCCACATGGGCGCGCTGCGCGCCTAGGAGCGCGCGCCTACAGCACGTCGTGCGCCGTGCGGCGGTGGGTGGACCGGCGGTCCTCGATGTCCGGCCAGCGGTCGCCGTACACGTTGCGCGTGACGGGCGGCTCGCGCAGGAAGTCGTGCGGGAAGCCCAGCGGGACCGCGCTCACCTCGTCCAGCCGCTTCACCGCTTCCTCGTCCAGCCGTACCCCGGTGCTCGCGAGGTTGTCCGCGAGCTGCTCCGGCCTGGTGGCGGAGATGATCGGTACGACGTTCCCGGGCCGGCCCAGCAGCCAGGCCAGGGCCACCTGTGCCGGGCTCCAGCCGCCCTGCTCGGCGACGTCCAGGACCACCCCGATGACATCCTCCTCCCACGCCTTGGGCCGCTCTCCCAGCACGTCCAGCCGGCCCCGCTCCCCGCGCCGGTACTTCCCCGTGAGCCTGCCCGCCGCCAGCGGTGCCCAGGCGAACACGGCGAGATCGAACGCCCGGGCCTGCGGGAGCAGTTCCCGCTCCGGGGTGCGCTCCAGCAGGCTGTACCGCAGCTGCGAGCCGGCGAAGCTCGTCCAACCCCTCAGTTCGGCCAGGGTGTTGGCCTGGGCGATCTCCCAGGCCGGCCAGTCCGACACACCCACGTAGAGCACCTTGCCGGCCCGCACGACGTCGTCCAGGGCACGCATCACCTCCTCCACCGGCGTGAAGTTGTCCCGGGCGTGCACCCACAGCACGTCGAGCCGGTCGGTGCGCAGCCGCCGCAGGCTCTCCTCGACCGACTGCACCAGGTTCTTGCGGTGGTTGCCCGCGGCGTTGGGGTCGCCGTCGCGGGTGCCGCAGGTGTACTTGCTCGCCAGCACGAACCGGTCGCGGCGCCCGGACAGCAGTTCGCCGAGGATCCGCTCGGAACTGCCCGAGGTGTAGTTGTTCGCGGTGTCGAGGACGTTGCCGCCCGCGTCGGCGTAGGAGTCGAGGATCCGGGCGCTGGTCGCCTGGTCGGCGCCCCATTCCACGTCGTCCCCGAAGGTCATCGTGCCGAGCGCCAGCTCGCTGACGCGCAGACCGGTCCGTCCGAACAGTGTGTACCGCACGTGTGCTTCCCTTTCGGCAGGTGGTGTCTGCGACGCTAGGAGCTGGAGTGCTCTCCAAGGCAAGCGCGCCGCTCAGCCCTCCGCACCGGCCCGGTGCACACCGAACGCCGCGCCCTGCGGATCCCGCAGCACCGCGGTGCGCGGGCCGTCCGGCACCGAGACGGGCGCCAGCACGACGGCACCACCCGCCCGCTCCGCGATCCCGGCCGTCGCGTCCACGTCGTCCACCGCGAAGTACGGCAGCCAGTGCGGCGGCACCTCGGGCGGGTACCGGTCGCCCATGTCCGCCATACCGCCGAAGTCCTCGCTGACGGATCCTCCCGGCCGGGGCGGACTGCCGCACCGCACAGAGGCCTCTCCCGGCACGGTAACCCCGGCTTCCCGCCCCGGCTGTCCGGGACGGCCCCGCGGGCGCGGGACAGCACCTGCCGGGGCGGAGCGCGGTGCACAAGGGTTCCGGCTCTGGAGCCCGAGGACACCACGGCACCTTCGCGGCCGGGGAGATCGCCGAGTACCACGGACGTGACCAGGAGGACGCCCGGCTCCGCACGGGCACCGGCCGCCTGGAGTTCCGGCGCAATCAGGACGTCCTGCGCCGGATCCTGCCGCCCGGCCCGGTCCGGATCCTCGACGTGGGCGGCGGCAGCGGCGTGCACGCCGAGCGGGTCGCCGCGGACGGCCATGATGTGGAACTCCTCGACCCGGTACCCGGGCACGTCGCACGGGCGGCGCTGCTGCCGGGCGTGCGGGCCCGCCACGGCGGCGCCCGCGCCCTGGACGTGCCGGACGCGTCCGTGGACGTCGTGCTGCTCCTCGGCCCGCTCTATGACCTGCCCGAGCGCGCGACCGGGTGCGAACCCTCGCCGAGGCACGAGGGGTGGTACGGCCCGAAGGGCTCGTGGTCGCCGCCACGATCAACCGGTTCGCGGGACTGCACGACACCCTCGCCAGGGGCTTGTACTTCGACGCCGGCCGACGCCCGAGCATCGACGCCGCGGCCGGGGACGGGTGGCGGCGGCCCGGCCACGGGCCCAAGGCGATGTTCACCATGGCGTACCTCCACACACCGGAGGGCGTCCCCGTCGAGTGCGCGGACCCCGGCCCGACACCGCACGCGCGGTACGGCCTCGAAGGCGCGGCCTGGCCGATGGGCGACATCGCGTCCCGGCTCGGCGACCCGCAGCGCCGGACGCCGGTCCTGGCGGCGATGCGGCGGACCGAGTCCGTGCCCTCGCTGCTCGGCGTCAGCGGCCACCTGCTCACCGCCGGGACCAGAACGGGGGACGGGGCCGGGCTGCTAGGTCCCCGGCCGGTACCGCAGCGGATGGTCGGCGGGGACCTCCACCAGCGCGATGCGGGTGCCGTCCGGGTCGGCGATCCACATCTCGACCAGGCCCCACGGCTCCTTCACGGGCGGCCGGACGACCGGGACGCCCTTCGCCCGCAGCTCCTCGTGCGCGGCCGTCACGTCGTCCACCTGCAACCAGAGCCGGACCGCGGGCGACGGAGGCGTCTCGGACCTGCCCGAGACCTCCAGGAAGCCGCCGCCGAGGAAGTAGACCGTCCCGCGCTCGGGTCCCGTACCGAACTCGCGGTAGACGGCGAGCCCCAGCTGCCCGCCGTAGAAGGCCCGGGAGCGCTCGGGGTCGGTGGGGGTGAGCAGGGTCCGGCTGCTGAGTACGTGCACCATGCAGGCGCAGCCTAGGGCAGGGTTACCCTCGACCCTGGCTCTGCCACGCCCGAGACCGAAAGGCCGCCCCATGGACACCGCCTCCACCGGACCCATCTTCCGCGACGCCACCGACGCCGACGTCGACGCGCTGGTCACGCTGATCGAGTCGGCCTACCGCGGGGACGCCAGCCGGGCCGGGTGGACCACCGAGGCGGACATCCTGGAGGGACAGCGGACGGACCCGGAGGGCGTGCTGGAGGTCATCAAGTCGCCCGACAGCCGGCTGCTGACGGTGGAGCAGGACGGCCGGATCGTCGCCTGCTGCCAGCTGGAACACCGCGGCGACCACGCCTACTTCGGCATGTTCGCGGTCAGCCCCGGCCTGCAGGGCGCGGGCCTCGGCAGGACGGTCATGACGGAGGCGGAGCGCCGGGTCCGTGAGACCTGGGGCGTCACCGAGATGCACATGACGGTGATCTCCGTGCGGGACGACCTGATCGCCTGGTACGAGCGCCGCGGCTACCGCCGTACGGGAAAGATGAGCCCGTTCCCGTACGGCGACGAGCGCTTCGGCATCCCGCAGCGCGCCGACCTGCAGTTCGAGCTGCTGGTCAAGAAGCTCGCGTGAGGGTTCCGGGTTGACCCCAGCGCGCCGCGCGACCCCTACGCGGTGAAGCGCCCGGTGCGTTTGATCTGCGGGAAGTCGGTCGTCGCGCCGTCCAGCTCCAGGGCGCGTACCAGCCGGAGATGATCCTGGGTGTTGACGACCCAGCCGATGATCCGCAGCCCGGACGCGCGCGCGTGCTCGACGACCTCCAGGGTCAGCCGGCGGATGTTGAGGCAGACGGTCGCCGCGCCCACGGCGACCGCCCGCTCCACCACGTCCGTGCCGTAGCGGCTGGTGACCAGCGCCGTGCGCACCCCTGGCACGAGCCGCGTGATCTCGGCGACCGCGTCGTCGTGGAAGGAGGACACCTCCACGCGCCCGACCAGGTCGCGCTCGCGCATCACCGCCGCGAGGGCCCGGGCCGCCGCCACATCCTTGATCTCCGCCTGCAGCGGTGTCCGCACCGCGTCCAGCACCTCCTCGAACACCGGCACCCGCTCGCCGCGACCCGCGTCCAGGGACCGCAGCTCGGCCAGGGTCTTGTCGGCGATCGCTCCGGTGCCGTCGGTCGTACGGTCCACCTCCGCGTCGTGCATGACGACGAGGGCGCCGTCCTTGCTCAGGTGCAGATCGAGTTCGATCAGGTCGAGGCCGGCGTCCTGCGCGGCGACGAAGGAACGAAGGGTGTTCTCGGGCTCGACACCCATGACCCCGCGGTGACCGATGGTAAGGAAGTTCAAGGTTCAACTCGCTTCCGTCGACGGCGGCTCGGCACGCGCGGGACGGGCGGACGCCGTCGTCCGCGCGGGCAGAGTCGCAGCCTAATGGCCGGGCCCGGCGATGAACCCGCACGTGCACGAGGCATCCGGGTGTGTGGCGGGCGTCTGCTGGCCGGTATGCGCCCCCGCCGTCACCCTGTCGTGGGCGAGTCCCCGCACGCTTGACCGCTCTGTGTCGCGCCGGCGAGTGTCGGGCCGAGGCGACGGAAGTGAGCGCCGTCACGGTTTACGGCAGGAAAAATATCGGTGACCAAGGCGGTGGACAGAATAATTTCCTGAGCTTGCCTCTTGCTGGCTGAAACGGGGTATGCATACGGTGTCCTTACGCGAGCTTCTCCCGTGGAGGATGGGACATGACGGAAATTCTTGTGCAGGCGGGTGCGAAGGGACAGGTTTCTTCGCTTACCAGGGTGGTGGAGCATCCGGCCTGGCCCGTGCTCAAGGATGCCGTGGAGCAGATCCGGCCATGGCAGTCCAAGGACGGATCGATCGACTTCGACGCCGAGGGTGCCCCGTCCGCGGCGGACGCCGAGACCGCCGTACGGCGTGTCGTCGACGCGGTCGAAGAGCTGTCCCCGCTGCTCCCGCACGACGAGGCCTACCACCAGGCCCTCGTGAAGGACCTGCACCGCTGGGCCGAGGGCGGCTTCCAGGTGCCGGACTTCCTGGACTCCCTGCTGGCCTTCCAGCCCGCCGCGCAGCGCGCGGACGGCCTGCAGCACCTGGTCGTCTTCCCGATGTACACGCAGAACGGCAACCCGGACCGCAACCTGGAGGCGGTCGTGCTGCGCATGGTCTGGCCCGACTGGCTGGCCGAGCTGGAGCGCACGCGCTACGACAACCCGCTGTTCTGCGGCATCACCTTCGAGGACTTCACCGCCGGCTACGACACCAACTCGGCCGTCCTCTTCCCGGAGACCATCGCCGT
Organism: Streptomyces durhamensis; assembly: GCF_000725475.1. Classification (NCBI taxonomy): domain Bacteria; kingdom Bacillati; phylum Actinomycetota; class Actinomycetes; order Kitasatosporales; family Streptomycetaceae; genus Streptomyces; species Streptomyces durhamensis. Next base: position 203,544 of record NZ_JNXR01000003.1, read on the forward strand.
ACGCGAGGCGCCGGAACGTTTCTCCTGGGGTGGCATCTTCTGCGACCGCGAGGCCGCGCGCTTCCGGCGGGTCACCGCCGCGGCGGTCGGCATCCTGGGGCTTGAGCTGCCCGAGGACATCGCCGCGATGGTCCACGACCAGAAGCGCTGCGAAGAGGCCTTCGTGCTGTGGGACATGGTCCACGACCGCACCCACAGCCACGGCGACCTGCCGTTCGACCCGTTCATGATCAAGCAGCGCCAGCCGTTCTGGATGTACGGCCTGGAGGAGCTGCGCTGCGACCTGACCGCCTTCAAGGAGGCCGTCAAGCTCCAGGCGGACGGCGTCCCGCAGGCCCGTGACGTGCAGTACGCGGTGCTCTTCGACCGCATGTTCCGCTTCCCGGTCACCGGTGACCGCGTGCGCAACTACGACGGCGTCGGCGGCCAGCTGCTCTTCGCCTACCTGCACAAGCACGACGTCATCCGCTGGACCGACAACAAGCTCTCCATCGACTGGGACCGCGCCCCGCAGGTCACCAACGAGCTGTGCGCCGAGATCGAGAAGCTGTACAAGGACGGCATCGACCGCCCGAAGCTGGTGCACTGGTTCGCCGGCTACGAACTGGTCCGCACCTACCTCGCCCCGCACCCCGGTTCCAAGTGGGCCAAGGGCCCCGACGCCCTGGACCTGACCCAGCCGCCGCGCAAGCTCGTGGACGACGTGCTCGCGGACGAGTTTCCGCTGAGCATGTTCTACGAGGCCCTGTCCAAGAAGCTGAAGAATGTGATCGCCTCCACCAAGGGCATCACGGCGGACAGCGCCGAGCCGGTCGCCGCGTGAGCGACCGCGTCCAGAACACTGCTGCAGAGGGGAAGATCATGGGGAACGGGGCGAACGGGCCGCTCAGCGGTGCGGTGATCGCGGTGGCCGGCGCGGGCGGACCCGCCGGGCGTGCCACCCTGATGCGCCTGGCCGAGGCCGGGGCGACCGTCGTGGGCGCGGACAACGACCCGCAGCGGCTGTCCGAGGCCGTGGACGCGGCCCGGTACGCGTCCGGTGGCGCCACCGTCACCGGTGACACGGTGGACCTGCTCGACCTGCAGTCCACCCGGGACTGGGCCGCCCACATCGAGAAGGACTTCGGGCGCGTCGACGGCCTGGTGCACCTGGTCGGCGGCTGGCGCGGCAGCGAGACCTTCACCAAGACCAGCCTCGACGACTGGGACTTCCTGGAGCTGCTGCTCGTCAAGACCGTGCAGCACACCTCCCTGGCCTTTCACGAGGCGCTGCAGCGCAGCGAGCGCGGCCGGTACGTCCTGATCAGCGCGGCCGGTGCCTCCAAGCCCACCGCCGGCAACGCGGCGTACTCCGCGGCCAAGGCCGCCGCCGAGGCGTGGACGCTCGCCATGGGCGACTTCTTCCGCAAGGCGGGGGGCGCCGAGGGGCCGACGTCCGCGGCTACGATCCTGGTGGTGAAGGCGTTGGTGCACGACGCGATGCGCGCCGAGCGCCCCAACGCGAAGTTCGCGGGCTTCACGGACGTCAAGGACCTGGCCGAGGCCATCGAAGGCGTCTGGAGCAAGTCCGCCGCCGAAGTGAACGGAAACCGTCTGTGGCTGACCGAGAAGCCGTGAACCCTCCCAAGACCGACGCGCGTCGCCACCACGACCCGCAGGTCCGCGGTTTCGCCAGTGACAACTACGCCGGAGCCCACCCGGAGGTGATGGCCGCCCTGGCCCTGGCCAACGGCGGCCATCAGGTGGCGTACGGCGAGGACGAGTACACCGAGAACCTCCAGCGGATCATCCGCGGCCACTTCGGCGCCACCGCGGAGGCCTTCCCGGTCTTCAACGGCACCGGTGCGAACGTGGTCGCGCTCCAGGCCGTCACCGACCGCTGGGGTGCGGTGATCTGCGCCGAGAGCGCGCACATCAACGTCGACGAGGGTGGCGCGCCCGAGCGGATGGGCGGCCTGAAGCTGCTGACCGTCCCCACGCCCGACGGCAAGCTCACCCCCGAGCTGATCGACCGGCAGGCGTGGGGCTGGGAGGACGAGCACCGCGCGATGCCCCAGGTGGTGTCGATCACCCAGAGCACCGAGCTGGGGACCCTGTACACGCCCGAGGAGATCCGCGCGATCTGCGAGCACGCCCATGCTCGCGGCATGAAGGTGCACCTGGACGGCTCCCGGATAGCCAACGCGGCCGCCTCGCTGGACGTGCCCATGCGGACGTTCACCAACGCGGTCGGCGTCGACATCCTCTCGCTGGGCGGGACCAAGAACGGCGCCGTCTTCGGCGAGGCGGTCGTGGTCATTAACCAGGACGCGGTGCGGCAGATGAAGCACCTTCGGAAGATGTCGATGCAGCTGGCCTCCAAGATGCGCTTCGTGTCGGTGCAGCTGGAGGCGCTGCTGGCGAAGGACCTGTGGCTGCGCAACGCCCGGCACGGCAACGAGATGGCGCAACGGCTCGCCGAGGGCGTGCGCGCGGTGCACGGCGTGGAGATCCTCTACCCGGTGCAGGCCAACGGCGTCTTCGCGAAGCTCCCGAACGACGTGTCCGAGCGCCTGCAGAAGCGCTTCCGGTTCTACTTCTGGGACGAGGCCGCCGGGGTCGTGCGCTGGATGTGCTCCTTCGACACCACGGAGGAGGACGTCGACAGCTTCGTGGCCGCCCTCAAGGAGGAGATGGCCCGCTAGCGCGATCGTCGCCAGTGATGCATAGGTATGCGACTGCTTGAAAAGTCATTGACTGTCGAGTGGTCGCATTCCTATGCTCTGCGGCCATGGAGCTGATCCAGAACACCGCCGACCTCTCCGCCTACTTGGCCGCCGACGAGGTCATCGACCATCACCATCCTGTGGTCCGGGAGACGGCCGGGCGGCTGGCCGCAGGCGCGACCGACTCGTATGCCTATGCACGAGCCGCCTATGAATTCGTCCGGGACACCATCCCGCACTCCCAGGACGCCGGCGACCTCCGCGTCACCTGGCGCGCCTCCGACGTCCTGCGGCTGGGCACCGGCATCTGCCACGCCAAGTCCCACGCCCTCGCGGCCCTGCTGCGCGCCGAGGACATCCCCACGGCCCTGTGCTACCAACGCCTGACGCACGACGACGGCAGCGGTCATGCCCTGCACGGTCTGGTCGCCGTCCGCTTCCACGGCGCCTGGCACCGGCAGGACCCGCGCGGGAACAAACCCGGAGTCGACGCCCGGTTCTCCCTGGACGGCGAGCGTCTGGCCTGGATCCCCGACCCCGCCTCGGGTGAGCGGGACCATCCGCTCCTGTACGCCGCACCGCACCCGGCCGTCCTCGACGCGCTGAAAGCGGCCCCCGACCGCCCCTCCCTGTGGAAGGCGCTTCCCGACACGCTGTGAGGCTCACCTCGTCCCTTCCGTGCGGCACCGGCGGCGCAGCGCCCGCACCCTCGTCGAGGGAGCGCTGACGCACATCACCGTGCTCGAACCGGCGCGGGGCGCGGTCGCAGCCGGTGTGCGGGAAGCCGGCGCCGGTCGGCGGCACCGGAGCATTGTCGGGCCCGGAAGATCCTCCTCGTGCCGCGCGTAACCCCACGGTATGAAGACCCGGACCATGATCACTCCAATGGGTGCACACGGAGCGGTGTCCGATTGCGGTGCGGCACCCCTTCTCACTTCACTGGCCCGGGCCGCCTCACTGCACGAGTCACCGACCCGAGCCGCCGACCGGCGGCACCCGACGACGAGTGCGGCCCGCCGCGGAGACGACACGACTTCCATGACCAAGCCCCGCTGCAGCACGATCCGTCGCGTCGCCGTCCACGTGCCCGCCGACCGTCAGACCGGCACGGAGATCGAGGACGAGGTCCGCTCCCGGAACCCCGGGGTACGGGTCATGCCCGGCATCCTGCGGCAGATGTACGGCTTCGAGGAACGCCGCGTCGCACCGCCCGGCAGCTGGCCCTCCGATCTGGCCGCCGCGGCCGGCCGCCGCGCCCTGGATCAGGCCGGCCTGGCCCCCGACGCCGTCGACCTGCTGATCTTCGCGTCCGTGAGCGAGGACGTCGAGGAGCCGGCCACCGCCCATGTCGTGGCGCATAAACTCGGCGTCACCGCCCCGGTCTTCGACGTGCAGAACGCCTGCAACGGCGTCCTGAACGCCCTGGAGATCGCCGACGCCCTGATCCGGGCGGGCCGGTACACACGCGTACTCGTGGCCACGGGCGAGCTCGGCAGCCGGCTGTCCGCACTGCCGGTCCGTGACCGAGGTGAACTGGCCCTGCTGCTGCCCGCGTTGACGCTGGGCGACCTCGGCGCCGCCCTGCTCGTGGAGGCGAGCGACCGGCCGGGCATCCGTGCCGCCGTGTTCTGCGCCAACTCGTCGAGCTGGCCGGCCGCGACCGTCGCCAACCCGTACCTCGGGCCGTCAGCCCCCGCCCCCGCGGTCCGGCTCGACTCCGCGGCCCTCGCCGCCTCCTTCGCCGGCCTGGAGGCCCGCGCGTTCGAGGCGCTGCACGCGACCGGCCGCAAGCCGGGAGACCTGGACCTCGTGTGCGTGCACCAGCCGTCCGTCGCCTTCACCCACACCATCCTCGACGCCCTCGGCGTACCCGAGGACAAGGTCGTACCCGTCTTCACGGCCTACGGCAACGTCGCCACCGTCGGCCTTCCCCTGCAGCTCGCGCAAGCCGAGCGGCGGGGGCGGTTGCGCCCGGGCGACCTGGTCGCCCTGTTCGGGCTGGCCAGCGGCGCCTCCGGCGGGCTGGTCCTCCTGGAGTGGAACCCCTGACACACATCAGCAGTCCCGACCGTCGCGCCCCTGAGGAAAAGGCCATGACCGACACCTACGACATCATCCGCTCCGTACTGACCGGCAGCTTCCTCGTTCCGGAAGCCGAACTCGGCCCCGAGGCCACTCTGGAGCAGCTCGAACTGGACTCCCTCGCACTGGCCGAGTTCGCGCTGATCCTGGACGAGAGGCTCGGCGTGAAGATCGACGCAGAGCACGCCACCCGGACCACCACGCTCGCCGAAGTCACCGAGTACGTCGACACACTGCGCGCCTCGGACACGGTGACGGCCCCGTGAGCGCCTCGATCGCCGTGACGGGCCTGGGACTGGTCACACCCGCCGGGATCGGCGTCGACGACACATGGACCGGCGTGTGCGCGGGTCGGGCCACCGCCGCCCCGGACCCCGTCCTCGCCGGGCTGCCCGTCGACTTCTCCTGCCGGGTCCCGCTCGCGGAGCGGGACCTGGACCGCCGGATCGGGCGCAAGGCCTGGCGCATGGGCCGTTTCGCCAAGCTCGCCGTGCTCGCGGCCCGGGAGGCGGTCCGCGACGCCGGGCTCGACCCCGTCGGCTGGGACGGGGCCAGGGTCGCCACCGTCATCGGCTGCGGCATGGGCGGGCTGGAGAAGCTGGAGGAGCAGTACGCGCGTCTCGAACAGCGCGGAGCCGACCTGACGTCACCCCTCGCCATTCCGATGATCATCCCGAACCTCGGCACGGGCGAGGTCTCCATCGACCTCCAGGCGCGCGGGCCCAGCCTCAGCCCCGCCACGGCCTGCGCCTCCGGCGCCAGTGCCATCGCCACGGCCCGGGACCTGCTCGCCGCCGGCCGCTGCGACATCGCGGTCACGGGAGGCGTCGAAGCCGCGGTCAGCCGCGTGTGCACCATCGGCTTCTGGCGCATGGGCGCACTCTCCGAACGGGCCGACCGGGCCGCGGCCTCCCGCCCGTTCGCCGCCGACCGGGACGGCTTCGTCATGGCGGAGGGCGCCGGGATCCTCGTCCTGGAGCGCACCGCCGACGCCACCGCCCGCGGCGTGCGGCCCCGCGCCCTGCTCGCCGGGTGCGGCAGCACGTCCGACGCCCACCACCCGACGGCACTGCCCGAGGACGCCCACGGTGCCGAGGCCGCCCTGCGCACGGCGCTCGCCGAGGCCGGTCTGGCTCCTGAGGACGTGGACCACGTCAACGCGCACGGCACCTCGACTGCGCTCAACGACGCCGCCGAGGCGGCGCTGATCGCCCGGGTCCTGCCGCACCGCCCGAGCGTCACCGCGGCCAAGGGTGTGCTCGGGCACACCCTCGGCGCGGCCGGGGCGATCGAGGCGGCGCTGACGGTCCTCACCCTCCAGCACCGGCGGGTCCCGCCGGTCGCGAACCTCCAGGCGCCGGCGCCCGAGTTCGACATCGACTGCGTCACCAAACACCCCCGCCGCCAGGACGTGCGCACGGCGGTGAGCCACTCCTTCGGCTTCGGCGGCCACAACGTCGTCCTGGTCCTCACCTCTTGCTGAGCAGGCACCCCGCCCGACGCCGCCTCGGTCGCACTCGCTAACCTCCCGGCCATGAGCAACGGGGGAGCGGGAGACGACGACAGCGCCGGAGCGAAGGAGACGCCGGCACCGACGCCGTCCGGCGCGCCGGGGGAAGCCGGGGGCGAGGGCTCAGGCGGGCAGCGGACCGCGGCAGACCGAAACGGGGAATCCGCCGAGCGGGGGCGGGAACTCGCCGCGAGCGGCGGGGCATTCGCCGGAGGGAGCCTGGGGTCTGCCGGGCAGCCGGACTCCGCCGAACGGGAAGGTCCCGCCGGTCCGCACGCGCCGGACTCCGCCGGACCGGAAGGCCCTGCCGGTCCGCAAGCGCGAAGTGCCGGGGGCGCGGAGGGCGGCGGCTCCGGTGGGCGGTTCGGCTGGGTGCGTGAGCACCGGGTGCTCGCCTCGGCCGTGGCGCTGGCCCTGCTCGCGGGCGCCGTCGCCGTGCCGCTCGCCTTCAGGGGCCGTTCGTGCAAGGAGCTGCCCGCCACGACAAGGGAGTTGGCGCAGGCCCCGGCGTCGGCGACCCGCGCTCTCGACCCCGGCGACGACATGTCCCGCTACGACGCCGTACGCGTGCTCCTGCCGTCCGGCACCCTGTGCGGCGACGGCGGTCGTGCGCTCGGCCAGGTGATGACGGCCGCCACCGGCGCAGACGGCCAGAAGCCGCACACCACGGCCCAGGCCCGCGTCGTGTACGCGCTCAGCGCGGTCTACCACGAGGCCGATGTGCCGTCCGGCGCGGAGCCGGGTCTGGCCCGTGTGCTCGCCGGTTACGTCGTCGACACCACTCTGCTCAGCCTCGACGACCCGGACGCCGCCGGCCCGGCCGCCTCCGGCGAGGATGCCGCCCCCGACCAGGCCGGCTGGTCCCGCTTCGGCCCCTTCCTCGCCCCCGGTGAGGCACACCCGGACTTCGGCTTCGACCACACCGGCACCCTGACGGCCGACCCGGGCCCCCTCTTCGCCCGACTGGCCCGGGACCCGGAGGCGTTCGCCCTCCTCTACGACGCCGAACGCGCCTACCTCGCCCACTATCTGGAGCGGCTCACCCGCCAGGGCACGGACCCGGACTACCACCCCGAGAAGGAACCGGGAGAAAAGACCTCGCCCCCCACGCTCGGAGTCGACAACGACCTGGAGGACATCGCGCGCCGCATCGGCACCCTCATGCACGTCAGGGCGGACGGCACCCGCGACGGCGACATCGCCGATCCCGACGCCTTCGACGCGTCGGTGCGCCGGCACACCCGGGGCGCCTACCGGGCGGCCCCGGACCAGGTGACGGGGCGGCCGTCCATGGGCGGCATCGCCGGGCGGCCGGTGAGCGGACCCGTACCGGGCGATCTCATGGACGGCCGCCGGCAGATGTTCCTGGCGGTGGACGCCTGGGCCGAGGCCCGGAAGGCACCGGCCGGCCGGGCGGCGGCCATCCGGCAGATCCTCGACGACGCGTATCTGACGGCGTACCGCAACGGTCCGTTCTGACGGCCCGGCGCGCTACGGCACGACCCGGCCCCGCGCCTTACGGCACGACCCGGCCCCGCCGCCCTACGGCACAACCCGGCGAACGCCCTGCGCCACCACCCGGCCCGCCGCTCCACGGCACGGCCGTACGGAGCACGCCGGGGTGGTCAGCCGGTCAGGCGCAGCCCCGAGCAACCCCGCCGCCGGACCTGGTCCTCCGTGAAGGCCCTCAGCAGCCTGCGCTGCTCCGCCGTGCCGACACCGGGGATCCCCTTCGAGGCCTTCACGGCGAAGTTGGCGGCCTCGCCGTCGCAGCGGGCGGTCGCCGTCAGCGGGCGGCGCACGCCGTCGAAGGAGACCACGCGGTTGCTCCAGTCGCCGTACCAGGCGGCGAACAGCAGGCTCTGGCTCGTCTGCGCGGCCTCACCGCGCCTGGTCAGGTCGCAACGCCCCGCGGGTGACGCGTCGTTCATCAGTGGCGCCACCCGCCACTCGGCGGCCGAGGGGATCCGCGCGCGGGCCACCCAGCCGCAGGCCGTGCCGCCCGCCGCGGTGACCGCAACCGCCCGCTGCGGCTCGCGGGGATCCGCCGGCGCCGCGGCGCCCTCCGGCACCGCCAGCGGCTTCGCGCCGCACCCCAGGTGCCGTGAGGCGGAGTTGACCAGTGGGACGACCGTCTCGTAGACCGCGTGGCTCGTGCGGGCGGTGGCCTGGCCGGGGACGGCGGTCACCAGCATCCGGCGCGGCCGGCCCGCCGCGTCCCGTCCCAGATCCGGACAGCGCAGCTGGAACCGGAGGTCGCCGAGATCGTCGATGAACCCGGGCAGACCCTGCGGCATCGGACGCAGGAAGGAGAAACCCTCCTGAGGGAAGGCGTCCTGGAACTCGCCGTCCTGGTCGTCCCGTTGGGTGTAGGCGGTCATCCGCACGACCAGCGTGCCGCTGCCCTGGCCCTCGAAGCGCAAGGTGCAGCCGTAGTCGCCGAGACGGGGATGAGCCGTCGTGTCCGCCTTCGTGAAGTGACCGCCACCGGCCGCGAGTTCGCGCACCGGTCCGGAGGGCACCGCGCCGTCGCAGGCGCTGCGCACCAGCCACCAGTCCCGCACGTACGGTGCGGTGATCCAGCCGGCCAGGGCCAGCACGGCCGCAGCCGCCAACGTCACCTTCCACCAGCGCCGCATCGTCGAGCCCCCGTACAGCGGTCGGCACACGAGAGCCACCCGGCTCTCCCGTCACGATCGCGAACCCTATCGGCCGGGACGCCGCCGCGGGTCTCCGGGTGCCGTGCCGCTGTACTGCTGAACCCCCTCAAGCCCCCCGGTCGAGGTTGCGCAGGTCAGTGGGCCTCGGCCGTCCGCAGCTGCTCCACCGTCGGAGCCGTGCCACCCAGGTGGGCGGGCAGCCACCAGGAGTCCTCGGTGCCCTTGGGGCGGCCCGGGTAGGCGCGCTGCGCGGCCTCCAGCAGCTCCTGGACGGCCTCGCGCAGCCGCCGGGTGATGGCACCCGCGTACTGGTCGCGGGGTGCCTCGACCGCCTCGCCGACGCGGATGGTGACGGGCAGGTGGTCGCGCTTGAAGTTGCGGGGCTGGCCCTTCGTCCACAGCCGCTGGGTGCCCCACACAGCCATCGGGATCAGCGGGACGCCGGCGTCCTGCGCGAGGCGGGCCGCACCGGACTTGAAGCTCTTCAGCGTGAACGACTGCGAGATGGTGGCCTCCGGGAAGACCCCGATCACCTCACCGGAACGCAGCGAGTCCAGCGCGTGCGCGTAGGCCGCCTCGCCCTTCTCGCGGTCCACGGGGATGTGCTTCATGCCGCGCATCAGCGGACCGGAGATCCGGTGCCGGAAGACGGCCTCCTTCGCCATGAAGCGCACCAGCCGCTTCTGCGGCAGGGCCGCCAGGCCGTTGAAGACGAAGTCCAGATAGCTGATGTGATTGCTGACCAGCACGGCGCCGCCCGAGCGCGGGATGTTCTCCGACCCCTGACAGTCGATCTTCAGGTCCCAGACCTTGAACAACGTCTTGGCGAAACCGATGACGGGACGGTAGACCAGCTCTGCCATGGGCGGGGTGGGCCCTTTCTGCTCTGCTCGGGAAAGGGGGGCTCCCGGCGGGGAAGTTACGCAGCCGTAGGTTTACGGCGTCTCGCAGATCGTGCCCGAAGAACGGACGGGTAGCCAGTCCTGGTGCCCCGCGGCGGCGAGATCCTCGTCACGTCGGCCCACACCCCACCTCGGTTCTTTAATCCCCTTTTACTCCGCTCGTACCGTGGCCCTCTTCAGGAGCAGGAACATCTCGCACCCCAGGCAGTAGCCGAACGCCGCGTTCAGGAACGCGGCGGCGAGCGCCGCCCCGGTCGCGGCCAGCCCCAGCCACTGCGGCCCCACCGTGAAGCCGGCCAGTCCGAGCCCGGCGAACACCAGACCCACCGCCTGGGCGAACCGCGGGGGCTCCGGCGCCTCGAACTCCGTCGGCGGCCCGAGCCGCGGCCGTACCGCCGTGCGGAACGCCCAGCCGTACGGCGAACGGTGCGCGCCCGCGGCGGCGCCGAGCGCGAAGACGAGCGTCTGCCAGCCCAGCACCCAGGTGTTCTGCAGGCTCAGGGCCACGGCCAGCACGGCCGTCGTCACGGCCGCGCCGAAGCGCGGTCCCCTCACGTCGATGTCCATGAATCAAGGATTCCGCAACGGAAAGTCCCGCGGGAGGCGGGAATCTTTGCAGTCTCGTGAATGCTGATGCGGATGATGACCGGACTGGTGGTGTGCGTGGCGGTGCTCGTCGTGGCGAGCGCCTTCGGAGTGCTGCACAGGCGGCGGAGCGGGAGGGTACGGGTGCGCGGGCGCGACGAGGGCAAGCGGCTGGGAGCGGCCGAACTGGGCGGCGACCTCGGTGAGCGGGCCACGCTGGTCCAGTTCTCCAGCGCCTTCTGCGCGCCCTGCCGGGCCACCAGGCGCATCCTCGGCGAGGTCGCGGACCTGGTGCCCGGGGTGGCTCACGTCGAGATCGACGCCGAGGCCCACCTGGACCTCGTACGCGAACTGCAGATCCTGAAGACGCCCACCGTGCTGGTCCTCGACGCCGGTGGACGGGTGGTGCGGCGCGCCACCGGACAACCCCGCAAGGCCGATGTCATCGCGGCAGTGGGGGAGGCCGTGTGAGGGGGCCTCAGGAGGTGGCGCGGCGCCTTCCGGATCGCGGGCCGCGCTTGACTGTGCGCACTGTCGATCGTCAGCCTGGCCCTATGCCGACCGAACTCCTTCTCTTCGGGCGGGTCCACGTCGACCTCGCCCGCACCGCGAGCGCCACCTGTCCCCGTTGTTGAGCACCGACGGCCCCGCTCGCGACCCCCAGCAGAAGGACAACTCCATGACGGCCTCGCCCGAACTCGGCACCGTTCAGCTCGCTTCCCCCGACCTGTTGCGCTCGACCTTCCGCCGGCACGCCGCCGGTGTGGCGGTGATCACCGCACGTGGTGACGCGGGCCCGGTCGGCTTCACCGCCACCTCCCTCACCTCCGTCTCCGCCGAGCCCCCGCTCGTCTCCTTCGGCATCGGCACGGGCGCCTCCAGCTGGCCCGCGATCGCCGAGACGGAGCACATAGGCGTCCACATACTCGGCGAGCACCAGAGTGAGCTGGCCGCCACCTTCGCCCGCAGCGGTGCCGACCGCTTCGGTGCGCCGACCGCGTGGCGCGAGGGCCCGGAAGGCGTACCGGTGCTGGAGGACGTGCTGGCCTGGCTGGTCTGCCGGGTCGTCGGCCGGGTGCCCGCCGGCGATCACCGCATCGTGCTGGCCGAGGTGGTCGTGGGCGACCCCACCGGCGCCGGCCGCCCCCTCCTCTACCACCAGGGCCGCTTCAACGGCCTGCGGGATTGATCACGCCCGCCGGTCCTGCGAAGCCGTCGAGTTCCGGTTACGCTGCGTTGCGAAGGTCACAGTTCAAAGCGCTTGCTTAGCGGGCGCGAAATGGGTGTACTGACGAGTAATATTTCGGTCGGAGCGCTCGGACGCCCCGATCGGGATCGGCCGCTTGAGGCGCCTATGCTGCCTGCAAGAGGCAGCCCGGAAATGACGATGCAGTAGGAGAGCCGGCGTGAGCTTGAGGATCGTTGTCACTGTGAAGTACGTGCCCGACGCCACTGGCGACCGGCACTTCGCCGATGACCTGACCGTCGACCGCGACGACGTGGACGGTCTGCTCTCCGAGCTGGACGAGTACGCGGTCGAGCAGGCGCTGCAGATCGCCGAGGACGCGGACGACGCCGAGGTCACCGTCCTGACCGTCGGCCCCGAGGACGCCAAGGACGCGCTCCGCAAGGCCCTGTCGATGGGTGCCGACAAGGCCATCCACGTCGAGGACGACGACCTGCACGGCACCGACGCCATCGGCACCTCCCTGGTGCTGGCCAAGGCGATCGAGAAGGCCGGTTACGACCTGGTCATCTCCGGCATGGCGTCCACCGACGGCACCATGGGCGTCGTCCCGGCGCTGGTCGCCGAGCGCCTGGGTGTCCCGCAGGTCACCCTGCTCTCCGAGGTCTCGGTCGAGGACGGCACGGTCAAGGGCCGCCGCGACGGCGACGCCGCCTCCGAGCAGCTCGAGGCGCAGCTCCCGGCGATCGTCTCCGTGACCGACCAGTCGGGCGAGGCGCGCTACCCCTCCTTCAAGGGCATCATGGCGGCCAAGAAGAAGCCGGTGGAGTCCTGGGACCTGTCCGACCTCGACATCGAGGCCGAGGAGGTCGGCCTGGACGGCGCCTTCACCAAGGTCGAGGCCGCGAACGAGCGCCCGGCCCGCACGGCCGGCACCATCGTCAAGGACGAGGGCGAGGGCGGCAAGCAGCTCGCTGAGTTCCTCGCGGGCCAGAAGTTCATCTAAGGCCCCGCAGTCGCTGACCGCCCCTCAACTTCTTTTCGCAGGAGAGCAATCCCATGGCTGAAGTCCTCGTCTACGTCGACCACGTGGACGGTGCCGTCCGCAAGCCGACCCTTGAGCTGCTGACCCTGGCCCGCCGCATCGGCGAGCCGGTGGCCGTCGCGCTGGGCAACGGCGCCGCCGACACCGCCGCCACCCTCGCCGAGCACGGCGCGGTGAAGGTCCTCACCCACGACGCCTCCGAGTACGCCGAGTACCTGGTCGTGCCGAAGGTGGACGCCCTGCAGGCCGCCCACGAGGCCGTCTCCCCGGCCGCCGTGCTGGTCCCGTCCTCCGCCGAGGGCAAGGAGATCGCCGCCCGTCTGGCGCTGCGCATCGGCTCGGGCATCATCACCGACGCCGTCGACCTGGAGGCCGGCGACGAGGGCCCGGTGGCCACCCAGTCGGTGTTCGCCGCGTCCTTCACCACCAAGTCCCGGGTCATCAAGGGCACCCCGGTCATCACGGTCAAGCCGAACTCGGCCGCCGTCGAGGCCGCCCCGGCCGCCGGTGCGGTCGAGGCCCTGGCCGTGACCTTCTCGGACAAGGCGACCGGCACCAAGGTCACCGCCCGTACGCCGCGTGAGTCCACGGGCCGTCCGGAGCTGACCGAGGCCGCGATCGTGGTCTCCGGCGGCCGGGGTGTCAACGGCGCCGAGAACTTCTCGATCATCGAGGCGCTCGCCGACTCCCTCGGTGCGGCCGTCGGCGCCTCGCGTGCCGCCGTCGACGCCGGCTGGTACCCGCACACCAACCAGGTCGGCCAGACCGGTAAGTCGGTCTCGCCGCAGCTGTACATCGCCAACGGCATCTCCGGCGCGATCCAGCACCGCGCCGGTATGCAGACCTCGAAGACCATCGTGGCCGTCAACAAGGACGCCGAGGCCCCGATCTTCGAGCTGGTCGACTACGGCGTGGTCGGCGACCTCTTCGACGTCGTCCCGCAGCTGACCGAGGAGATCAAGGCCCGCAAGGGCTGAGCTCCTCCCCGGCTCGACGAGGCCCCCGTGACCGGCATGGTCGCGGGGGCCTCGGTGCATCCTGGGGACGATCGGCCGGGCGCCGACCAGGGTCCGGACGGGGTGTTGACCAGCGAGAACCGCACGGATAACTTCATTCTACGGATTGTTGATTCCGTACAGCGGAAAATTGGAGGGTGTGGGATGGGTCAGCAGGAGAAGGTGGCGACGAGCCTCGCGGGCGCCGTCAGCGAGGAGATCAGTGCCTCCCTCGCACCGGTCGACGCGGAGCTGGAGCGCCGCTACCCCGGGGACCCCGGCACCCGGCAGCCCGTCCACACCGTGTACGTCCCCGGGGACGCCTTCGACGCCGGCACCATCCGCTCCTGGGGTGACCAGGCCCTGGCCGCCCTGGACGCGCACGCTCCGGACGCCGCCTCCTTCGCGGCGGTCCTCGGGCTGTCCGACGGGCTGGCCGAGCCGGTCTACTCCCGTGTCCGCGCCAAGCTGGAGCGCGAGCCGATCGAAGACCTGCGCGTCGACTTCGAGGACGGCTACGGCCCCCGCCCCGACGCCGAGGAGGACCGGGCGGCGGCCCGCGCGGCCCGCCTGATCGCGGAGGCGTACGAGAACGGCACGGCGGCGCCGTACATGGGCATCCGCATGAAGTGCATGGAGGCGCCGGTACGCGACCGGGGCATCCGCACGCTCGACGTCTTCCTCACCGGCCTGATCGAGTCCGGCGGCCTCCCCGAGGGCCTGGTGCTGACCCTGCCGAAGGTGACGTACCCCGAACAGGTCTCGGCGTTCGTCCGCCTCCTGGAGGCCTTCGAGAAGGTGCACGGCCTGGAGACCGGCCGCCTGGGCTTCGAGATCCAGATCGAGACCAGCCAGTCCATCGTCGCCACCGACGGCACCGCCACCGTCGCCCGGATGATCCAGGCCGCCGAGGGCCGCGCCACCGGGCTGCACTACGGCACCTTCGACTACAGCGCCTGCCTCGGCGTCTCCGCCGCCTACCAGGCCAGCGACCACCCGGCCGCCGACCACGCCAAGGCGATCATGCAGGTGGCGGCGGCGGGTACCGGCGTCCGTGTCTCCGACGGCTCGACGAACGTCCTGCCCGTCGGGCCGACCGAGAAGGTCCACGACGCCTGGCGCCTGCACTACGGCCTCACGCGCCGGGCCCTCGCCCGCGCCTACTACCAGGGCTGGGACATGCACCCCGGCCACATCCCCACCCGCTACGCGGCCGTCTTCGCCTTCTACCGCGAGGGCTTCGAGCAGGCGGCGGGCCGCCTCGCCCGCTACGCCAACCACGCGGGCGGCGACGTCATGGACGAGCCGGCCACGGCCAAGGCGCTTGGCGGCTATCTGCTGCGCGGCCTGGACTGCGGCGCCCTCGACATCGCCGAGGTCGCCCGCCTCACCGGGCTGACCCGCGCCGACCTGGAGGGCTTCGCGGCGCCCCGCCGCGGTGACCTGACGGCCTCCGCGAAGTAGCGGGAGCCGCGGCCCGGTCGGGGCCCCGGCCGGGAGAGTCCGCCGCCACCGCCCCCGCGGTCGTCCGGCGGGCGGTGGACGAGGTCCTCGCCGCGAGGCCCCGGCCGCCGCGAGGGTCCGCCGCCGTGCACGAGGTCACCGGGGCCGACGGGTGTCCGCTGACCGTCCTGGAACCGGTCGACGGCCCCTTTCCGGACCACGTCCTGCGCGAGCGCGGCACCGTGGTGGGCGAAGACCGGCGACGACAGCGGCGACACCGGTGTCCACGTCGGCGACGTCCACCTCAACGGCGGAACGACGACGCACCGGTGCCCGGGCCTCAGGGCCGCTGACCGTCGGCGTACGGCTCGAAACCCGACTCCGTCACCCACTTGTGCTCGGCGAACAGCCGCGTGCCCCGGGTGCACAGCCCGGCGTCCCGGCGCGCCCGCGCGCAGAACTCCTCCGGTGTGACCCCGAACAGCTCGCGCAGCGGAGCCGATGCCACGAGGAGTCCGGTGAGCAGGGCGCGTTGGTCACCGGGGTGCCGGCGCGGCGCGCCGGAGCCGTCGTGCAGCACCCCGTGCCGGTTGACATAGGCGTACGCCCCGGCGAGCGCGGAGCCGTCCGGCAGCTCGACCCGCACCTCCGGCTCGGGCAGCCAGGCCCGCCGGAAATGGGGCTCACTGGCGTCGATCACGTCCAGCTGGCACCGGTCGAGCCAGATGACGAACAACTCGCGTGCGGGGCCGGCGGACTTCACGGGGGAGGCGGAGACATAGCCCAACCGGCTGACGTGTGCCGAGACCCCCACATCGAGCCCGGTCACCCGCGACCGCACCATCGGCACGGGGGAGGCGATCCGGAACTCGGCCATCTTGTGCCGTAATTGGCCCGGGCAGGCGTTGGAGCCGACGGCGAGCACCGGCACCCGGTCGTCGTGCACCAGGCGCTCCAGCGGAAGCATCCGGTCGCCGTGCAGCAGTCCGGAGTCGGCCGGCCAGGCGCCGGGATAGGTCAGCGGATACTCGCGGGGAGCGTCGGCGAGACCGAGTTCCTCCAGGGTGCGGCCCGTCACGGGCGGCTCAGTCGGCCGGCGGCAGCTCGCCGGAGCCGCGCGTGATCAGCCGGGTGGGCAGTTCGATGCGCTCCGGTGCGACGAGCCCGCCGTCCAGCTGACGGAAGAGGCGCTCGGCGGCGGTGCGGCCGAGGGCGGCCGCGTCCTGGGCGACGACCGTGACGCCGGGCTGGAGCAGATCGGCCAGCTCGATGTCGTCGAAGCCGACGAGGGCGACCCGGCGGGCGTGCTCGGCGAGGACCCGGATCACGGTGACCGTCACCCGGTTGTTGCCCGCGAAGACCGCGGTGACGGGGGCGGGCCCGCAGAGCATGTCCTCCGCCGCCCGGCGCACCCGCTCCGGATTCGTGGCCCCGAGGGACATCCAGGAGTCCTCGACCGGTATCCCCGCGTCGTCCATGGCCGCCCGGTACCCGCGCAGCCGCTCGGCGGCGGTGTGGATGCGGGGCATGTCACCGATGAACCCGATCCGGCGGTGGCCGTGCGCGATCAGATGGGCCACACCGTCCCGGGCACCGCCGTAGTTGTCCGAGAGCACCACGTCGGCGTCGATCCGGCCGGCCGGCCGGTCCACGAACACGGTCGCCACCCCGGCCCGGATCTCCGGTTCGAGATAACGGTGGTCGTCCCCGGCGGGGATCACCACCAGACCGTCCACCCGCCGCGCGCACAGGGCCAGCGCCAGCTCCTGCTCGCGTTCCGGGTCCTCGGCGCTGGAGCCGTTGATCAGCAGGGCGCCGTGGGCCCGGGCCACCTCCTCTACGGCACGGCTGAGCGGGCCGTAGAAGGGGTCGGCGAGATCCTCCAGGACCAGGCCGATGCTGGCCGTGCGGCCCTTGCGCAGCACCCGTGCGCTGTCGTTGCGGCGGAAGCCCAGCGCCTCGATCGCCTCCTGCACCCGGCGTTCGGTGTCCGGGGTGACGCCGGACTCGCCGTTGACCACCCGGGAGACCGTCTTGAGCCCGACCCCGGCCCGTGCCGCCACGTCCTTCATGGTGGGGCGGTTTCCGTAACGGGTGCCGGGAGCGCTGTCTGCGCGGCGGGTGGTCTCGGGCACGGTGCGGTGTCCTGTCCTGTCGTACGACTTGTCCACGTTGTCAACGGGGTAGTGCGTCGATCCTCTGTTTGTATGAGGATGTGGCGTCGAGCATAGAGCCTGGACAACGTTGTCAGGTGCGAGAGACACTGTCCACCGCTGTCTCCGGCCTGCGCCCCCACCGCTTGACCGGTCTGCCTTTCCTGGTTTGCGAGCTTCAACGGGGAGTCTGACTCTGATGCACACCGACCTAGTGGCGGCCCTGGACATCGGCGGTACCAAGATCGCCGGCGGTCTC
This sequence comes from Streptomyces durhamensis, assembly GCF_000725475.1. Taxonomy (NCBI): domain Bacteria; kingdom Bacillati; phylum Actinomycetota; class Actinomycetes; order Kitasatosporales; family Streptomycetaceae; genus Streptomyces; species Streptomyces durhamensis. The sequence continues at coordinate 221,069 of NZ_JNXR01000003.1, forward strand.
GTGGACGGCCATGGACGGATCCTGGCCCGAGCCCAGCGCGCCACGCCGGCCCAGCAGGACGGCGAAACGGTCATGCGGCAGGTCGAGGAGGTACTGGCCGAGCTGGCCGGGTCGCCGCTGTGGGGGCACGCGCACTCCGTCGGTATCGGCAGCGCCGGCCCGGTGGACGCCTCGGCGGGCACCGTCAGCCCCGTGAACGTGCCGGGCTGGCGGGACTTCCCGCTGGTCGAGCGGGTGCGCGCGGCCACCGGAGGCCTCCCGGTCGAGCTGATCGGCGACGGTGTCGCGATCACGGCCGCCGAGCACTGGCAGGGCGCCGCCCGCGGCCACGACAACGCGCTGTGCATGGTGGTGTCGACCGGCGTCGGCGGCGGGCTGGTGCTGGGCGGGAAGCTGCATCCCGGGCCGACCGGGAACGCCGGGCACATCGGACACATCAGCGTCGACCTCGACGGCGACCCCTGTCCGTGCGGCTCGCGCGGCTGTGTGGAGCGGATCGCCAGCGGGCCGCACATCGCCCGCCGCGCCCTGGAGCAGGGCTGGCGCCCCGGGCCCGACGGCGACACCTCGGCCGCCGCGGTGGCCGCCGCGGCCCGCGAGGGCGACCCGGTCGCCGTGGCCTCCTTCGAGCGGGCGGCCCAGGCGCTGGCCGCCGGCATCGCGGCCACCGCGACCCTGGTCGAGATCGACATCGCGGTGATCGGCGGGGGCGTCGGCAAGGCGGGCGACATCCTCTTCACGCCCCTGCGCAAGGCGCTCACCGACTACGCGACCCTGTCCTTCGTCCAGCGCCTGACGGTGGTGCCCGCGCAGACGGGGACGGACGCGGGGCTGGTCGGCGCGGCGGCGGCCGCCCTGGCGCGCAGGCCGGACGCGGCAGGGGTGTGAGCCGAGGTTCGACGCACGGCGCCGCTCGCCGCGAGGTGCCGCAACACGACGGCACCGCGGCTCCGTGAGGTGCGTGGGGAACCGCGCGACCAGCCCCCACGCACCCGCGGCCCGCGTACGGTCTCGACCGCCCCCGCGGACGGACGCCGTCAGCAGCTCAGGCCGGCGTCCGCCCAGTCCGCGTGGTCGGAGTCGTTGCCGTCTCCGGCATCGGTGACGACCAGACGGACCACCTGCGCGCCGGTGATGTCGGCGCTGAGCGGTTGGGCGGGCATCGCGTTGGTCAGCACGCCGGTCGAGGCGACCTTCGTACCGTCCGCCCAGATCTCGAACGTGACGGTGCCCCTGGTGCCCTTCTCGTCGTCGACGCCGACGTCCGCGGTGACCTTCTCGCAGACCTTGCCGGTGTAGAAGGAGATGTCGCTCGGTGCGTGGGCCCCGAGGCCCTTGGCGTACACCGTGCCGCCGACGGTGATCGGGTGCCCGTCGCCCGCGGCGCTCTCCCCGTTGCTGGTGTCGCGTTCCACCGGCCCCCAGCCGCTGCTCGCCGACAGCCAGGGCAGGTCGCTGAGGTACGACGTCCCGGAGGGCGGCCGTACCACCACGGACGCGGTCAGCGGGAGCGTGCTCGTGACGAGTTCTCCGGCCGGTGAGCGGTAGCCGGCCCGGAGTGTGAGCGCGTAGGGCCCGGTCGGGGTCCCGGGCGGGGCGGTGACCTTCCAGGCGGTGCGCAGGGTCCGGCCGGTGGCGAGGGCGGTGGCCGTGGTCGGCGAGGCGGGCCGTACGGTCCACCCGTCGGGGCCGGTCAGGGACACGGAGACGTGGCGCGCGGAGGTACGGCCGAGGTCGGTGAGGGTGCTGGTCAGCGTGGCCGGGGTGGCGGCCTCCAGCAACGGGCTGCCGTCCAGGCCCAGCTCGGCGGCGGGCGGGTGCGCGGCCCAGTGGGGGTCGGCCGCGACGCGCAGCAGGACCGTGCCGTGGGCGGGGACGGTGGCCGCGACGGTGCCGGCGGTGTTGTAGCTGCTGTGCTGCCACAGGTCCCGCAGGGTGTAGGCGGGTGCCTCGGGCAGGCCGACGGCGGCTGCCGTGGTGGCGATCCGCTGGGCGGTGCCCGACTCGTTGAACAGGGCCACCGCGCGGCTGCCGTCCTTCATCTCCTTGGCGACGACCCAGCGCCCGCCCGCCGACGACACGACCGTGCCCTGCTTGCCGAGCGGGTCCTGGTCGACGGCGATGACCTCCTTGTTGTCCAGGATGTCGAAGGTCGACGGGGAGGCCTTGCGCAGGTCGGTGCCGATGAGCAGCGGCGCGGCCATGACCGACCAGAGGGAGAAGTGCGAGCGGTACTCGGTGTCCGACATGCCGCCGTTGCCGACCTCCAGCATGTCGGGGTCGTTCCAGTGACCCGGACCGGCGTACGGCGCGAGGGGGAGGTTCTGCTTCAGGATGGAGAGCATCGAGCCCCAGCTGTCGCTGATGTCACCCGTGGTGCGCCACAGATGGCCGACGTCCGACGCCCACTGCCAGGGCTTGTTCTCACCCCATTCGCAGATGCTGTACACGATGGGCCGCCCGGTCGCCCTGAGCGCGTCCCGCATGGTCGTGTACCGCTGCTTGGCGTCGACGCCCTGGTTGTTGCAGTTGTCGTACTTCAGGTAGTCCACGCCCCAGTCGGCGAACTGCGCGGCGTCGCTGTACTCGTGGCCGAGCGCGCCCGGGAAGCCCGCGCTGTTGCAGGTCTTGGTGCCGGCGCTGGTGTAGATGCCGAGCTTGAGCCCCTTGGAGTGGACGTAGTCGGCGACGGCCTTGATGCCGTTCGGGAAGCGGGCCGGGTCGGGCACCAGCTTGCCGTCGGCGTCGCGCCGCGGCAGCGCCCAGCAGTCGTCCAGGTTGACGTACTGGTAACCGGCGTCCTTCAGGCCCTTGTCCACGAACAGGTCGGCGATGCCCTTGACCATGTTCTCGTCGAAGTCGGCGCGGCAGTGGGTGGAGTTCCAGTTGTTGAAGCCCATCGGCGGAGTGAGGGCGAGACCGTCGGCCAGGGCGGGGGCGGCGTGCGCGGGGGCCGCCAGGGCGGGGGAGGCGAGGCCCGCCGCGCACAGCAGGCCGGCGGTGAGTGCTCCGGCCACTCTTCGGCGGATGGTGCGGGTGTGAGGGTGACGCATCGTTGACGTTCCTCCGACTCGCGAAAGGTGGATGACGACATGCGGCGACCAGGGCGGCATGTCCGTGTCATCGGTGCGCGTTTACGGTAGGACGTGTCGAAGTCTGTTGGAAGAGCTGTGCTCTGACTGTGTGACATTCCGTGAAAAGCCTTGACGGCAGCGCTGTTCCCCTCCCGTGACGCCCCTAGGACGTTCGGATGTGTTCGCTTGCGGGGCTCAGGCCCCGTCGTCGACGCGCCCCCACCCCGGCAGCGGCGGCTGGGGCCAGGCGGGCGGGCGCGGCAGCAGGCCTGCCGGGCGGTCGGCGGTCAGTGCGGCGGCCGGAGTCCGTCCGGTGAGCCAGCCGAGCACCTGGTGCCCGGCCCCGGCGACGGAGGGGCCGTCCGCGGCCACCGACCAGCGGCGGCCGAGATCGACGGCCCGCACCGAGGCGAGCGGGAAGCCCTGGCTGCGCAGGGTGGCGAGGGTGTCGTCCAGCGCCCAGGTGACGTAGCGGCCGGGCCACTGCTCCGTGCCGTGGCCGGTGCCCAGGTCGACGTGGTGCGTCTCCACCTCCCGCAGACAGCGCAGCAGCAGATACCAGGCGGGGTGCCGCCAGCCGGCCAGCGCCGGGACCAGACGGTCCCAGGCCGTTGTGGGCATCGTGCGCGCCTGCGCCGCGAACCGGTCGAGGCTCTCACGGAGACGGTCCGCCAGCCCGGCGGCGGACAGCGCCGCGTCCCGTTCGACCGCCGCGGACAGCGCCGCCGCGTCCGCGCGCGGTCCCGGTTCACGGCCCGTGCGCGCGAGCCGCAGCAGCCACACATAGGCGTCGACGCTGTGCACGACATGGGCCAGCACGTGACCGCGCGTCCATCCGGGCAGCTGCGACGGGGCGCGCAGCCCCGCGCCGGACAGGCCGGCCGCGGCGCGCACGAGCCGGTCGCCCGAGCGTACGACGTCCCCGACGGGATCCATTCCGGCGCCGAAGACCGAGAGCCCGCTCACCGGAACTCCCGCACGACCTCGATACGGCCGACGATATGGGCGTTGAACTCGTCCAGCTCCTCGGCCGGCACCCACAGTTCGAGGATCGTCTCGCCGCCGGCCTGCCGTACCGGATAACGGCCGAGGAACTCCGTGCCGACCTCGAAGCGGGTCACGAAACCGGCGCCGTCGTGCTTGACGTTCCAGTCCCGGGCGATCCGGATCGCGTAGTCCTCGTTCAGGACCGGGTAGAAGATCGGCTGCTCCGGGAGCCGGGGCGGCCACGCCCGCCAGTCCAGCGCGCGGACCAGCTCCAGCTCCTTGGGACCGGTGGGGCGCCACAGGGTCGTCGTCGGGGGCCGGCTGGTCATGATGTCGCTCTTCTGGTCGGGCCCGCCGCGGGAACGGGCGGGGCGGGATGCCGGACGATACCGGCGTCGCGCGGCAGTGGGCCAGCGGATTTCGGCCCGGCCGGGCCGCTCACGCGGCCGCGAAGAGCCGTCCCGGAGCCCTGTGCCGGAGGGCTTCTCGCTCCGCCCGGGTCCGGCCGGCGGCCGGTGCGGGCCGGTGCCCCGCCCGCCGGAACGGTGACCCGAGCCGTCTGCTCGCGGCATCGGCGTGACCCCCGGCTGGATTTCCCAGTTGACCAGCGCATGAAGAAGCGCAGCATGCTCGCCCTCGCCAGCCTGGCCACCGGATTCGTCGTGGCCGCCGTGACCCCCTCCCACGGGGCCGGCGACCGCCCCGTCGGCGACCACAAGGTCGCGGACACCGTCGACTCGGCCGGTCACCCGGTCGGTCCCCCGGTCGCCGGGGACGGCCACGTCGTCGACGACGACGCGCTCGGCCGGCAGTAGGCCCGACGGCCCACGGCGTGAGTGCCGGTGTCCCGCCCGAGGGGGCGCCGGCACTCCCCTTCGCGCACCCTCAACGGGGCGGGGTTTCCGTGGCAGGGTGGAGCGGGCAAGCCTCAGGGGGCCAACACAAGAGGGGGAGTCCGTGACCGTCGTCTGGATCAACGGCGCGTTCGGTGCGGGGAAGACCACCACCGCACGGGAACTGATCGAACTGATCCCGAACAGCGCGCTCTTCGACCCCGAGATCGTCGGCGGAGCGCTCACGCACCTGCTGCCGGCCAAGCGTCTCGCCGAGGTCGGCGACTTCCAGGACCTGCCGATCTGGCGCCGGCTCGTGGTCGACACGGCGGCCGCGATGCTCGCCCAACTGGGCGGGACGCTGGTGGTGCCGATGACCCTGCTCCGCCAGGAGTACCGCGACGAGATCTTCGGCGGGCTCGCCGCCCGCAGGATCCCCGTGCACCATCTGCTGCTCGCCCCGGCTGAAACGATCCTGCGCGAGCGGATAGCCGAGCGGGAGGTCCCGCCCGACCTGCCCGACGGCGAGATGCGCGTACGGCAGTGGTCGTACGACCACATCGAGCCCTACCGCGCCGCCCTCGCCTCCTGGCTCACGGCCGACGCCCACCCCGTGGACACCAGCGCCCTCACCCCGCACGAGACCGCCGTCCGCATCGCCGACGCGGTCGGCAGCGGTGCCGTGCCCGCCTGCGACATCGTGCAGACCCCGGAGCCGACCGCCGAGACGCTGGCCGCAGGGGTGCTGCTCTTCGACGAGCGGGACCGCGTGCTGCTCGTCGATCCCACCTACAAGCCCGGCTGGGAGTTCCCCGGCGGGGTGGTCGAGCGCGGCGAGGCACCGGCCCGCGCCGGGATGCGTGAGGTCGCCGAGGAGACCGGGATACGGCTGCGGGAGGTGCCCCGGCTGCTCGTGGTGGACTGGGAACGGCCGGTGCCGCCCGGATTCGGCGGGCTGCGGCTGCTGTTCGACGGCGGCCGGCTGGGGTCCGGCGATGCCTCCCGTGTGCTGCTGCCCGGCCCTGAGCTGCGCGGTTGGCGGTTCGCCACCGAGCAGGAGGCCGCCGAGATGCTGCCGCCGGTGCGCTACGAGCGGCTGCGCTGGGCACTGCGGGCCCGCGAGCGGGCCACCACGCTGTACCTGGAGGCCGGCGTACCCGTCGGCTGATCGACGCGGCACGGACGGCGCGCGCCGGCCGTTTCGCGAAGCGTGCGGTGGCGGGGGCGACGGGAGTGCGCTGTCGTGCCTGGAGTGGCATGTGGTGGAGGGGCGCCCAGCGTGTGTTGGGGGAGCGGCGGGCGCTGATTGTGTGCGTGGGGGCGTCGTGACGAGGGATCGGCGGGCCTGCACCGAGCGTTCGTGGAGTGGTGTGCGGTGGAGGGATCGGCGCGGGCCGGCCCCGCCATGCGGGGTGAGGCGTGTGGGTGAGGGGAAGGGGCACGCGCGGCCGCCCGCGAAACCACCAGCCGCTGCAGGACCGGTGAGCGGGCAGCCGCCGCGGGTCAGCGGGCGTGCGCCGTCGCGCGTAGCGCGGCGGCCGCGCCTTTGAGGAGCGGGTCTCCGTGGCCGAAGCACGCCACGTCCGCGTCGAGCGCGGCCAACCGGCCGAACGACGCGAGGAGTCGGGGGCGGTCGAGGTTGAACACCCCGGGCAGCACCGTGCCGTCGACCGGCGAGGCCGCCACCGTGTCCCCGGTGAACAGCACCCCCTCCCCGGGCAGGAAGAGGGCGATGCTGCCGTCCGTGTGCCCGGGGACGTGGATCACCCGGGCGCCGCCGCCGAAGTCCAGCACATCGCCGTCCGACAGGCCGGTGACCGCGGCCGGCGGCACCGGCGTCCCCTGGGGAAGCTGCCGGGCCGCCGCCGCGTGGATCGGCAGCTCCCACTCCTCGAACCGCGGTGGCGGGCCGGGAAGTTCACCACGGACGAACGGCGCGTCCAGGCGGTGTGCCAGCACCTCGGCACCGCTCAGCGCGGCGAACTCCCCCGCCCCGCCGGCGTGGTCCTCGTGGAAGTGCGTCAGCACGATCCGCCGTACGTCCCCGGGCGCGCGCCCCAGCGCCGCGACCGCGTCGGCGATCGCGCGGCCGGCACCCACCGTGCCCGCGTCGATCAGCGTCAACTCGTCCTCGTCGTGCCAGAGGTAGGCCTGGCCGACGGGGAAACGCAGCAGGTGGAGGCGGGGCAGCAGCTCGATGACGTCCATGCGCCGACCGTAGGCGGCGCCCCCGCCCGTGGGCGAGGGCGCTCTGCCGGCGGCAGAAGGGTTCAGCCCGCCGCGTAGTTGCGCAGGAACAGCGCCTCGGCGACCGACAGCCGCTCCAGCTCCTCGGGGGACACGCTCTCGTTGACCGCGTGGATCTGCGCCTCCGGCTCGCTGAGACCGATGAGCAGGATCTCCGCTTGCGGGTAGAGCCCGGCGAGGGTGTTGCACAGCGGGATGGAGCCGCCCTCGCCGGCGTACTGCATCGTCTCGCCCGGATAGGCGACCGCCATCGCGTCGGCCATCGCCTGGTAGGCGGGGCTGGCGGCGTCGGCGCGGAAGGCCTGGCCCTGGCCGATCTGCTCGGTGGCGACCCGGGCGCCCCACGGCGTGTGCGCCTCGAGGTGGGCCTGGAGCAGCTTGGTCGCCTCCGCCGCGTCCACGCCCGGCGGCACCCGCAGGCTGATCAGCGCGCGGGCGCTCGAGTGCACGGACGGGGTGGCGCCGACGACCGGCGGGCAGTCGATGCCGAGGACGGTGACGGCCGGGCGCGCCCACAGGCGGTCGGCGACCGTGCCGTCGCCGATCAGCCCGACCCCGTCGAGCACCCTGGCGTCCGCGCGGAACTGCTCCTCGGTGTACTCCAGGCCGTCCCAGGTCCCCGTGGCGTCCAGCCCGTCCACCGAGGTCGACCCGTCCTCGGCGCGCAGCGAGTCCATCACGCGGATCAGCGCGGCCAGCGCGTCCGGGGCGGCGCCGCCGAACTGGCCGGAGTGCAGGTTGCCCGCGAGGGTGTCGATGCGCACCCGGACCAGGGTCATACCGCGCAGCGTGGTGGTGACCGTCGGCAGGCCGACGCGGAAGTTGCCCGCGTCGCCGATCACGATGGTGTCGGCCTCCAGCAGCTCCGGGTGCTCCTCGGCGTACCGCTCCAGGCCGCCCGTGCCCTGCTCCTCCGAGCCCTCGACGATCACCTTGACGTTCACCGGGACGCCGCCGTTCGCCTTGAGGGCGCGCAGCGCGAGCAGGTGCATGATCACGCCGCCCTTGCAGTCGGCGGCCCCGCGGCCGTACCAGCGGCCGTCGCGCTCGGTCAGCTCGAACGGCGGGGTGGTCCAGCCGGCCGCGTCGAGCGGCGGCTGGACGTCGTAGTGCGCGTAGAGGAGAACCGTTTTTGCGCCCTCGGGGCCCGGCAGGTAGCCGTAGACGGACTGCGTGTCGTCCGGGGTGTCCAGCAGCGCCACGTCGACGAAGCCCTCGGCGCGCAGCGCGTCGGCGATCCAGCTCGCGGCAGCCTCGCTCTCGCTCTTGGGGAACTGGGTGAAGTCCGCCACCGACTTGAAGGCGACGAGTTCGGCCAGCTCCGCCTGCGCCCGGGGCAGCAGCGAGGCGACGGTCTGCGCGACCGGATTCGACGACATGGGCACGCTCCTTGTAGGTGCGACGTTGAACGGGGTGACCCCGATACTCCCACAGTGGCCTGCGACGACGGCCGCCGTAGGATGCGGGGGACACTACGGCAGCGGCTTGATCGGAGCAGTAGACCATCGTGAGCGGCGAGAACTCTTCGGCGGACGGCGTGCAGCGGGTGTGGGACGTCGTCGTGGTGGGCGCGGGACCCGCGGGGGCCTCGGCCGCCTATGCGGCGGCGGTCGCGGGACGGCGTGTGCTGTTGCTGGAGAAGGCCGAGCTGCCCCGTTACAAGACGTGCGGCGGTGGCATCATCGGCCCCTCGCGCGACGCGCTGCCGCCCGGCTTCGAGCTGCCCTTCCGTGACCGGGTGCACGCGGTCACTTTTTCGAACAACGGCCGCTTCACCCGCACCCGCCGCTCCCGGCAGATGCTGTTCGGCCTGATCAACCGGCCCGAGTTCGACCAGCAGCTGGTCGAGCACGCGCAGCAGGCGGGCGCCGAGCTGCGTACGGGCGTCACGGTGCAGCGGGTCGAGCAGCACGGCTCGGCGGTCCCCGACCGGCGCACGGTCGCCGTCGTCCTGCAGGGCGGCGAGACGGTGCTGGCCCACGCGGTCGTCGGCGCCGACGGCAGCGCCAGCCGCATAGGGGCGCACGTCGGTGTGAAGCTGGACCAGGTCGACCTCGGCCTGGAGGCGGAGATCCCGGTGCCGGAGCCGGTGGCCGAGGACTGGAAGGGGCGGGTCCTCATCGACTGGGGCCCGATGCCCGGCAGTTACGGATGGGTGTTCCCGAAGGGCGACACCCTGACGGTCGGCGTGATCTCGGCGCGCGGTGAGGGCGCCGCCACCAAGCGGTACCTGGAGGACTTCATCGCCCGCCTCGGCCTCGCCGGTTTCGAGCCGTCCCTCTCCTCCGGGCATCTGACCCGCTGCCGTGCCGACGACTCTCCGCTGTCCCGGGGCCGGGTGCTGGTCTGCGGTGACGCGGCCGGGCTGCTGGAGCCGTGGACCCGCGAGGGCATCTCCTTCGCGCTGCGCTCGGGGCGGCTCGCCGGGGAGTGGGCGGTCCGGATCGCCGAGGCGCACGACGCGGTCGACACCCGGCGCCAAGCCCTGAACTACGCGTTCGCGATCAAGGCCGGGCTCGGCGTCGAGATGAGCGTCGGCAAGCGCCTGCTGACCGTGTTCGAGAAGCGTCCCGGCCTCTTCCACGCGGCCCTCACCGGCTTCCGTCCCGCGTGGAAGGCGTTCCGGGACATCACACAGGGGTCGACTTCGCTGGGCGAGATGGTTCGCGCCCACCCGGTCGCCCAGCGCGCCCTGACCGCGCTGGACCGGGGGCAGACGGTTCCGGTCGAGGAGCCGGCCGGTTCCTGACCGCCGCTGCCGCGGCCTGTGCGGGGCCGGCCCGCTGGGAGTCCGTGCGGACCGGTCCGGTGGGAGGCTGCGCGGGGCCGGGCCGGTGGCGGTCCGTGCCGGCCGGGCCGGTGGGGGAGCGGCGCCGGTGGGGGAGCGGCGCCGGTCCTGAACCGGGTGCGCGGCCCGGCGGGAGATCCGGTCAGCTCGTGACCGTGATGTGGAAGACCGGGTGGTCAGGGGCGATGCGGCGGAGCTCCTCGTCCGGGGAGTCGGGGCCGACGCCGTCGAAGAAGACACCGACCTCCGCCTTCCAGCGCTTGAGGTAGGCCCGCAGCAGCGGGACCTTGTCGTCGTCGGCGACCTCGGTGGCGGTGAAGACGTCCACGTTCCTGCCGAGCCGCAGTTCGCCGCCGCCGGCCGCCCGCATGTTGTGCGTCCACTGGACATGGCCGCGCGGCGCGAGCAGGTACTGCCGGCCGTCCACCGTCAGCAGGTTCACCGGAGTGGTGCGCCACTGTCCGCTCTTGCGCCCGCGGACCGCGAGGACCCGGGAGCCCCAGATGCTGAGGCCGCGCCGGGTGAGCCAGGACACCGCCCGGTTGAAGACGTTGACGGTGAACCAGCCCGGCTTCTTGACGTGCGTCGACATGGTGACCCCCACGGTTTGGGAGAGCGGTGCTCTCGCTGATTCGAGTGTGGCGCAAACACGCGCTCCAGAGCAAGAGCAGTGCTCTCTTTTGTGTGCGCCGATCTCAGTTCGTGGCACACTGCTCGTATGAGCACCACACAGGGCGCCCGCGCACGGGCCAGGAGGGAAGTCACGGCGGCCATCAAGGAAGAGGCGCGCAGACAACTCGCGCGGGAAGGCGCGGCCAAGCTCTCGCTGCGGGCCGTCGCCCGCGAGCTGGGCATGGTCTCCTCGGCGCTCTACCGCTACTTCCCGAGCCGGGACGAGCTGCTCACCGCCCTGATCATCGATGCCTACGACTCCCTCGGCGAGGCCGCGGAACAGGCACGGGACGCCACGGCCGGCGCCGCGCCGGTGCCCCGCTGGACGGCGGTGTGCGAGGCGGTGCGCGGCTGGGCGCTCGCCCACCCGCACGAGTACGCGCTGATCTACGGCTCGCCCGTGCCGGGCTATGCCGCCCCGGAGACCACCGTCCCGCCCGCCGCCCGTGTCGGCTTGGTCCTCGTCGGCATCGTCCGGGACACCCACGAGCGCTCCGGCCTCACAGAGCTCCCGCTCCCCGCCGGACTGCGTCCCGAGGCCGAGCGTATGGCCGCCGACCTCGCTCCCGATCTGCCCCCGGAGGCGGTCACGGCCCTGGTGGCGGCCTGGTCGCAGCTGTTCGGGCTGGTCAGCTTCGAGCTGTTCGGCCAGTTCAACCGCGTGGTCGAGGACCGGGAAGCCTTGTTCCGGCACGCCGCCACGCGGCTGGCGCAGGGGGTGGGGCTGGAGTAGGAGCGGAGTCCGGTACGGGGGACCGGGGCCGTCCTGCCGGAGGGGTCGTACTTCCCCGGGAGTACGAGTGATCACCTCGTTCGGCTGACGCTCGCGCCGCGCGGTGCCGTCTACCGTGGCCTGCATGGAAGAGCACCGCCCCCCGGGGCAGTGGTGGCGGCACGGCCCGCCGTGGTGGAGCGCCCCGGCCGGAGAAGGGGAGCCGCACCGGGCGCGGCCGCCCTGGCGGTCCACCGTGCTGTTCACCGCGTTCGTCCTGGTCGGCAGCCACTTCGCCGCGCAGAGCGAGCCGCATCGCGTGCCTTTGAACGGCTACGCGCGCGTGCTGCTGGTCGCCGCCTGCGTCCTGCTGCTCTGGCGGAACCGGCACCCGGTGGCCGTGGCCTTCGGGACCGCGACGGTGACCCTCGGCTACCTCGCCGCGGGCTACCCCTACGGACCGGTCTTCCTGACCGTCGCCGTCAGTTGCTACAGCGCGGTCGTCGCCGGGCACCGGCGGGCCGCCTGGGCGTCCGTCGGCCTGCTGTGGGCCGGGCATGCCCTGGTCGCCCTCTGGCTCTTCCGCCGGCTGCCGCCCGCGGGCGACCAGCGAGGGGGCCTCGCCCAGGAGATCGTCGTCGCCACCTGGGTGCTGGCCGTCGTCGCGCTGTGCGAACTGGCCCGGGTGCGGCGTGAACAGTGGGCCCGGGAGCGCGCCGACCGGGCACAGGCGGCGCGGCGCCGCGCGGACGAGGAACGGCTGCGGATCGCCCGCGAGTTGCACGACGTCCTCGCCCACAGCATCTCCGTCATCAACGTCCAGGCCGGCATGGGGCTCGCACTGCTCGACAGCGACCCCGAACAGGCACGGACCGCGCTCACCACCATCAAGGCCGCCAGCAAGGAGGCGCTCGGTGAAGTGCGCCAGGTCCTCGACACCCTGCGTGCCTCCGGAGACGCACCCCGCGCCCCCGCCCCCGGCCTGGACCGGCTGCCGGAGCTGGTGGAGCAGGCGGCGGCGGCCGGACTGACCGTGGACATCCAGGGCGAGCCGCCCCAGCTGCCGCCCGGCGCCGGCCTCGCCGCCTTCCGCATCGTGCAGGAGGCGCTGACCAACGTCGTACGGCACTCAGGATCGCGGCACGCGCGCGTGCTGTTCGACCACCACGGCGGCGGTCTGCGGCTGCGCATCGACGACGACGGGCCGGCCACCGGCGCCGACGCCGGGGGCAGCGGGAACGGACTGGCCGGCATGCGGGAGCGGGCGGCCGCGCTCGGTGGGAGCATCGAGGCGGGCCCGCGCCCCGACGGCGGCTTCCGGGTGCTCGCCGTACTGCCGACGCACACCGGGGAGGACGAGTGATCCGGGTACTGCTGGCCGACGACCAGGCGCTGGTGCGGGCCGGTTTCCGGGCGTTGCTCGACGCCCAGCCGGACATCGCGGTGGCGGGGGAGGCGGCCGACGGCGAGGAGGCGCTGCGCCTGGTGCGCGAACTGAGGCCGGACGCCGTCCTGATGGACATCCGCATGCCCCTGCTGGACGGTCTCGCCGCCACCCGGCGTATCACGGGTGACGCGGTCCTGAAGGACGTGAAGGTGGTCATGCTCACCACCTTCGAGCTGGACGAGTACGTCTTCGAGGCGATCCGCTCCGGCGCCTCCGGCTTCCTGGTGAAGGACACCGAACCGGACGAACTCCTGCGTGCGGTACGGGCGGTGGTGCAGGGGGACGCGCTGCTGTCGCCGGGGGTCACCCGTCGGCTGATCGCCGAGTTCGCGGCCCGTTCCAAGGAGCCCGCCGCGGCGGACTCCCTCGGCCGGCTCACCGAGCGGGAGCGGGAGGTGATGGCGCTGGTCGGCATCGGCCTGTCCAACGAGGAGATCGCACGCCGCCTGGTGGTCAGCCCGCTCACGGCCAAGACCCACGTGAGCCGCACGATGGTGAAGCTGGGCGCCCGGGACCGCGCCCAACTCGTCGTGCTGGCCTACGAGTCGGGGTTGGTACGGCCCGGCTGGCTGGGCTGAGCCGCCCGCTGGAAGCGCACCAGCACACTCAGCACACGGGCCGTGAACACGACCGGTGCGACCGCCGCACCGGCCCACAGCAGGATCTTGGACAGCGACTGCGGCAGATCGAAGAGCAGCGCGGGCCCGGCCACGGCCCCGAACAGCACCGCCGCCGCGAAGGCAGCGCTCACCAGTGCGTATCCGATCTCCACTGTCGCCGCGTCCTGTTGGGCCTTGGTGCGGCGTCCCCCGTCTGTGCGCATTCCGCCAGCTTCACAGACGGGCGCCCCGCGGGGCAAGCAGCTCCGCCGGGCGCCCGCCGGGAGGCATCCCCCTAGTCGCGGACCGGCACGCGGTCCGCCTTCGCCTCCTCCACGGTGGACCTGGCGACCACGAGGGTCGGCTGGCTACGACGGCTGCGCAGACCGGTGAGGGTGATCAGCAGGCCGGCCGCGGCGATGCCGGTGACGACCAGGAAGCCGGGCCGGTAGCTGTCGAGGACGGCCTGCGGGGTGGCGTGCGCGGGAGCGCCCGCGGTCACCACGGCCGTGACCACGGCCAGGAAGACGGCGCCGCCGACCTGCACCGAGGTGTTGAGCAGACCGGAGACCATGCCCTGCTCGTGGTCCTCGACCCCGTTGGTGGCCTGGATGTTGAGCGACGGGAAGACCAGCGCGCAGGCCGCGCCGATCAGCAGCATGGACGGCAGGATCACGGCCGCGTACAGCGGCTCGAGGTCGACGCGCAGGAACAGCGCGTAACCGAGCACCATGAAGGCGAAGCCGGCCGCGATCAGCCGTGGCGTGCCGAACCGGTCGACGATCGCGCCGACCTTCGTGGCGGACACCGCCACCAGCGCGCCCGCCGGCAGGAACGCGAGCGCGGTGTGCAGCGCCGACCAGCCGAGCAGGGACTGCATGTAGAGCGTGGTCAGGAACTGGAAGCCCACGTACGAGCCGAAGAAGGCGATGGCGCCGAGCTGGGCGCGCACCTGGCTGCCCGAGCGCAGCACCCCCAGCCGGACCAGCGGACTCGGCGAACGCCGTTCGACCAGGACGAAGACGGTCAGCAGGAGCCCGACGGCGAGGAAGGACAGCAGTGTGCGGGCCGAGGCCCAGCCGGCCTCGGGGGCCTGGACGACGGTGAAGACCAGGAGCAGCATCGACGCGGTGCCGAGGACGGCGCCGGGGATGTCGTAGCCGTCGTGGTTCTGCTCGCGGGCGCTGCGCGGCAGCAGCCGCAGGCCGGCGAGCAGGGCGACGACCGCGATCGGCGCGGGCAGCAGCATGGTGAAGCGCCAGCTGGCCTCGGTGAGCAGCCCCGAGAGCACCAGGCCCATGGAGAAGCCGGTGGCGGCGCAGGTGGTGTAGATGGACAGGGCGCGGTTGCGCAGCGGGCCCTCCGGGAACGTCGTGGTGATGATCGACAGACCGGCCGGTGCCGTGAAGGCCGCGCTGAGGCCCTTGATGAAGCGGCTGGCGATCAGCAGCGGACCGGATTCCACGAGCCCGCCGAGCAGCGAGGCGAGCGCGAAGACACCGAGGGCGACGAGGAACACCTGACGGCGGCCGAGCAGATCGGCGGTGCGGCCGCCGAGCAGCAGCAGTCCGCCGTAGCCCAGGATGTAGCCGCTGACGATCCATTGCAGGGTCGACGTGGACAGGTGCAGGTCCGAGCCGATCGACGGCAGCGCGACGCCGACCATCGACACGTCCAGCGCGTCCAGGAACATCGCCGCGCAGAGCACCAGCAGGGTGCCCCACAGGCGGGGAGTCCAGCGCACCGCCGAAGACGGGGACGAAAGGGTGGTGAGCGGAGAGGTCATGCCGACGAGACTACATGCGCATGCATCGAATGCAAGTGCATTTAATTCCGACGCAATGAACTTGTTTCTCTGCTACGGTGCGCTCATGGCGTCGAACAGGGCCGAGCAGGCGCTCGTGGAGCAGTGGCGGGACATCCTCGCGCTGCACGCGCAAACCCAGTGCGAGCTGGACCGGGCACTGGGCGGACACGGCCTGTGCGCCAGTGACTTCGAGGTCCTCGACCTGCTGGCCGAAGGCGCGGCGGACGGCGGTTGCGCCTACCGCGTGCAGGAGATCTCCGAGCGCGTCCATCTCAGCCAGAGCGCGCTGTCCCGGCTGGTCGGCCGCCTGGAGAAGGACGGCCTGGTCGAGCGCGCCATGTGTGCCGAGGACCGGCGCGGGGTGCGGGTGGCGCTCACGGCGAAGGGGCGCGCGCTGCACGGCGAGGTGCGGCCCGTGCAGCGCGCGGTGCTGGCCCGGATGCTGGCCGACGCCGACTGACCGGACCTCAGATCCCGCCCCTGTCCCGCCACAGCGTGGCGAGCGAGTGATCGCCGGACACGCTCGGCACGGGTCTCCGGTTCCACAGGGCCAGATACAACTCGACGGCGGGGCCCGCCAGTTCGGCCTCGGCCCGACCGCTCTCCTCCCGCACGGTCACCGGCGGCTCGGCCGTGAGCCGTACGGTCCACACCGCGTCCGCGCCCGCGTCCAGTGCCCGCACCCGCAGCAGACGTGGCTCCTCGGTGCGCAGGCGGCTGCGGGAGCGGGCGTGGAAACCGCGCAGCAACTCGTCGATGCCGTCGACCGCGAAGTCCGGCGCGATCGGCGACGCCGGACCGCCGCGCGCGGCCTCGGCGTCGTAGCGGTGGACGGTCGTCTCGTGCGCCTGCCGGCGGGTCCAGAACGCCAGTGGTGAGGGGTTGGGGGCCGGGTGGAAGGTCAGGCACCGCACGTCGGCGGGCGCGGCGGCCAGGGTGTCGACCAGCAGCCGGTGACTGTCCCGGTACCAGTCGACCAGCTCGGCGCCGTCGAGGTCCGGCGGGTCGCCGATGGGGCGCGGCTCGGTGTGCCCGTCGGCGACGAAGGAAGCGGCCCAGCGGTGCACCGCGCCGGTGTGCCGCAGCAGGTCGCGCACCTGCCACTCCGGGCACGTCGGCACCTTGGCGTCGCTCCCCGCCACGGCGGCCGCCGCCGCGAGGAGCCGGCCCTCCCGGTCCAGGGTCTGAAGGAAGTCGGCAGTGTCCATGGGGGCGAGTGTGCCGGATGGAGCGCGCTCGAAGTTCGGCGGGTTCGGCGGTGGTCCGGTCGCGGACCGCACGGCGCGGGGCCTGGGTCGTGCGCTCGAAGGGCGGTGCTTGGGCGGGGGCGGTTGCGGATCGTGTGGCGTGAGGCCTGGGTCGTGCGCTCGAAGGTGGGCTCATTCGGCGGGGCGGTTGCGGAGCATATGGCGCGGGGCCCTGGGTCGTGCGCTCGGAGGCGGCGCTTTCGGCGGGGGCCGGCCGCGGATCGTGTGGCATGGGGCCTGGGTCGTGCGCTCGAAGGTGGGCTCTTTCGGCGTGGGGTGGCCCCGAGGCGTATGGCGCGAGGTGTGGGTCGTGCGCTCGACGGCCGGCGCCTTGGGCGTGGGGTGGCCCTGGGTCGTATGGCGCGGGGCCTGGGTTTATGCGCTCGACGGCCGGCGCTTCGGGCGTGGGCCGGCCGGGGGTCGTACGGCGCGACGCCCGGGACGCGTGAACGGCGTGCCGGTGCTGAGGGGTTGCCGGCTCCGGCGGGCATGTCTCCTCGGTGCCGCCGGCCGCCGCGTCAGCCGCCCATCGCCCGGCGCGTGGACAGCCCGATGACGGCGGCGACGGCGGCCAGCGCGGCGACGCTGGTGAGCGCGGTCGGGAGGGAGAACCAGTCGGCCATGAACCCGATCGCGGGCGGCCCGAGGAGCATGCCGCCGTAGCCCAGTGTCGAGGCGACGGCCACGCCGGACGGACCGGCCAGCGCACCGGCGCGCTCCACGGCGACCGGGAAGAGGTTGGCGAGGCCGAGCCCGGTGACGGCGAAGCCGATCAGCGCGGCCCACACGGAAGGCGCCAGCGAGCCGAGCAGCATGCCCGCCGCCGCGACGGAACCGCCGGCGATCACCGTACGGGCGCGGCCGAGGCGCTCCAGCAAGGCCGTCCCGGTCGCCCGGCCCACGGTCATGGCCAGCGCGAAACACGCGTACCCGGCCGCCGCCGCGCCGGACGGCGCCGCGAGGTCCTGCTGGAGGTGGAGCGCGCCCCAGTCGGCCATGGCGCCCTCGCCGTAGGCGGTGCACAACGCGACCAGCCCGAAGACGACCACCAGCCCTCGGCCCGCGGTGGGGCGAGGTGCGGCACCCGCCGCCGGTGCCCGGGGGGAGGGGCTCCGGTCCGCCGGTACGGGCGGTTCCTGCCGCAGCAGGGTGCGTCCGGCGACGGCCGTGACGAGCAGCCCGAGCAGGGTGAGGCCGAGCAGGTGCCGCAGGGGGGAGAGGGCACCGGCGACCAGTCCGCCGAGGCCGGCGCCGATCATGCCGCCGAGGCTGAACGCGGCGTGGAAGGTGGGCATGACCGGTCGCCGCAGCGCGGCCACGAGGTCGACGGCGGCGCTGTTGAAGGCGACGTTGATGCCGCCGTAGGCCGCGCCGAAGAGGAGGAGCACGGCCCCGAGGGCGGGTGCCGAGTGGGTCAGCGGCGGCAGGCTCACGCTGAGGCAGAGCAGGACGGCGCAGACCACGGTGACCGGATGGCTGCCGTAGCGGCGGCAGAGCCGCCCGATGAGGGTCATGGTGACGACGGCGCCGGCGGAGACCCCGAGCAGGGCCAGCCCCAGATCGCCGGCGGAGGCGTCGGTCTGCTGCTTGATGGCGGGGATACGGACGACCCAGCCCGCGAAGATGAAGCCGTCGAGGGCGAAGAAGGCGGTGAGGGCCGCGCGGAGGCGGCTGAGGTCACGGCTGTCACCCGGCACGACACTGTGCGAGCGGGTTTTGTTTAGTTGCGGCACAAAGTCAGGCTAGGTGGATGTGCGGGCCGGTGCAAGTGGCTTCGCGAGGGCCCGGCGGCTCCGCTCCGCCGCGCCTGTCGTACACGACAGGCGCGCGGTTCCCTCTCGCTTGCGCGTCGGCCGGTTCGGCGCCGTCACCCGCTTCGGCGACCCCGCACTTCGCCGGCCGCCCGGGCCGCCGTGGACAGCGCGGCGCGGTGACCCGTCCGCCCATGAGCCGACCGATGTGGCGTTGACCTGCGGCGACTTGTCCTCTGTCACGCTCGTGGCGGCGTCAACACGGCTTGCCCTATGGCCCGTTCCGAGTACTTCCGAGGTGCCCCCGGCCGCCTCACCGCCGGATACAGGTCGGTTAATGCTTGCTCACGAGCTGGTTGCCGACGGGTGAGCGGTCCATGATGGGCCCATGACGTTGGCCTCGCGCGCACTCGCGCAACTGGCGACCTGGCCCGATCTGAGGCAGGCGGTCCCGAGCTGCGGCCTGGGGCAGGCGGTGAGTTCGGTCCAGGGCGAGATCGCCCACTTCCACTCGGACCGGGATGTCGATCTGCGGCTGACCGACCGGGCGATCCGGCGGTTCGCCAAGGACCTCAAGGCTTCGGGTGCGATCAGGGTCGTGCCCGGCTCGCAGTGGGTGACCCTGCGCCTCGACGCGGCGAGCGACGTCGACCTGCTGCTGACCCTGGTGAGCGTGGCGCTCCAGGCCCAGCAGGCCTCGCCCGACCCGCTCGACCGGCCCCCGGCCGGCTGCAACGACCAGCGTGGCGCGGGCTTCGTGAAGGCCGACCTCAGCCGATTCTGAGCCGGCCCCCCGTCGCGCGAGGGACCTGCGGGGGTCCGCCGCGGGCCCCGGCCGCACTGCGGGCCCCGGGATCACACCGTGAGAACCCGGACGCCCGCCTCCTCGAAGCGGCGTACCGTCTCCTGGGTCACCGCTGTGTCCGTGACGAGCGTGTTCACCAGTTCCGTCCCGCAGATCCGGGCGAACGCCCGCTGGCCCAGCTTGCTGGAGTCCGCGGCGACCACCACGCGCTCCGCCCGTTCGCACAGCAGCCGGTTGATCGCGGCCTCCGCCTCGTCATGGGCCGCCGCGCCGTGCGTGGCGTCGAAGGCGACGACACCGAGCACCGCCACGTCGAGCGTGATCTGCCCGAGCACGCCGTCCGCGAGCGGGCCGATGAGTTCGTACGACTGAGGGCGTGCCACCCCGCCCGTGACCACGATCTTGAACTGGGGTCGTACGGCAAGCTCGTTGGCGATGTTGAGCGCGTTGGTGACGATGGTCAGCGCGGGCGAGGCGCTGGACAGATCGCCGCGTACGGCCAGGGCGCGGGCCACCTCCGTGGTGGTCGTACCACCGGTCAGCCCCACCGCCTCACCCGGCGCCAGCAGATCGGCCACGGCCTTGGCGATGCGCTGCTTCTCCGAGGCGCGGCGGGCCGTCTTGTAGCGCAGCGGGAGTTCGTACGACACCCCGTGCACCACCGCTCCGCCCCGGGTGCGCACCAGCATCTGCTGCTCGGCGAGCTGGTCGAAGTCCCGGCGGATCGTCGCCGCCGACACCTCCAGCTCGGCCGCCGCCTCCTCGACCTCCAGCCGGCCGCGTTCGACGAGCAGTTCCAGCAGCGCCTTCCAGCGGGCGTCCCGGGACATCCGCAGCCTCCGTTCGAAGTGTTCCAGGCGACCCTAGCGCACCCGACTCTCCGTTCGAATGCTTGAAACTGCTCGAAAGCTCGCTATATCTTGCAGGAACAATCAGCCTGGGAAGGGTGTGGGCATGACGCATGTCGAGGACGAGCTGAACAGCCAGCCCGAGTGCTGGACACGCGCCGCCGAGGCGGCGAAGCGGTACCGGGACGCACTGCCGGGGCCAGGGGAGCGGACCGCGATCGTGGGGTGCGGGACCTCGTACTTCATGGCGCAGGCGGTGGCCGCCCTCAGGGAGAGCGCCGGCCAGGGCGAGACCGACGCGTTCGCGGCCTCCGAGTTCCCGCTCGGGCGGTCGTACGACCGGGTCGTGGCCCTCACCCGCTCCGGCACCACGACCGAGGTCCTGGAACTGCTGGGCGCGCTGAAGGGCAGGACGCGCACCACGGCCGTCACCGGCGATCCCGACACCCCGGTCGCGAGCATGGCCGACGACCTCGTCGTACTGGACTTCGCCGACGAACGCTCCGTCGTCCAGACCCGGTTCGCCACCACCGCCCTCACCCTCCTGCGCGCCCACCTCGGCCTGCACACCGACTCCGTCGTCGCCGACGCGCGCACGGCCCTCGCCACTCCGCTTCCCGAAGGACTGGTCGGCTGCACCCAGTTCACCTTCCTCGGGCGCGGCTGGACGGTCGGGCTCGCCCACGAGGCGGGGCTCAAGATGCGCGAGGCCTCGCTGTCCTGGACCGAGACCTATCCGGCGATGGAGTACCGGCACGGCCCCATCAGCATCACCACCGAGGGCACGGCCACCTGGATGCTCGGCCCGGCACCCGAGGGACTCGCCGGACAGGTACGCGCCACCGGCGGGCTGTGGATCGACGGCGGGCTCGACCCGCTCGCCGAACTCGTCCGTGTCCAGCGGCTCGCGGTCGCCGTCGCCGCCGCGCGCGGCCTCGACCCGGACCAGCCGCGCCACCTCACCCGCTCGGTGATCCTCGCCCCCTGACCAGCGCCCCGGAAGGACACCCCCCGTGCCTCTCGCGTCCACCGGCGAACTGGTCACCACCGCCGCCGGAACCCGCTCCGCCGTCGCCGCGTTCAACATCATCACCCTGGAACACGTGGAGGCCGTCATCGCCGGCGCCGAGTCGGCCGGTGCGCCCGTCGTCCTCCAGGTCAGCGAGAACGCCGTCAAGTTCCGCTACGGGCGGCTGCTGCCACTGGCCCGGGCCGCCGTCGCCGCCGCCGAACGCGCCGCCGTGCCCGTCGCTCTGCACCTGGACCACGTGCAGAGCGACCACCTGCTGCGCCAGGCGCCCGACGCCGGGTTCAGCTCGGTGATGTACGACGCGGCCCGGCTGCCGTACGCCGACAACCTCTCCGCCACCCGGGCCGCCGCCGACTGGGCACACGCCCAAGGGCTGTGGATCGAGGCCGAGCTGGGGCAGGTCGGCGGCAAGGACGGCAGGCCTCCGCTGGACGCCCACGCACCGGGCGCCCGCACCGATCCCGACCAGGCGCACGACTTCGTGACCGGTACGGGCGTCGACGCGCTCGCCGTCGCCGTCGGCAGCGTGCACGCGATGACCACCCGCACCGCCACCCTCGACCACGGCCTGCTCAAACGGCTGTCCGCCGCTGTGACCGTCCCGCTCGTCCTGCACGGCTCCTCCGGCGTACCGGACGACGGCCTGGTCGCGGCGGTCGCCGGCGGCATCGCCAAGGTCAACGTCGGCACGGCGCTCAACGTGGCCATGACCGGCGCGATCCGGGAGTTCCTCGCCGCCCACCCCGCGGCCGTCGACTCGCGCAAGTACCTCAGCGTGGGCCGGGACGCGATGGCCGGCGAGGTACAGCGGATCATCGGGGTCCTGGCCGGCTAGAGCGCCCCGAAAGGGGCGCGCGGAACCGCACGACCAGTCACGACGGCGCCGCAGCGGGCCGACGGCGGAGCGCTAGCTCTTCCTGACCGCCCGCAGCACCACGAACTTCGGATCGGAGGCCACCAGTTCACAGTTGCCGAACAACCGCCTCAGCTTCACGTGGTACCCCAGGTGCCGGTTCCCGATCACCCACAGCTCACCCCCCGGCCGCAGCGAGCGCAGCGCCCCCGTGAACATCCGCCACGCCGTCGCGTCGCTCGTCGCCTGGTGGGAGTGGAACGGCGGGTTGTTCAGGACCAGGTCGACGCTGCCGGGCGCCACCCCGGCCAGCCCGTCCCCGACCCGGAACTCGGCATGTCCGGGCACCCCGTTGGCCTTGTACGTGGCCTCCGCCGAGGCCACCGCCTGGAACGACTCGTCCACGAACAGCACCTCGGCCGTCGGGTCCGCCAGCGCCACCGCCGTACCGACCACGCCGTTGCCGCACCCGAGGTCGACCACGCGTCCGGCGCCCGGCCCGGGCAGGTGCTGGAGGAGGAACCTGGTGCCGATGTCGAGCCGGTCGGCGCAGAACACGCCCGCGTGGTTGACGACCGTGCGCCCGGACACCGCACCGAGCCCGTCCGGGAGCGCGTAGCTGTACGGCCACGGGTTCGCCGGCCGGGTCGCCGCCGGGTCCGGGGCGCAGAAGATCAGCCGGGCCTTCTGCCGGGCCAGCGAGGTCCGGGTCGGCCCGAGGATCCGCTCGAACAGCTGGAGCGTGGAGGTGTGGATCTCCTTCACCATGCCGGTGCCGACCACCACCGTGTCCCCGTGCACGGCGGGCGCCAGCCGCAGCAGTTGGTCCTCCAGCAGAGCCAGGCTCTTCGGCACCCGCACCAGCAGCACGTCCACCCGCTCCGGCGGCGGATCCTGGGTGGTCAGCAGCCGCACGGCGCCGGGCTCGACACCGGCCCGCGCCAGGTTCGCCCGGGTCGCCTCCTGGCTCAGGAAGGAGTCGGTGATCTGCGTCGGCCGGTGCCGTGCGAGCGCCGTGACCAGCGCACCCCAGCGGTCCCCGAGCACCACGACCGAGCCCGTGAGCGGCACCCCCTCCTCGGCCAGGTGCCGCAGCAGGTACGCGTCGGACGCGTCCCAGGCGCGCAGCCGGTCGCGGGGGTCCTCAGGGAAGCGGGACAGCTCGATCTCGCCCCACGGTGTCGTCATTCGGTCGCTCATCGTGCCTCCCAGGCTAGCCGAGCCGCAGCTCAGGGGTGGTGGGGCGACCCTGCGGCACGATGGAGCGTATGGACGCGGAGCTGTTTGCCAGGGAGCGCGCGGAGGTCGCGCCGGGCGCCGTGCACGTCCCGGACTGGCTGGACCCCGGCAGGCAGCGCGAGCTGCTCGCCGCCTGCCGCAGATGGGCGCGGCCGCCCGCCGGGCTGCGCACCGTCCGCACCCCGGGCGGCGGCACGATGACCGCCCGCCAGGTCTGTCTGGGCTGGCACTGGTACCCGTACGCCTACGCGCGCACGGTCGTCGACGGCGACGGCGCCCCCGTGAAACCGTTCCCCGCCTGGCTCGGCGAGCTGGGCCGCCGCGCCGCCGTCGCCGCGCTGGGCCCGCAGCAGCCGTACGCGTACGACATCGCGCTGATCAACTTCTACGACGGCGACGCCCGCATGGGCATGCACCGCGACAGCGACGAGAAGACGGACGCGCCGGTGGTCTCCCTCAGCCTCGGCGACACGTGCGTCTTCCGCTTCGGCAATCCCGCGACACGCGCCAGGCCCTACACCGACGTCGAACTGCGCAGCGGGGACCTGTTCGTCTTCGGCGGACCGTCCCGGTTCGCCTACCACGGCGTCCCGCGCGTGCACCCGGGCACGGGCCCGCCGGGGCTCGGCCTGACAGGACGGCTGAACGTCACCCTGCGGGTGAGTGGCCTGTAGCCGGCGGCGCAGGCCACCACGGGTGCGGATCATGGGAGACTCGCCCTCATGAGCGGCAAGGCGGATCCCCGGACGGCGGGGGAGAGGACCACCTCGAGGGCACGGCTGGACCGGGGGCGCGGAGCGCTCGGACCCGCGCTGGAGCTGGTGCACACCGGGCGGGCGCCGACCCGCGCCGTGCTCACCGCGGAACTCGGGGTCACCCGGGCGACGGCGGGGGCGGTGGCCGCCGAGCTGGAGGCGCTCGGGCTGATCCGGGTGGACGCCCGGCCCGGCGCCGCCGCCGGCTCCCAGGGCCGCCCCTCGCACCGGCTGGAGGTCGCCGAAGACGGCCCGGTGGCGCTCGCCGCGCAGGTCCACGCCGACGGCTTCCGGGCCGCCCTGGTCGGCCTCGGCGGGCGGATCGTGGCGACCGCGCCCGGCTGCGAGACCGTCGACGCGGACCCGGCGCAGGTGCTCGGCTCGGTCGTCGAGGCCGGCGCGGAACTGCTGCGCACGACCGGCCGTCGCTGTGTCGGCGCGGGACTCGCCGTGCCGTCCGCCGTGGCCGAACCCGACGGCCTCGCCCTCAACCCCCTGCACCTGGCCTGGCCCGTCGGCGCCCCGGTCCGCAGGACCTTCGCGGAGTGCGTGCGCGCCGCGGGCATCACGGGCCCGGCCTTCGCGGGCAACGACGTCAACCTCGCCGCGCTCGCCGAGCACCGGCACGGCGCCGGGCGGGGCGCGCGGGACCTGCTGTGCGTGGCCACCGGGCACCGGGGCGTCGGTGGCGCGCTGGTGCTGGACGGCCGCCTGCACACCGGCAGTTCGGGCCTCGCCCTGGAGGTCGGTCACCTCACCGTCAACCCGGAGGGCCGGCCCTGCCACTGCGGCAGCCGTGGCTGTCTGGACGTCGAGGCCGACCCGCTGGCCCTGCTCGTCGAGGCCGGCCGCGAGCCGGGCCCCGAGGTGTCCCTGCTCCAGCAGGCCGACGACCTGCTGCGTACCCAGTACGCCGACCCGGCCGTCCGGTCGGCCGCCGAGGCCCTGATCGACCGCCTGGGCCTGGGCCTGGCCGGCCTCGTCAACATCCTCAACCCCGACCGCATCATCCTCGGCGGCCTGCACCGCACCCTGCTGGACACCGACCCCGGCCGGCTGCGCGCGGTCGTCGCCGACCGCAGCCTGTGGGGCCAGAGCGGCGGCGTACCGATCCTGCCCTGCACGCTCGTCCACAACAGCCTCGTCGGGGCGGCCGAACTGGCATGGCAGCCGGTGCTGGACGACCCGTTGGGGGCGCTGCGGTGACCGCTTCGGCCGTGGAGATCCTGCCCGCCCGGCGCATCCGCCTGGTCGAGACGGCCCTGCCGGAGCTGTCCGGCCGCCACCGCTCGGCGATGGACCGGGCGTGGGAGGAGGCCGTACGGGCCAACCCGGCCCTGTTCGACGGCCCGGTCGCCGCGCTGACCGGACTCGAACGGGACGGGGCCGAAGGGCTGGTGCTGTCCTGGGCCCGGAGCACCTACCGGCACTGGGCCCTGCGGCGGGTGCCCGGCGCACCCGTGTACGCGTCACTGTTCGTGTCCGTGGCCCAGCCGGACCACGACGGCCGTCTGACGGTGGGCCGGATGGCGCCCTCGACCGCGGCCCCGGGCCGCTGGCAGCTGCCCGGCGGAACCGTCGAACCCCCGTGCGTCGGCGGCGAGTTGGACATCGCGGCGCTGCAGGAGCACGCGGCCCGCGAACTGGCCGAGGAGACCGGATCCGCCACCCCCGCCGACGCCTTGACGCCATGGCTGACCACCCGGGGCGGGCGCGGCAGCGTCGGCGTCGTGTTCACCGCCCCGCCGCGCCCCGCAGAGGAGTTGTACGACCGGTACGCGCGGCTGGTGGAGGCGGAGACCGCCCAGGGCCGCGACCCCGAGTTCGACCGGATCGAGCTGATCGGGTCACCCGTCGGCCTGGAGTCGCTCGACGGGCCGTACGTCGACTATCTGCGACCGGTCCTCCGCGCCCACACGGACGGTTGAGCCGAGCCGCGCGGCCACACGATCCGGATGCCCGGCGGTGGGCATCTCGTGGCCTGAGTCCGGCGATCACTTCCAGTCGGTCGCGAAGGCCCGTCCCGGATGCTCCGTGAGGATGCGATCCACCAGGTCCGCGCCCAGCGCGGCGTCCAGCCGGGGCCGCACGCGCCGCAGCAGGTACGGCATGCCCGGTCCGCCGTCGACCGAGCGGGCGCCGGCGACCACGGTGTCGCCGCCGAGCAGCAGCCGGTCGCCGAAGCCGGCCTCCGCCAGGGCGCGTACCGCCTCCGGCATCCGCCAGTCGGTGGCGTGCTGGGCGCGGGATGGCCCGTCGAAGGCCAGCCAGCAGCCCGACGCGGCGGCCTGGCGCTGCACCACCGGGTCGGGGAAGCGGTTCAGATGGCCGAGGATCACCCGGTCGCCGGGCACGCCCCGCTCGCCGCACAGCAGGTCGAGTACGTCCAGCGCGCCGGTGCCCAGCTCCAGGTGCACGGCGATGGGCGCGCCGGTGGCGTGGTGCGCCTCGGCCGCCGCCGTCATCGTCCAGCGGGCGTGCGCGTCGAGTGCGTGGAAGCCGCCCGCCACCTTGATCAGACCGGCCCGCACCCCGCTGGTGCCGACGCCGTCGGTCAGCTCGGACACGAACAGCTCGGCGAGGCCGGCCCCGCGCAGCTCGCCGAGCAACCCGGCGTCGTAGTGCGCGGCTTGGTGCAGTCCCGTGGCGCAGACCAGCCGCACCCCGGTGGCGCGGGACAGCTCCGGCAGGTCCGCCGCCCGCCGTCCCATGCCGTACGGCGTCCACTGGACGACGGCCGCGCCGCCCGCCGCCCGGAAGGCGGCCAGCTCGGCCCGTGCCGCCGCCGGGTCGTCCAGCTCCTGTCCGGGCAACTGCGGGCTGCGCAGGAAGAGATGGTCGTGCGCGTCGCACACGCCCAGTTCCTCGGGCGCGATGTCGCCGAGGACCGTACGGACCGCGCTCACCACTGTCGCCCGCGCGGAAGCCGGCTCCGGCCGGGCGCGGACAGGTGCAGCACCTGGAAGAGGTCCCCGTCGGCCTTCGGCGTGTCGTGCTCCCAGAGCGAGAAGTGGACCAGCTCCCATGTGCGCGTGTCCACGGCGGCCGCCGCCAGCACCGCGCCGTCCTCCGCCGCCAGCCGCCCGGTCTCGGCCACCGCGTCCGCCATGAACGCGGCCAACTCCACGCCCTCCGGAACCGGTTGCCGGTGGCGCACGGCGAACGCGGGCGCCCCGTCGCCGGCGGCGCCCTCCTCGAACGCGAGGCCGGTCCATTGCCGTACCGCCGGCCGTCCGAAGTCGTCGACGGGCCCCTGGAAGGCTCCTCCCCACAGGAACCTGTTCATGCCCTCCATCGTGTTCCAGAGGTAGAACGGCCCGTACTGGTTCACCGGCGAGCCGTGCACCCCGCGTTCACGCAGCACGTACGTCTTGATGCCGAGGCCGTCCCAGTCGTCCAGCAGATGCCCGACGCGGGCGACGCGGGAGCGGACGACGCCCATGTCGTAGTCGGCGGGCAGGGTGAACTCGTACTGCATGGCGTGCATGTCCCGGGTTCCTTTCTCGGGGCTCAGGCGGGGTAGTCGTTCACGTGGGCGTGCCACACGGTCGTCGTGCCGTCCTCGGCGGCCTCCACGACCGCGAGATGGGTCATGAAGGTGCGGGGCGCGGCGCCGTGCCAGTGCCGTTCGTCCGCCTCGATCCACACCGTGTCGCCCGCGCGGATCGCCTCCACCTCACCGCCTTCGCGCTGCACCAGCCCCTCGCCCTCCAGGACGTGCAGCACCTGTCCGTGCGGATGCCGGTGCCAGGCCGTGTGGGCGCCCGGTGCGAAGTGCACGCTGAACACGCGCAGGCGGGACGGGGCGGCTGGGGCGGCTATCTCGTCCAGCCAGACCGTGCCGGTGAAGTTCTCCGCCGGGCCCTGCCGGGTGCCGGGTCGCTGTCTGGTGATGTGCATGTGACTCAGTCCTCCTGTCCTTCGGTTCGGGGAGCGAGCAGGGAGAGCAGGCCGCGCACGCCGGCGTCGAAGGCCGCGGGGGAGCCGGAGGCGCGGGCGAGGACGTAGCCGCCCTGCACGGTCGCGAGGACGGCCGCGCCGATCTCCTCGCCGTCCAGCGAGGGTGCGAACTGCCCCTGCCGCTTGCCCTCCTCGACGATCGCGGCGATCCGCTCCCGGATGCACGCGATCGTCTCGTCCACCGGCGCGCGCAGCTCGTCGTTCGCGATGACGTCCGGGTCCATGGTCAGCCGGCCCACCGGGCAGCCGCGCAGCACGTCACGCTCGCGCAGCAGATACGCCTCGATCCGCTCGTACGGGGTGCCAGGTCCGTCCAGCACCCGCTCGGCGGTGGCGCGCAGCTCCGCCGCGGTGCGCCGGATCGCGGCCAGGGCGAGATCCGGCTTGCCCTTGAAGTGGTGGTACATGCTGCCCTGGCCGGCACCCGCGCGCTCCAGGATCGCCTTGGGGCTCGTGCCCACGTACCCGCGCTCCCACAGCAGCTCGCGGGTGGACTCGATCAGTCGTTCCGAGGTGCTCACACCGCTACTGTACATACTAGTAGTTACACTCCGCCAGTCCCCAGGGGGCAGCCGCACCCCGTCGCCGTACTCCCGCGGGGGTACGCCCACGGCCGCCGGCCGCACGACGACCCGGACCCCCTGCGGGAGCCAGTCTCGTGGCATCCCCGAAGACCGAGACGACAACGGAGACGACCCGAGATGCAGACCCTCGCGAACTGGGACGGCGGCCCCGGCCCATGGATCCTGTTCTTGCCGCTGATCTGGGCGGCCGTCGTGATCGGCGCCGTCACGTTCCTGCGCCGTACCGCCCGGCGTGGCCGCGGCGGCCCCTGGCGTCTGGCGGACGGCGGACGTCCGGCCGGAGACTCGCCGCTCGCGGTGCTCGGCCGCCGCTTCGCCACCGGCGAGATCGACGAGGACGAGTACTGGCGCCGTCTGTCCGTCCTGGAGGAGCAGTTCGGCCGCGCGGGCAAGGGAGGAGCGGCATGACCACGACGAGCGCACCGCGGGTCGCGGCCCGCCTGGCGGACGCGGTCAGCGGGCTCGGTCTCGGGGCCTTCCTGGGCTGGGTGTTGGTGAAGGCCTCGGACGGCGCGAGCCACACGGCGTTCGCCTTCGCCCTCCCGCCCGCGCGGCTGGCGGTGGTCACCCTCGTCGGCCTCGCCGCCGGCGCCCTCGCGGGCCTGCGCCCGGCCCGCCGGGCGTCCCGGCTGGACGTCCTGCGGGCCATCGCGACGCAGTGACCGCGCCGCTCGGGCCGGGGCGCCTATGTGCCGGGTCGTCTGGGTGCGGGTGCGTCCCTGGCTGTCAGCGGACAGCGCCGGCACTACGGAGCCGACGGCACCGCAACTCCCCAGGGGTGCGGGGAATTGCGCGACCAGCCACGACCGACCCGCGGTCACACGATCTCCAGTGACCCGGCGGCTCGCGGCCCCGTCCGACGAACGCGCCACCGCAGCTCCCTCGGGGGCGCGGGCAACTGCGCGACCAGCCACGACGCACCCGCGTTCACGCACGATCGGGGTCCCGACGGCTTGCCGCCCGGTCCGTTCGAAACGGCCGACCGGGCGGGAGCCTATGTCCGGGACAGGTCCGACGCGCGCGCCACCGCAGGAACCGGAGCCGCGGCCCCAGCACCCACCGGCGTCCCAGCGCGGACCGGTGCGCCGGCACCGACCGGCGTGCCGGCACCGATCGGCGTCCCAGCGCCGACCGGCGTCCCCGCGCCCACGGGTGCGACGGCCGCCACCGGTACCGCGGAGCGGACCGGGACCGGCTTGGTCGCCGGCCGTGACTGCGCCGCACGGCGCGGCACGTCGGCCGGATGCGGCCGCACCACCGCCGGGGCGGGCAGCGTGAACCACACGACCTTGCCGTTCTCGCCGTCCGGCCGCGCCCCCCAGCTCTCGCTCACCGCCGCCACCATGGCCAGCCCCCGCCC
Source organism: Streptomyces durhamensis (assembly GCF_000725475.1). Classification (NCBI taxonomy): domain Bacteria; kingdom Bacillati; phylum Actinomycetota; class Actinomycetes; order Kitasatosporales; family Streptomycetaceae; genus Streptomyces; species Streptomyces durhamensis. Next base: position 250,667 of record NZ_JNXR01000003.1, read on the forward strand.
GCAGGTGGCGAGCGGCGTGGCGTCCGGCGTGGGCGTGATGTCGGCGACCACCGGAAGCCGCGGATCGTTGTCCCGCACCGAGACCGTGAGCCGGTCCGGCGCCAGTTCGAGCTCGACCGTGCACGACTTGTCGGGCCTCGCGTGCCGGTGGACGTTGCTCAACAGCTCCGTCACACCGAGCGCGGCTCGGTCTATCAACGCGTCCATGTGCCAGTAGCGCAACTGCGCAGATACGATTCTGCGGACCTGGCCGATCCGCGACGGCAGGGCCTGGAGCTCCACCGTGCAGTGCCTGCTCGGGTGACTGATCACGGCTGCGACTCCCCGATGTAGAGGTCCGAACGGACCGGAAGAACACGGAGAACAACGGATCCAGCAGGTCGCTTGCGTCCAAACGTCCGCCTGCTGTCATGGCCGGCGGGCTGGTTCGCAGCGTTATCGCCGGTAAACCCAGAGTGACGTGAGACCAGCGTGACGCAGCGGATGCCCGCCCGCAACTCGCCACGACGGGCTGCTGCTCGCAGGTTACGGACGCGGCTCCTCAGCCACCACGTCCGGCGGCGCGCCGCACGGCCTCGATGAACCGCCGGGCCGCGGGCGGCCCCGACTCGCCCGGAGCGGGGTCGTGCTCGCCCAGCGTCAGCAGGTACCGCTTGCCGTTGATATCGGCCAACGCCTTGTCGTCCGGCCCGAACCACGGCTTGGACGCGCGCACCGCCTGCACCGGAGCGCTGTCGATCTCGCTGCCGTAGCTGGTCAGCAACTCCAGCCTGCCGTCGTTGATCCGGACCTGCCCGGCCCGGGTGAGCGAACGCAGCCGCTTGCCTATCCGCACGCCCTTGGCCGTGAACTCCGGCTCCGCCATCCTTCGCCGCCCCCTTGCCCGTCCGGCTGTCCGATCCAGTGTGCGCTCCCGTTCGGGACGATCGTCCCGTCGCGTGCAGTCTGCCCCGATGCGGCCGGGAGCACCAGTACGCGCGGGGCGCCTGTGGCAGCCGCCCGGAGCACTCGGGCCAAATGCGCCCCCGGATGCCTCGCACGCCCGTGCCCCAGGGTGGCTTTGGGTGGCTCAAAGATGCGTTTATGCAGGTGGGAAGTGGTGTGAAAGATGCCTATGCTCAAGGTGCCGGGCGCGTGAGGCGCCCTCGGCGCCGAGCGTAAGGAGCACCGCCGTGAGCACCACCCACCAGACCCGGACCGGCGCAACCCTCGACGTCGACCGCACCGACGCCACCTACCGTGACTGGCTGAAAGAAGCCGTCCGCAAGGTCCAGGCCGACGCCAACCGGTCGGCCGACACCCATCTCCTGCGCTTCCCGCTCCCCGAGCACTGGGGCATCGACCTCTACCTGAAGGACGAGTCGACACATCCCACCGGCAGCCTCAAGCACCGCCTCGCCCGCTCGCTGTTCCTGTACGGCCTCTGCAATGGCTGGATCCGTCCCGGCCGCCCGGTCATCGAGGCGTCCAGTGGCTCGACCGCCGTCTCGGAGGCCTACTTCGCGAAGCTGATCGGTGTGCCCTTCATCGCGGTCATGCCGCGCACGACCAGCGCCGAGAAGTGCCGACTGATCGAGTTCCACGGCGGCCGATGTCACTTCGTGGACGACTCCCGCAAGATGTACGAGGAGTCCGCGCGCCTCGCGGTGGAGACCGGCGGCCACTACATGGACCAGTTCACCTACGCCGAGCGGGCCACGGACTGGCGCGGCAACAACAACATCGCCGAATCGATCTTCCGCCAGCTGGAGTTGGAGCGGTTCCCGGAGCCGGCGTGGATCGTCGCCACGGCCGGCACCGGCGGCACCTCCGCGACCCTCGCCCGCTACGTCCACTACATGCAGTACGACACCCGCATCTGCGTCGCCGACCCGGACAACTCCTGCTTCTTCGAGGGTTGGACCACCGGCGATCCGGACGTCACCTGCGACTGCGGCTCACGGATCGAGGGCATCGGCCGCCCGCGCATGGAGCCGAGCTTCGTGCCCGGCGCGATCGACCGGATGATGAAGGTCCCGGACGCGGCCAGCGTCGCCGCCGTACGCGCCCTGGAGCGGGCCATCGGCCGCAAGGCGGGCGGCTCCACGGGCACCGGACTGTGGAGTGCGCTGAAGATCGTCTCCGAGATGGTGGCCGAGGGCCGCCGGGGCAGCGTCGTCACCCTGCTGTGCGACCCGGGCGACCGCTATCTCGACAAGTACTACTCCGACGCCTGGCTCGCCGAGCAGGAACTGGACATCACGCCGTACGCGGCGGCGATCGAGACCCTGCTGGCGACGGGGGTGTGGCCGGAGCCGGCCTGAGGGCCGGTCATCCCAGCCGCCGGTCCAATCTCGCGACCGCGTCGCGGAAGGCGCGCCCGACACCCGGGCGGGCGAGCGTCCACAGCAGGCGGAACACCGCCGTCCCGTCGAGCGCGAAGGTCATCTGTACCCGGGTCCCGGTGCCGGCCGGGACGAGCCGCCACTCCTCGATCCAGGCGCGCGCCCCCGGCAGGTTCGTCACGTCGACGCGATACGCGTACAGATCCGGCGCCGCGGCCACGATCACCGACTCCTCGAAGCGGCCGCCGCCACGCAGCCGCACCTCGCGACCGCTGCCGGCCGGCCGCACGGAGGACACCCCGGGGAACCATTCCGACCAGCCGGCCAGGTCCTCGGCGAGCGAGCGGAAGACCCGCTCCGGGGCCGCGGCGATCTCCCGTGCGAAGACCAGGCGTACCGGGGCGGTCTCGACGAAGTCGACACCGACCGGGCGCAGACGGTGAGCCATGGTGCGAAACCCCCTCATGATGCCCCTCGGCGGAACGGGGTGTTGCGCGGCCAGCCTAACTGGCACACCGTCAGATGTCTTCGGCGTCCCGGTCGTCCTCGTCCGTCTCGCCCGCCACGAGCACCCGCGGCAGGTGCTCCGAGATCTCCGCCCGGGCCTCGGCCGGCAGACCCGCGTCGGTGACGAGCGTGTCCACCTGCTCCAGAGCGGCGAAGGAACTCAGGCCCACCGTGCCCCACTTGGTGTGGTCGGCGACCACCACGACCCGGCGCGCCGAGTGCACCAGCCGCCGGTTCGTCTCCGCCTCCGCGAGGTTCGGCGTGGACAGACCGGCCTCGACCGATATGCCGTGCACTCCGAGGAACAGCAGATCGAAGTGCAGGGCGGCGATCGCCTGGTCGGCGACCGGCCCCACCAGAGAGTCCGACGGAGTGCGCACGCCCCCGGTCAGCACCACCGTGGCCGCGCCCTGCCGCTGACCGGTGGTCCGCTGCGCCGCGTGGAAGACGTCCGCGACGCGCACCGAGTTCGTCACGACGGTCAGGTCCGGCACCTCCAGCAGGTGCTGCGCGAGCGCGTACGTCGTGGTACCACCGGACAGGGCGATCGCCGTGCCCGGGGTGACCAGCTTGGCGGCGGCCCGCGCGATGTCCTCCTTGGCGGTCAGCTCCAGACCCGACTTGGCCTCGAACCCCGGCTCGTGCGTGCTCGCCTCGACCACGGGCACCGCACCGCCGTGCACCTTCTCCAGCACACCCTGACGGGCGAGGGCGTCCAGGTCCCGGCGCACGGTCATGTCCGACACACCGAGCTTGCGGGTCAGTTCGTTGACCCGCACACCGCCCCGGCGCCGGACCTCGTCCAGGATCAGGGCGCGGCGCTGCTCCGCGAGGAGGTTCTGATTCTCACTCACGTACGCTCCGGTCCTTTCGCCGCCGTCCGTCCGACACACCCGGCGTACCACCTGCGACCTGGAGGTTCCGTCCGGCCGTAGATGCGCGGGCGTCCCATCCTTTCACGCCTCGGTACGGGTTGCGCCACCACCTGTCACGACCCACATGTGCCCCCTGGGCCACAGCTGTCCCGCCCGCTGTCACACGGATCGGGGAGATTCCGTGACGAGCGGTGCACGCCGCCACCGGAGCGGAGATCCTGAAGCCCGCATCGACACAGGTCTTCGGACGCGTCACGGGGGTGCGAGAACAGTGGACCGCGCACAGGAACGCCCCAGCGGGCAGCAGGCAGCCGCGGCGGCGGGGCCGCAGGACGGCCGGACGGGCCGGCTCCCCGCGCCGGAGGCCGAGCTGGAGCTGCTGGTGCACGGGGTGGGCGGGACGACCCCCGAGGAGATGCTCGGCGACCCGCGCACCGTGCGGGTGACCGGTGACGAAACGGCCGCCGTCTACCGGCGGGCCGAGGACCTGGCGACCCCGGAGAGCCCCCGGGAGGAGCCCGTCCGGGAGGCGTACGTCTGGTGCAACCTCACCTCCGGCGACAGCAGCCGCGCCCTGTGGCTGGTGCTGCTGCCGTTCATGGTGGTCAACCTCGCCCACTGGATGCGCCCCGCCGCGGCCGGCCGGCACCGCACCGTTCGCCTGTACGGCCTCCTGGTGCGCCTGGCCGCCCTCACCCTGACCGTGCTGCTGGTGGCCGCCGTCTGCGAGGTCGCCCTGGACCTGGTGGCCTGGCAGTGCGCCGGCGTCCAGCCGTGCGTCCGGCGCCACTCCTGGCTGTCCTTCCTCGCCCCCCAGGCATCCGCGGCCCCCGGCGGGCAGGGCGGCTGGTGGAGCCTGCCCGGCCGCCGGCTCGCCCTCGCCGCTCTGGTACCGGCCGCGCTGACCGGCCTGCTCTGGTACCTCTCGCACCGCACCTGGAGCGCGTACGAGTCCCACCGGCCGATGTCCCACGACCCCGAGCCGGACCCCGGCGGCAGCGCGCTGGCCCTGCCCGGCTTCTGGTACGGGCGCCGTCTGGTGGCCCGGCTGCGTGCCGCGCACACCGCCGCGGCGCTGCTGACCGTCGCCGCCGCCCTGGCGACGCCGGCGGCCCGCTTCGACCACCGGGCCGGCGGTCCCGGCGCCCTGGACACCGTGAGTCGGCTGCTCACCGCCGCCCTGCTGGTCTGGGCCGCGGCGGTGACGGGCGTCGTCTGCCGCCGGGGCCGCAGCGAGAGCCGCCTCGACCAGCGGGGCCTCCAGACCGTCGCCGAGACCTCGCAGGCGCTGGGATCCTGGCTGGTCGGCCTCGGTTTCGTGCTCTTCGTGACCTGGGGCAGGCGCGCCTACAAGGACGCCTCGGCGCGGCGCACGATCGGCATCCTGTGGGATGTCGGCACCTTCTGGCCGCGCGCCGCGCATCCCTTCGCCCCGCCCTGCTACGCCGAGCGCGCGGTGCCGGACCTGACCTGGCGCATGGCCACCTGGACGCACCGCACCGGAGGCCGCCTGGTCCTCTCCGGCCACTCCCAGGGCAGCGTCCTGGCCGCGGCCGCCGCCTGGCAGCTGCCCCCCTCGGTACGTGCCCGGATCGCGCTGCTGACCTACGGCTCCCCGCTGGAGCGCCTGTACGGCCGCTGGTTCCCGGCCCACTTCGGACCACCCGCGCTCGCCGCCCTGCACCGCGACGTCGCCTGCTGGGGCAACCTCTACCGCCGCAGCGACCCCATCGGCGGCCCCGTCCGCGTCCCCGACGACGCGAATCCCGAGGTCGACCACGGCCCTCTGCAGGACCCCCTCGCCTACGGTCGCACGCCCGAGCATCCGCTCCCGGCGCCGATCCTCGGACACTCCGACTACCAGGCGGACCCGGCCTTCGCCCGCGTACGGGCCCACCTGCTGAGCCGGCTGCGCCCGGAGCTGCCAGGACCGCGCCCGGGGCCGCGAGCCCCGCGGTGAGGCCCGGCCGGCCCTGGCCCGTCAGCAGCGCCCGCAGCCCGTCCAGGTCGTCCACGAGCCCCGTGGTGCCCGGTCGGCGCACGCAGGAACAGCGAGCGGCCGGACGCTCAGGGCAGTTCCGGCAGGTCCTGCGCGAACAGCAGGGTCAGATCGTCGGTGCTGGGGTTCGTCAGCTGCGCGACGCGGCTCGCGTGCCGCTCCACCATGGCCTCGAAGGTCTGCCGCGCGGTGCGGCCGTTGCCGAACGCCGGGCCCTTCGGGAGGTGTGTGAAGTACGTCCGCAGCGCCTCGGCAACGCCCGCCGCCAGCCGGTACTCGTGCTCGTCGGCCTGCTGCTCCACGATCCTCAGCAACTCCTCGGGGCCGTAGTCGCCGAAGGTGATGGTGCGGGAGAAGCGGGAGGCGACACCGGGGTTGACGGACAGGAACCGCTCCATCTCCGCCGTGTACCCGGCGACGATCACCACCACCGCGTCCCGGTGGTCCTCCATCAGCTTCACCAGCGTGTCGATGGCCTCCTTGCCGAAGTCACGCCCGCCGTCCTCGGGGGACAGCGCATACGCCTCGTCGATGAACAGCACCCCGCCGCGCGCCTTCTCGAACGCCTCCTGCGTGCGGATCGCCGTGGAGCCGATGTGCTCACCGACCAGGTCGACCCGGGACACCTCCACCAGGTGCCCCTTCTCCAGCACGCCGAGCGAGGCGAGGATCTCGCCGTAGAGCCGGGCGACCGTCGTCTTGCCGGTGCCAGGGGAGCCGGTGAACACCAGGTGCCGCTTGACCGAGGCCGCTTTCAGACCCGCCTGCTGCCGTCGCCGGCCGACCTCGATCATGTCGGTCAGCGCCCGCACCTCCCGCTTGACGCTCTCCAGGCCCACCAGCGCGTCCAGTTCCCCGAGCACGTCCTTCGAGGTCCGCGCCGGCGTGTCCGGCGCGGCGGCGATCAGCGGCTCCTGCTCCGTGCTGCGCTGCCCCGGGATCGAACCGAGCAGCCCGGCGGAGGGCGCCACCGTCTGTACGGCGGTCTCGCGGACCGGGGACGGCCGCACACCGCCGCTCTCGTCGCTGGTGCAGTCCTCCACGACCGGGCCCGTCCCGGAGCTCCCTGAGTCCGGGCCCGCGTCCGCGAACTCGTAACCACCGCGGGCGCAGCGCTCCGTACGGCACCGGCGCAGCGTCGCACGGCAGCCGTCGATCACATGGAAGCCGTAACCGCCGCTGCCGCTGACCCGGCAGTTCAGGAAGCTGCCCCGGCCGCCCGCGGAGACGTAGAAACCGGCCTCGGCGGGGGAGTCGACCGTGCAGCGCTCGATGGTCGGGTCGGCGCCCTTGGTGACGATGACACCGGTCTGGGTGCCGTCCAGGGTGCAGTTGTTCAGCGTGCCGCCGCTGCCGTGGTCGCGGAACCACGCGCCGGTCGCCGCCTCCCGGATCCTGCAGTCGTCGAGCTGCGCGGTGGCTCCGTCGCTCACCGACACCGCCGTGTTGCGCACCTGCGACAGGTCGCTGTCCACGACGTCCGCGCGCGATCCGCGGTCCAGCACGAACAGGGCGTCCGGCACATCGTGCACCCGGCAGGAGTCGAGGACGGCGGTGGCGCCGTCGCTGACCCACACCGCCGGATAGTCGCCGGTGCTGTCGAAGATCTCGCACTGGTTGGCGTCCACCCGGGTCCCGGGGTCCCACACCGACAGGCCGTTGCGGCCGAACTGACGGACCGTCGTCCGGGTCAGCGTGAGCACCGAGCGCGAGCGCAGGTCGACGGCGTTCTCGGGGATGTCGTGGATGTGGCAGTCGGCGAGCGTGAGCACCGCGTCCGTGTCCAGGGTGACGCCGTCGGTGGTGGTGCGGTGCACGTCGCAGTCGGTCAGCTGCGCCGTCGCCCGCTGGGTGACCTGGACGCCGGCGCCGCGGACCTCGTAGATCTCACAGCCCACCGCCTCCAGCGACGAGTTCTCACCCGTCGCGGTCAGCCCGGTGCCCGAGGCGTGGTGCACCCGGCAGCGCTCCAGGCGCGGGCGGGCACCGCCGCGGACGGCCACGCCCGCCTGCCCGGCCGCGACGACCTCGCATTCTTCGAACACCCCGCTCGCGCCGTCGAGTACGGCGATGCCGATGCCGGCCGGGTTGTCGACGGTGCAGCGGCGCACGGTGGGACGGGCACCGCCGCGCACCTCGATGCCCACGGCGGACCGGGTGACGATCCGTACGTCCATCACCTCGGGCATGCCCTCTTCGACCAGCAGCGCGGGCGCCGCCGCGTCCTGGCCTTCCACGTGCAGGTCCTGCACGACGGCCGAGGCGCGCACGGTGAGCGGCACACCGTCCACGGGCGCGAGCCGTACCGAGCCGGGGGAGCCCTCGGGCCCACGGAGTGTCACCGCCCGCTGGATGACGAGGTTTTCCCGGTAGGTGCCCGGGGCGATGGTGAGGACGTCGCCGTCAGCGGCGGCCTCCAGGGCGGCGGCGAGCGATGCGTACTCGCCCGTGCGGCGCCGCCACCGCGACGTACCGGTGTGCGTCACCTGGACCGTGCCCTGTGCCATGGCGTTGCTGTGCCCCCACCTCGTCGTACTGGCGGCTCGCTCCCGCAGGGGTCGTGCCGCCGGTGCCGGGCCCGCGTCCGTGCTCAGCCCTGGGGCTGGTGCGCGTTCGCGGTCCCGAAGCTGTGTGCCTTTGCGGTTCGCTCGTCCGCGGGTCGTCGCCGAAAGCGCTTCGGCCGGTCCACCGTAGCGTGTGCGTGCACGCTCGTTTGACCAGAGCCGGAAGGCCGTCAGCTGCCGGTGCCCGCCTTGCCCCAGTCCGGTCCGGCCCGGTCCCAGGCCTGGTCCCAGCGTGCGTACCGCCGGCGGACCATGCGCCAGACGGTCAGCCGCCGGGCCGCTTCGACCAGGCCCGTGGCGAGCAGGGCCGCGCCGATGCCGGCGAGCACCGCGTGTGTCGTCGCGGTGGGGGAGTCCAGCGGGCGGGCCGTTATTCGGCCGTGCGGATCCGTCCAGAGCCTGAAGTGGTCCCCGGCGCGGGGTGACTTGAGGTCCGCCAGGGTCAGGCCGTGCTGGTGGGTGCCGTCCGGCGCCGTCCAGTCCGCGAGCACACGCCTGTGCGTCTCGCGTGCCGTGGAGGTGTCGGGGTCCGTCTCCATCGGGACTTCACCCAGGTCACGCACCACGGTGGCGGTGACGAGGTGACGCGTGTGCTGCTGTTCGCGCACGGAGCGCTGCAGCGAGTCCTGCGCTGCGGCGCCGACCAGGCAGCCGGTCACGGGCGCGGCCACGGCGATCAGCACGAGCGCCACGAGGGCCACCCACGCCTCGGCCAGATCGGTCGCCCGGCACAGCGGATTGTGCCGCCAGTGCCATAGGCCGTTGATCGCCCGCATGCCCCCACCCCCTTCCGCTCCGTCATAACCCTCTGCAGGGGCGCGCATCCGCGGCCCGCGGCAAAGAGAGAGCGACATCACGTCCGCCGCGGACGGTCACGCACGCGGCCTCTCAGGAATCTCTCATCTCCGCCCAACGACCGGGACCCGCCCCTGGTTCCCCGGCCGCCGGGCTGTCGTCGAGGGTTATTCCAGTACCCGGACCGGGTCCCCGACCCGGATGATGCCGGGCGAGAGGGGTACGAGGTTCTGGCCGAAGAGCAGCCTCGCGCCGACCTTGCGATGGCGGGCCAGGGTGCGCAGGGGCTCTCGGCCGCGCACGGCGGTGTCCTGGTCGACGGTGGTGACGACACAGCGCCCGCTGGCCTTCGCGACGCGGAAGACCACCTCGCCGACGGAGATCCGCGACCAGTGGTCCTCCGCCCAGGCCTCGGTGCCGGCGACGACCACGTTGGGCCGGAAGCGGTTCATGGGCAGCGGGCCCTCGTGGGCGTGCGAGCCCTCGGCTATCAGGGAGTTCAGCGCGTCGAGGGAGGCGGTCGTGGCGACCAGCAGGGGATGGCCGTCGGCGAAGCTCACCGTCTCGCCGGGCAGGGCGTACTCGGGATCGACCGGGCGGCGGGTGGCGGGATCGTCCATGTGCACCAGGCGGACGTCCATGCCCAGATAGGCGCTGCACCAGGCGTGCGCGGCCTCGGGTGCCGGGACCGCCTCGACCTTCGTACCGAAGATGTTCACCGGCACGGTGCCGGCCGGTTCCGGCACGGACACCGTCAGCGGTGTGCGGCCGGGTGCGGACAGACGAACGCCGCCGCCGGGCAGAAGCTCGGCGGCGGCCAGCGCGAGGCGCGGTTGTTCGCGTTGGGTGACGACCTTTCCCCCGTCGTCGATCAGGGTCCAGCGGCGGTCTCCGGCCAGGCCCCAGGGCTCCACCACGGCCTCCCGGGGGGCGTGCCCCCGGAACGCCTTGACCGGGTGGACGTGGATCGACTGCAATGCGGCGTTCTCCATGACGCCATCGTGCCAGGTGGCACCGACAGCGCTGATGCGCCGGTCAGTAGCCGCGGTACTGCTGGTTGTTGTACGGGTCCTGGTACGGGGCCGGCGCGGGCCGTGGCGCGGCCGGGCGCATCGCCTCGTATCCCGTGCCCATCCCCATCGGGCGCTGCTGCTGCGGGGCCTGCTGGCCGGGGTATCCCCGCGGGGCGCTCGCCTGCTGCGGGATGTAGGCCGTGGGTGCCTGCTGCAGCGGAGCGGGCTGCGGCATCTGCGGATAGCCGTAGGCGGGGGCCTGCGGGGAGGGGGCCGCCGGGAGGGCGGGCAGTGCCGACGGCAGAGCGGGCAGGCTGCTGCCCGTGTCGTAGGCGGCGGGGACCCGGATCGGGGCGATCTGCGGGGTGCCACGCTCGGCCACGAGCGAGTCGTAGATCGGGGTGTCCGGGAAGGAGGCGGAGTAGTAGCCGCCACCATAAGTGGAGCGGGGGGAGGTCATGGCACATAAGTTAAGCCCACGATGTGCTCGTTGGGGAGACCGATAAGAGGGTTGTTTTCCGTGCCTGCAGTGACCGGGGATCCCTAATCCGAGCGAACTTGGCAAAAATGGACGTCGACCGACGTTCGTATCCTGTAAAGGGCGAGCTCCTGGGGGGTTACCGCCAGTTGACCGGCGATCTCGCTGCGCCGGTCCTGGGAGTTCCCCGGACCCGGGAATAGGTTGTGCGGACAGGGATGATCTGGACCGCCGGGGGTGCCCGGAGGCCGACACGGATGGGGGCGGACATGTCAATGTCGAAAGGGGCGAACACGCCGGTGCCGACCGCGGCCCTGCGCGTCGAACTGGGCTGGCGCTCGGCACCCGGGGTGCCCGACGCGGACGCCTCCGCGCTGCTGCTCGCCACCGGAAAGGTCCGGTCCGACACCGACTTCGTCTTCTACAACCAGCCCGCCCACCCCTCCGGCGCGGTGCGCCACGAAGGCAAGAGGACGGCGGGCGCGGGCGTGACCGACATCCTCTCCGTCGACCTCGCGCGCGTGGAGGGCACGATCGAGCGGATCGTCCTCGCCGCCTCCGCCGACGGCGGCACCTTCGGCCAGGTCCCTGGCCTCTACATCGAGGTGACCGACACCGTGACCGGCCGTACGGTCGCCCGCTTCGACAGCCCGGGCGCGACCGTCGAGACGGCCTTCGTGCTCGGTGAGTTCTACCGCCGCCAGGGAGCGTGGAAGTTCCGAGCCGTCGGCCAGGGCTACAGCAGCGGACTCGAAGGCCTCGCAACGGACTTCGGTATCACCGTGGACGAACCCCAGCACGCCGCCCCGCGCACGGCGGCGACCCCGGTGATGCCGCCCCCGCCGCCCGTGACGGCCCCGGTGATGCCGCTTCCGCCGCCCGTGACGGCCCCCGTGATTCCGCCCCCGCCGCCCGCGACCCTGCCGCCCGCCCCCCTGGCCCCTCCCACGGCTCCTCCGCCCCCCACGCCCCAGCCGGTCCGCCTGTCCAAGGTGACCCTCACGAAGGCGGCGCCGTCCGTCTCGCTCGCCAAGCAGGGCGGCACCTCCGGAGCCATGCGGGTGAACCTCAACTGGCAGATGCGCAAACAGCTTTCCAGCTGGAGCAGGTGGGGAGGCGGGCAGGGAGACATCGACCTCGACCTGTGCGCACTGTACGAACTCGCCGACGGCCGCAAAGGCGTCGTCCAGGCCCTCGGCAACTCCTTCGGGTCGCTGAACCGACCGCCGTACATCCACCTCGACGGCGACGACCGCACCGGTGCGATGGCGAGCGGCGAGAACCTCACCATCAACCTCGACCACACCCGGGACTTCCGGCGCATCCTCGTCTTCGTCACCATCTACGAAGGCGCCAGCTCCTTCGCCGACCTGCACGCCACCGTCACCCTCCAGCCGCAGCACGGCGCGCCGATCGACTTCTCGCTCGACGAGTGCACCGTCCCCTCCACGGTGTGCGCGCTCGCCCTGCTCACCAACACGGGCGGCGACCTCCTCGTGCAGCGCGAGGCGCGGTACCTGGTGCCGCAGCGCGGAGTGAGCCCGCAGCGGACGATAGACCGCGCCTACGACTGGGGCATGAACTGGACACCCGGCCGCAAGTGACCGGGCTCAGCCCTCGTCGGGCACGGCGCCGGGCCGCGCGTAGGTGCGGCCCTTCCAGGCCGCCCCGCGCCCCCGGTAGTGCTGCACGGCCGAGTCGACCGTCATCAGCAGGTACAGCAGCGCGGTGAACGGCAGCAGCGGCGCGAGCCACGGCGGCTGCCGGTAGTAGCGCAGCATCGGCAGGTACGTCCCCGACATCACCGCCCAGGCCGCGGCCCCGGTGACCGCCGTCGCCGCTGTGCCGCCCGCCGCTCCCGCGACGACCGCGGCGGGCGGCACCAGGTAGACCAGCGCGAGCCCGGCGACCGTGCCCAGGAGCAGCAGCGGGTTGTGGCGCAACTGGGCGTAGGCGCTGCGCGAGACCATCCGCCACAGGTCGTGCAGCCGCGGATACGGCCGCACGCTGTCCACCCGGTCGGCCAGTCCCAGCCAGACGTGCCCGCCCGCGCCCTTCACCGCGCGCGCGAGCGCCACGTCGTCGATGACGGCGTGCCGGATGGCGTCCGGGATGCGCGCCTTCTCGGCCGTCGCGGTGCGCAGCAGGACGCAGCCGCCCGCCGCCGCGGCCGTACGCGATCCCCTGCGCCCGATCCACCGGAAGGGATACAGCTGTGCGAAGAAATAGACGAACGCCGGGACGACCAGCCGCTCCCACACGCTCTCCACCCGCAGCCGCGCCATCTGCGACACGACGTCGAAGCCCCCGGCACGGGCCGCCGCCACCAGTGCGCGCAGGCTGTCCGGCGCGTGCGCGATGTCCGCGTCCGTCAGCAACAGGTACTCCGGGTCACGCACGCGTGCCAGGCCGATACCGTGCCGCACCGCCCACAGCTTGCCCGTCCAGCCCGCGGGCGGTTCGCCCGGCGCACCGACGGTCAGCGGCAGCCCGCCGTGCCGCCGGGCCAGCTCGCGCGCCAGCTCCCCGGTGCCGTCGGTGCTCCCGTCGTCCACCAGGAACACCGCGGCCCGGCCCGGATAGTCCTGCGTCAGCAGCGACGGCAGGCTCGCGGACAGCACGGCGGCCTCGTCGCGCGCCGGTACGACCACACACACCGACGGCCAGGCGTCCGGTTCCCGGCGCGGCGGCAGCCGCACGTCCGTGCGCCAGAAGAAGCCCTGGCACAGCAGCAGCCAGCACCAGGCCGCCAGCGACACGACGGTGATCCACAGCAGTGCGCTCACCCCCGCAGTCTGCCCCACCCCGAAGGGCCGCAAGGGCCGATCGTCTATCGTGGCCGGGTGAAGATCGCGCTCATGGACTCCGGAATCGGCCTGCTCCCCGCCGCCGCCGCGGTACGCCGGCTGCGGCCCGACGCGGATCTCGTGCTCTCCTGGGACCCCGACGGGATGCCCTGGGGGCCGCGCACCCCGGAGGACATCACGCAGCGGGCCATCGCCGTGGCCGAGGCCGCCGCCGCCCACCGGCCCGACGTCCTGATCGTCGCCTGCAACACCGCCTCCGTGCACTCCCTGCCGCAGATGCGGGCCCGCTTCGAGCCGGAGCTGCCGATCATCGGGACCGTTCCGGCGATCAAGCCGGCCGCGGCGGGCGGCGGCCATGTCGCGATCTGGGCCACGCCCGCCACCACGGGCAGCGCCTACCAGCGGAACCTGATCGAGCAGTTCGCCGGTGGAGTGGCCGTCACCGAGGTGGCCTGCCCCGGTCTCGCGGACGCGGTGCACCACGCCGACGAGGCCGCGATCGATGCCGCCATCGCCTCGGCCGCCGCGCGCACCCCCGAGGACGTGACCACCGTCGTCCTGGGCTGCACCAACTACGAGCTGGTCGGCGAGCGCATTCGGGAAGCCGTCCAGCGGCCCGGCCGCCCGCCGCTCATGCTGCACGGCTCCGCCGGGGCGGTCGCCGCACAGGCCCTGCGCCGGATCGGAGCGGAGCCGGCCCCGGCCGCCGTCGCCGACACCACCCTCACGGTGCTGCTCAGCGGTCGTGAGGCCACCCTCCCGGACACGGCTCTGTCCTACGGGGAAGGCCGTTTCCTGCAGGCGGTCAGCCCCGTGCGCTGACCTGCCGCGCGACCGCGTACCGGGCCCGGATCCGCCCTGGCCCACTCGGGTCAGTCACCCTCCGCCATGCCCTACCCGCGCAGCGAAACCTGAGTAACCTCATAAACATGAGGGACCACCTCCAGGCCGACGACAGCCCGCACACCGACGTCTGGACCGGGCGGGCCACGAACCGGGTCCAGTGGCTGCTGGCGCTGGTCGGCGCGGCCTGCATGGCCCTCGGCATCGAGCTGGCGGTGGACTCGGCATGGTCCTCCGGCGTCGCCCCGCTGGCGATGTCCGTCGTGGGCTGCATCGCCGCGGGTCTGCTGGTCCTCTTCGGCACGCTCGCCTTCGTGCACGTGGACCTCAAGCTCGACAAGGAGTCCCTGGAGATCCGCTGCGGCCACATGGGGCTGCCGCGCCGTCGCATCCCGCTGTCGCATGTGGCCGGCGCCGACTTCACCGCCCTGGTCACGCCGCGGCACTGGGGCGGCTGGGGATATCGGTGGCGACCCGAGATGGGCACCGCCGTCGTCGTACGCCGTGGTGAGGGCATCGTGCTGCGCCTGTGGGACGGCCACACCTTCACGATCACCGTGGACAACGCGGAGGCGGCGGTGCGGGTCATCAGGGCCCGTCTGCGGACGACCGGCCGGGGTTCGGCCCGCTGAGTCCACGCGCCGCCCACCGGCGCGTGGCACGGCACCGCCGCTCGGAGCCGGGACGCGGGAGCCCGGCACCGCTCAGATCCGGGGCTCCGCGCCGTCGCGCGCCCACGGCCGCGCCGTCGACCACCCGGCGAGCAGCCCCGCGCCCACGGTCACCGTGGTGAAGCTGAGCGCGTTGCTCGTCGTGGCGCACACGGCCAGCGCCGTCAGCGCGGCGCCGGCGGTCAGGGCGACCGGGGTGGAGCGGGGGGAGCGCCAGAGCGCGTGCAGTACCCAGCAGAACGCGGCCACGACCAGACAGACTCCGACGAGGCCCTGTTCCGCCGCCAGCTGCAGCAGGGCGGAGTGCGGTCTGCCGTCGGCGGACTGTGCCTGTGTCGTGCCGCCCAGCTCGGCGAACCGCCCCGGACCGACCCCGAGCCCGTGGTTCCGGCCCGCCAGCCGCAGGGCGTCGTGCCACAGCGCCACCCGGTGCCCGGTCAGCCGGCCTTCGAGCACGCCGGTGAGGCCGCCGGGCAGCACGTCCGCGGCGAGGGCCCAGGCCGTCCCGGCGGCCAGGGCCGCCGCCGCGGCCAGCCCCAGCAGGCACGTGCCCCGGCGGGGCACCGAGCCCGCCGCGAGCGAACACAGCAGTACGGCCGCGCTCGCCACGCAACCGGCCGCCGACCCCAGTGCCGCGCCCGTCAGCACCATCCCGGTGGCGAGCACCCGCAGGCCCAGACGCAGCCCCGGTACCGGCGTCGCCCAGGCGGCACAGCACGCGGCTCCCGTGGCCAGCGCCAGCAGAGCGGCCGTACCGCCGGCATGGCCGAGCGGGGCGGCGTACCGGGGGCCGGCGGAGAGCGCGGGCAGCGCCAGGGCCAGCACGAGCCCGGCCACCGCACCGGCGCAGGGCGCGGCCACCGGGAGCAGTGCCCCGGAGACCCGGCCCACGGCGTGACCGGCGGCCACGGCGAGCACCGCGAGCAGGACGCCCTCGGGTCGTCCGTCGTGGGCCGCCGCGGTGATCAGCGACCACGCGGCGCACGCACCGAGCAGGATCATGCCCGTGCCGTCAGAAACGTTTCGTCTGATGCCGGCCGCGTCCGCGTCCACCCCGGCCGCGGGCCTCGTCCTGGTCGCCCCCACTGCCGCCCCTCGCCCCCGTCCCCGACGCCTGTCTGCGGCCACGGCCGGGCACGGCGCCGGATCCGGCCGCACTGCCGAGGCTGGGCACACCGTAGCGGCTGATGACCGGTTTGGACGAGATGCGACGGAACGGTTCTTTCCGTGCGGCTGCCCGGACCGGGTCCCGGAGCCGGTGCCGGTGCCGGACGCGGGGAGGACCGGCCAGGGACGGCCCGGAGGCACCGGCGGGCCGGGGAGGGCGGCGACCAGCGACGACCGCGGGCGGCGGGCCGTTGTCGGCCCTCGTACCGTGCTGTCGGCGGCACAGCCCCCGGCCGTACACTCACCCGGGTGACCGTCACCGCAACTTCCGTGGACCAGCCGGACCGGCTCCAGCCGCCTTCCCCCTCCGGCGTGCGCGGCGGCCGGCTGCTGCGCCTGGTCCCGGCCATCGCCTCCGCGCTCTGCGGAGTGCTGCTCTACGTCAGCTTCCCGCCGCGCCCCCTGTGGTGGCTGGCGCTGCCCGCCTTCGCCGGTTTCGGCTGGGCGCTGCGCGGCCGTGGCTGGAAGGCGGCCCTCGGCCTGGGCTACCTCTTCGGGCTCGGCTTCCTGCTGCCCCTGCTGGTGTGGACCGGCGTGGAGGTCGGGCCCGGTCCCTGGCTGGCCCTCGTCGCCATCGAGGCGGTCTTCATCGCGTTGGTCGGTGCCGGCGTCGCCGCCGTCTCCAGGCTGCCCGCCTGGCCGGTGTGGGCGGCCGCCGTCTGGATCGCGGCCGAGGCGGTACGCGCACGCGTGCCCTTCCGCGGCTTTCCCTGGGGCAAGGTCGCGTTCGGGCAGGCGGACGGCGCCTTCCTTCCCCTCGCCGCGGTGGGCGGTACGCCCGTGCTCGGCTTCGCGGTCGTGCTGTGCGGATTCGGCCTGTACGAGGCCGGCCGGCTGACCGCCGAGCGGCGCCGGACGCGTGCCGTGCGGCGCGGGGCCGCGGCCGCCGCACTGCTCAGCGTGGCCGTTCCGGTGGCGGGCGCGGTCGCCGCCCGCACCCTGGTCAGCGACAAGGCCGAGGACGGCACGAGGACCGTCGCGGTCATCCAGGGCAACGTGCCGCGGTCCGGGCTGGAGTTCAGCGCCCAGCGGCGGGCCGTGCTCGACCACCACGTGCGCGAGACGCTCAGGCTCGCCGCCGACATCAAGGCGGGCAAGGCCCCGAAGCCGGACTACGTGCTGTGGCCGGAGAACTCCTCCGACATCGACCCCTACACCAACCCCGACGCGGCCGCCGTCATCGAGGGCGCGGCCAAGGCGGTCGGCGTGCCCGTCTCCGTCGGCGCCGTCGTCGAGAAGGACGGCAAGCTGCTCAACGAGCAGATCCTGTGGGACCCGGTCAAGGGGCCGACGCAGACCTACGACAAGCGGCAGATCCAGCCGTTCGGCGAGTACCTCCCGCTGCGCGGGCTCGTCGGCGCGGTCAACAAGAACTGGACCGGTATGGTCCGCCAGGACTTCAGCCGGGGCAGCGAGCCGGGCGTCTTCGACATCGACGGCGCCAAGGTCGGCCTCGCCACCTGCTACGAGGCCGCCTTCGACTGGGCGGTGCGGGACACGGTCACCCACGGCGCGGAGATGATCTCCGTACCGAGCAACAACGCGACCTTCGACCGCAGCGAGATGACCTATCAGCAGCTGGCCATGTCCCGGATCCGCGCCGTCGAGCACAGCCGCACGGTGACCGTGCCGGTGACCAGCGGCGTGAGCGCGGTCATCATGCCGGACGGCGAGATCACCCAGAAGACCGGCATGTTCGTGCCCGCCTACCTCGTGCAGAAGGTACCGCTGCGCACCTCGCAGACCCCGGCGACCGAGCTGGGCATCCTTCCCGAGATCGCCCTGGTGCTCGTCGCAGCGGGCGGGATCGGCTGGGCGGCCGGGTCGGGGCTGCGCCGTCGGCGCGCCGATGGCGTGTAGCCGTACGACCGGCATACGCCCTCCGAAACGGCGGGTGCGCGTACCGAACCGCCAGGAGGGCGCGGGCCCGGCCGGTTAGGGTCGGGCCCATGGCTACTCCTGACTTCATCCGCACGCTCCGGGCCTCGGCCGGCCGGCAGCTGCTCTGGCTCCCCGGGGTCACCGCGATCGTCTTCGACGACGAGGGCAGGGTGCTCCTGGGCCGGCGGTCCGACACCCGCAAGTGGTCGGTGATCGGCGGCATCCCGGAGCCGGGAGAGCAGCCCGCGGCCTGTGCCGTGCGGGAGGTCTTCGAGGAGACGGCCGTGCACTGCGTGCCCGAGCGGGTCGTCCTCGTCCAGGCCCTGGATCCGGTCACCTACCCCAACGGTGACCAGTGCCAGTACATGGACATCACCCTCCGCTGCCGGGCCGTGGGCGGCGAGGCCCGGGTCAACGACGACGAGTCCCTGGACGTGGGCTGGTTCGAGGTGGACGCGCTGCCTGATCTCCATGAGTTCGGCCGCTTGCGGATCAAGCAGGCCATGTCCGAGGCACCCACATGGTTTGACCCTATGACTGTGGGCTGAAGTATGGGTGGCGACCATATGTGGTGACGGTTGGGGGCCACTTAGGGTCGGCACATGATCTCGCCCAGCCTTCCGCCCGGCCTTCGCCCGCAGCCCGCCACCCTGGACCTCGGCGGTCGCACCGCCCTCGTCACCGGTGCCGCCGGCGGCATCGGCCGAGCCTGCGCGCTCCGGCTCGCCGCCGCCGGGGCACGGGTGCGCGCCGTCGACCGGGACGAGACCGGTCTGGCCGAGCTCGCCCAGCAGGCGGAGCGGACCGGGGACCTCGCGGGGACCGTCGTAGCGCATGTCGTGGACCTCACCGACCTGGACGCCGCCGAACGCGCCGCCGCCGGCATCGACGTGCTGG
Source organism: Streptomyces durhamensis (assembly GCF_000725475.1). Classification (NCBI taxonomy): domain Bacteria; kingdom Bacillati; phylum Actinomycetota; class Actinomycetes; order Kitasatosporales; family Streptomycetaceae; genus Streptomyces; species Streptomyces durhamensis. Next base: position 269,488 of record NZ_JNXR01000003.1, read on the forward strand.
TCAACAACGCCGGGCTGCAACTGGTGCGCCCACTCCAGGAGTTCCCGCCCGAGGTCTTCCACACCGTGCTGACCGTGATGCTGGAGGCGCCGTTCCGCCTCATCCGCGGTGCCCTGCCGCACATGTACGCACAGGGCTGGGGCCGCATCGTCAATGTGTCCTCCGTCCATGGGCTGCGCGCCTCCGCTTTCAAGTCCGCCTATGTGGCCGCCAAACACGGGCTTGAGGGCCTGTCGAAGACGGCCGCCCTCGAAGGCGCCGCCCATGGGGTTACCTCTAACTGTGTGAACCCGGCCTATGTGCGCACGCCCCTGGTGGAGAAGCAGATCGCCGACCAGGCGCAGGCGCACGGCATCCCCGAGGAGCGGGTGCTGTCCGAGGTCCTGCTGAAGGACAGCGCGGTCCGGCGGCTCATCGAACCGGAGGAGGTCGCCGAGGCCGTGGCCTACCTGTGCAGTCCGCAGGCGTCCTTCGTCACCGGCACCTCGCTGGTGCTCGACGGCGGCTGGACGGCCCACTGAAGGTGCCCGGCGGCGCCCGGCCGGGGAGTTTTCCACAGGCCTGACGGGCCGGCCGGTCGATGCGGAATCCTGTGACCATGTCTCGCGATCACGTTCAGTCGGCACCCAGCGGCAGCGCCGAGGCTCCCTACCTCGAGCTGCTGGCCCGCGACGCCTCCGCGGAGGCGTACGAGCAGCCGGTCCTGCTCGCCCGCGCCGAGGACAGACCGGCCGAGGCGATCGCCGCGCTGGAACAGGCCAAGCTGCTCGCCCTGCGCGTCCGGGCCGAGCTGGAGGGACGCCGGCGCCGCGAGGCCGAGCTGTCCGCGCTCTTCGAGACCGCCCACGACCTCGCGGGCCTGCGCGATCTGGACGCCGTCCTGCAGGCCATCGTGCAGCGCGCCCGTTCCCTGCTCGGCACGGACGTCGCCTACCTCACCCTGAACGACCCGGCGCGCGGTGACACCTACATGCGGGTCACGGAGGGCTCCGTCTCGGCCCGCTTCCAGCAGCTGCGCCTCGGCATGGGCGAGGGACTCGGCGGACTGGTCGCCCAGACGACCCGGCCGTACGTCACGGACGACTACTTCAAGGACGCCCGCTTCCAGCACACCCTCACCATCGACGCCGGCGTCCGTGACGAGGGCCTGGTCGCCATCCTCGGCGTCCCCCTCGTGCTCGGGCCGCACGTCATCGGCGTCCTCTTCGCCGCCGACCGCAGGGAACGGGTCTTCGAACGCGCGCAGATCGCCCTGCTCGGCTCCTTCGCCGCGCTCGCCGCGGCGGCGATCGACACCGCCCATCTGCTCACCGAGACCCGCGCGGCCCTGGCCGGCCTGGAGCACGCCAACGAGATCATCCGGGACCGCAGCGCCGTCATCGAGCGCGCCTCCGACGTCCACGACCGGCTCGCCGAACTCGTCCTGCGGGGCGGCGGGGTGCACGACGTGGCCGCCGCCGTCTCCGAAGTCCTCGACGGCACCGTCGAGTTCACCGAGGCCGGCGCGGCACCCGCGGACGCGCTGGAGGTGTCCCGTGCCGAGGGACACGCCGTACGGCACGGCAGCGACTGGATCGCCGCGGTGGCCGCCGGCGGCGAACTCCTGGGCGCGCTGGTCCTGCGCGGGCACCCCGGCCTCGACCCCGTCGACCAGCGCACCCTGGAGCGCGCGGCGATGGTCACCTCGCTCCTGCTGCTCGCCCGCCGCTCGGCGGCCGAGGCCGAGCAGCGCGTACGGGGGGAGCTGCTGGACGACCTGCTCGACGCCCGCGACCGGGATCCGCGCCTGCTGCGCGAACGCGCCGCCCGGCTGCACGCCGACCTGGACGCCACCCATGTCGTGCTCGCCGCCCGGCTCGACGGTCCGGCGGCCGACGCCGACGAGGAGGCCGCGGCCCGCCGTCGCCTGTGGTCGGCCGCCTCCCACCTCGCCGCGACCCGGCACGGCCTGGCCGCCGCACGCGACGGCGGCACCGTCCTGCTGCTGCCGCTCGCCACCGGCGACACCGCCACGGAGGTGGCCCGCCGCACGGCCCGCCATCTGGGCACGGCCGTCCACCAGCCCGTCACGGTCGGCGCCTCGGCCCCGGTCACCGACCTCACCGCCCACCCCGAGACCATCGCCGCCGCCTACGCCGAGGGCCGTCGCTGCCTGGACGCGCTGCACCTGCTGGACCGGGCCGGGGACGGCGCGGCGGCCGAGGACTTCGGCTTCCTCGGTCTGCTCCTCGCGGGCGACCGGGACGTCGCCGGCTTCGTCGACCGCACGATCGGCCCGGTCGTGTCCTACGACGAGCGACGCGGTACGGAACTGCTGCGCACCCTGGACGCCTACTTCGCCTGCGGGATGAGTCCCGCCCGCACCAAGGACGCCCTGCACGTCCACGTGAACACGGTCGCCCAACGGCTGGAGCGGGTCGGCCGGCTGCTGGGGGAGGACTGGCAGGCCCCGGCACGCGCCCTGGAACTCCAACTGGCCCTGCGGCTGCACCGGTTGGCGGTCCCGGACAGACGCTGACCCCCGTACAAACCTGCCGTACGGGGGTCGGGGGCCGGATGTTCGGGGTACGGGATTTCCGGTCAGACCGTCCGCGCCGCCGCGGCCGCGCCCGCCCCGGCGGACGCGCCGCCCTCCTCCTCGACACGGGCGAGGTCACGGTGCCGCGTCTCCCGTGCCACGCCGACGGCGAGCAAAGTCAGCACCGCGGCGGCGATCACGTACAGGGCGATCGGGGTGGAGCTGCCGTAGTCGTCGAGCAGCGCGGTGGCGATGAGCGGGGCCGGCGCGCCCGCCGCCACGGAGGCGAACTGGGCGCCGATGGACGCGCCCGAGTACCGCATCCGGGTGGCGAACATCTCGGCGAAGAAGGCGGCCTGGGGTGCGTACATGGCGCCGTGCAGCACGAGCCCGACGGTCACGGCCAGGATCAGGGAGCCGAACGACCCGGTGTCCGTGAGCGAGAAGAACGGGAACATCCACAGCCCGACACCGGCCGCGCCGAACAGGTACACCGGCCGCCGACCGATCCGGTCGGACAGCGCACCCCAGGCCGGGATCACGGCGAAGTGCACGGCGGAGCCGATGAGCACGGCGTTGAGCGCGGTCTGCTTGGAGGCGCCGGCCGAGGTGGTGGCGTAGACGAGGATGAAAGCGGTGATGACGTAGTAGCTGATGTTCTCGGCCATGCGGGCGCCCATCGCCACCAGCACGTCACGCCAGTGATGCCGCAGCACGGAGACGATCGGCAGCCGCTCCGCCTCGCTCTTCTCCTCCGCGCGCCGGGCCTCGGCCCGCTCCAGCGCCTCCTTGAAGACGGGCGACTCGTCGACGGACAGCCGGATCCACAGACCGATGAGCACGAGGACGCCGGAGAGCAGGAACGGGATCCGCCAGCCCCATCGTCCGAAGGCGTCGTCGGACAGCACGGCGGTCAGCAGCGAGAGCACACCGGTCGCGAGCAACTGCCCCGCCGGAGCGCCGGTCTGCGGCCACGAGGCCCAGAACCCGCGCCGTCGCGCGTCCCCGTGCTCCGACACCAGCAGGACGGCACCGCCCCACTCGCCGCCGAGCGCGAAGCCCTGGACCAGCCGCAGCAGCGTGAGCAGCACGGGCGCGGCGGCCCCGACGGTGGCGTGCGTGGGCAACAGCCCGATGGCGAACGTCGCCCCGCCCATCATCACCAGGCTCAGTACGAGCAGCTTCTTCCGCCCCAGCCGGTCACCGTAGTGCCCGAACACGAGCGCCCCCAACGGGCGGGCCGCGAACCCGACGGCATACGTCAGGAACGACAGCAGCGTCCCGACGAGCGGGTCGGAGCCCGGAAAGAACAGCTTGTTGAACACGAGCGCGGCGGCCGAGCCGTAGAGGAAGAAGTCGTACCACTCGATGGTGGTGCCGATGAGGCTGGCGGCGACGATTCTGGGGAGGCTGGACGGGGCTGGTGGAGCGGTCGCGGAGGATGACATCGGTACCACTTCCTGGCGTTCGACGGGGAGGTTTGTGTGTCGCCACACCGTAGGAACGTGCAGGTCAGAGGCGTATGTGGTGGGACACCATAGTTCTGGGTGTCGGAGTGCGCGCGTACACCATGAAGGCGCTGACGGGGCCCCGGCGATGGCTGCAATGAGGCCACGAAGGGTGCTGTCCGAGTTGGACTGTTCGGGCATGATTTTCGCAGCTCCGCTGACCGGGCTATGTGACAGCTCCCGCTGCCCGCAGGCCACCCACCACCTCGTTCACCGTTCGGTCTGGCAGACCACAGCTGACAACGGCGTCGTCCTGCTGGCCAACCCTCGCATCCCGCCCGCGGAGAAGGCCCGGCTGCGGGCTGAGCACGAGCGGTCCATGCGGGTTCTCGGCAGCCAGAAGGGCCGAATGACATGGCACTGAGCCACCAGCAGCGCGAACAGATCGAGCGGCGCATCCGCGCGGCCATCGACCGGCTGCTGGCCGGGCAGATCCCGCCCGGCGGCGCCTGCGACGTCAAGACGCTCGCCCGCGAGGCGGGCATCTCCCGCGCGTGTCTCTATCGGGCCTGGGGCCACCTCAAGGAAGAGTTCGAGAAGCGGCGGGCAGCCGCCTGGGCGGCGGGCCAGCAGCCCGACCCGCGCGAAGCCCGCATGGCCCGACTGCGGGACCTCAACCAGCGGCTCACCGGTAAACTCGCCCGCACCCACACCGAGCTCACGCAGCTCAAGGAGCGTCACCGGCACCTGCTGTCGGTCCTGGCGGCCAAGGACGACGAGGTCCAGCGTCTGCGCCGCCAACTCAGCACGTCCGCTTTGGTCTCGGATCAAGGGCAGTGGGACGACGCCAAGGGCGTCGTCCCACTGCCCCGGCGCTGAGGTCAGGGGCGGCGGCGACCTGCCAGGTACCCGCCGTCACTGTGTTTCGGAAGGCGAGGGGCTCGGCCAAAGCACTCCCATCGCAACTCAGCCTGAGCGACGATGACGGGATGACGTTGAAGCGCATGGTGTTGGTCGCGACGTGCGTGGTGGTCGCTGTCCTGGGGTGGATGTTCGCCGTCTCGCAGTGGGAGACAGCAAGCCGGATCGCGACGGTGGCCTCCGCTCTCGCAGGTGTGGCGGCGGTAGGCGTCGGAATCTGGGCAGCGCTCCCTGGCGTCAGCCAATCAGCCGTCGTCGTTCGCGAAACCAGCACCGCCAAGACAGCAGGCAAGGGCAACGCAGTCACGGGTTATCACGGGAGCGGATCTGCGCGCCCCGTCACTGTCGAGCGGACAGGCGATGCCGAGGCGACCGGAGGTGGTGACGCCATCAGCGGGTACAGCGAGAAGTAGCCCAGGGCATCAGCAGGGGGAGCGGTATGGCAGGACGACGGGGTATCGAGGTTCGGGACACAGGTCAGGCGACTTCTGGGCCGGCAGGAGTATCCATCAGCGGATACCACAGTGGTGACATCACGACCGTGCACGTGCATGGGCGGGAGCCGGTCTCATGGCCGCACCAAGTCGGTGTCCTTCCCCGCGAAGCTGCGGCCTTTCAGAGACGAGACGAGACCGACCAACTGCAGGCCGCGCTGACCAGCAGCGGCACCGCGGTGCTGTGCCAGGTGCTACGCGGCACCGGCGGTGTCGGCAAGACCCAGCTCGCCGCCCACTATGCGCGGCAGGCGTGGACTGGGGACGAATTGGACGTGCTGGTCTGGGTCAGCGCCAGTAGCCGCCCCGCCATCGTCTCCGCTTTCGCCCAGGCTGCCGAAGAACTCCTCGCCCACGAATCTGGTGACCCCGAAAGATCCGCACAGGCGTTCCTGAGATGGCTTGAACCTAAGCCGCCAGGATCCGAGCCCGTGTGCCGATGGCTGGTCGTACTGGACGATGTCGCCGACCCCGCTGACGTCACCGGACTGTGGCCGGCGAAGAATCCGTACGGCCGCACGGTGGTCACCACACGGCGCCGCGATGCCGCTCTACCTGGACATCGAATCGACCTCGAGGTGTTCACTCCGGACCAGGCAGTCGCGTATCTGGTTGACTTCCTTGCTGAGCATGGACGGCACGATGCCCCGGACGAGCTCCGTGCGCTGGCCCAGGACCTCGGCTACCTGCCGCTAGCCCTCTCGCAGGCTGCTGCCTACATCGTCGATGCCGACATTCCCGTCGGCTGCTCGCGATGTACCCACCGGCAGTGCCCCAGCTACCGCCGTCGACTCGCCGACCGCGCCACCAGCCTCGCCAGCATGCTGCCCGAGCCCGGCACGTTGCCAGACGACCAGAACACCACCGTGAGCGCTACCTGGTCGCTGTCGATCGAACGCGCTGACAACCTCAACCCCGCCGGCCTCGCCCGCCCCACGCTTCAGCTCGCCGCCATGCTGGATCCGAACGGCATTCCCCAGAGCGTTCTGACCAGTGAGCCTGCCCGAACCTACCTCGCTCATCACCACCACCTGCCGCGACAGCGAAGGCAGCGGGTCCGTGTTCCGCAGCGCCCTCTCCAACACGGCGGGTTCCATGAGCCGCAGGTGCCCGAAGTAGTCGGAGTTCCAGGATCGGCTGTGCCGTCCGGGTAGTGTTCAGGCACCGGTACGCAACCGGCTGACCCAGGTGGAAGCCACCGCATAGGCGACTCCGGGGCCGAGGCCGCCTGGCATGAGGTTACGTCCAGGGAAGTGGTGTACGGGTTCGACCTGATCCGGGGGTTTGCTCCGGCATCGGGATGGTGCCCGCATAGACGAACGGCCACCGGCTGATCTTCGAAGTGTCGAAGCCTCGAAGGAGATCAGCACGATGACCGCACCTGACAGTGTGCCCCTGCACGCCCTCGCCGAAGACAACCTCGCCGCGGCGAGTCCTGATCTGTTGCGCGCGATGGTCAAGACGTTCGCCGACGCACTCATGTCCGCCGAGGCCGATGCCCTCTGCAACGCTGAATACGGCCAGGTCAGCGAGGAGAGGGTCAACCACCGCAACGGCTACCGCCCACGCGAGTGGGACACCCGCGCAGGGACCGTTGAGCTTGCCGTCCCCAAGCTGCGCCAGGGCAGTTACTTCCCCGCACTGGCTTCTCGAACGGCGCCGGCGGGCCGAGCAGGCCCTCATCTCGGTCGTCGCCACCGCCTACCTCCTGGGCGTCTCCACCCGCAGGGTCGAAGAACTCGCCGAGTCCCTCGGCGTCACCCAGCTGTCGAAGTCCCAGGTCAGCGCCATGGCCAAGCATCTGGACGAGCAGGTCACCGCGTTCCGAAACCGGCCCCTGGACACCGGCCCCTATGCGTTCGTCTGGGTCGACGCGCTCACCCAGAAGGTCCGCGAGGGCGGCCGCATCATCAACGTCCACGCCCTGATCGCAGTCGGCGTCAACGCGGACGGGCACCGCGAGATCCTCGGTATCGACGTCGCCACCGCCGAGGACGGCGCCGGCTGGCTCGCCTTCCTGCGCTCGCTGACCGCCCGCGGCCTGTCCGGCGTCCAGCTGGTCGTCTCCGACGCCCACACCGGCCTCGTGAACGCGATCGGCGCGGTCCTGCCCGGCGCGAGCTGGCAGCGATGCCGCACGCATTACGCCCGCAACCTGCTCTGTCAGGTTCCCAAGTCGGCCCAGCCGTGGGTGGCCACCCTGCTGCGGACCGTCTTCGAACAGCCCGACACCGACGCAGTCCAGGCTCAGATGAGGCACGTCCTGGACGCGCTGGAGGCCAAGTTCCCCAAGGCAGCAGCCCACTTGGACGACGCCCAGCACGACCTGCTGACCTTCACCGCCTTCCCCCGTGAGATCTGGCGGCAGATCTGGTCGGACAACCCGCGGGAACGGCTCAACAAGGAGATCCGCCGCCGCACCGACGTGGTCGGAATCTTCCCCGACCGCACCGCCCTGATCCGCCTGGTCGGCGCGGTCCTGGCCGAGCAGAACGACGAGTGGACCGAGGCCCGCCGCTACATGGGACTCGATCTGCTGGCCAAGGCCCGCATCCACCCGATCGAGTCGGAAACCGACGAGTCCGTCCTGCCCACCGAACTCACTGCATAGCCTCAAAACGAGATCACCGAGTGGCCGTCAATACACCACTCCAGCGGACGTGACCTGGCATGACTCCTTCTCCGGGATGGTACAGAGCCAGGACAACTGAACAGGGCCCATGTCCCGTTATTCGTAGCTGAGGTTCCGCACCGCCTGAGCCTCGGCTGATCGGTGTCACATCCGGGTACCGCACGCCGGACTCCCGGCTGCCCGTCGTCGCGCCGGAGGTTGACGGCGGGTTCAACTCCTTGTGAAGACATTCCAATTCGGCGTTCCCTTGTCTTCATCTCTTGACGTGTCTGGTGCAGACCTTTAAGTTCACCGATCACCGAGCCTCCACGGACACGCTCGTCGTTCATTCATGTGAACACCCCCCACACCATCAGCCACTTCTGAAGGGCTGTGATCCCCCTTGATGGTCAGACGTTCCCTCGCGCGCTCCATCGCGCTGCGCGCCACCCTCGCGACTGCAGCACTGACTCTCTCCGCCGGTGCGATCACCGTGTCGCCCGCGGCGGCGGCCACCGGCAGCATCACCGGTCTCGGGGGCAAGTGCCTCGACGTGGCCGGCGCGAGTTCCACGAACGGCACGGCCGTACAGCTCTACGACTGCAACGGCACCGCCGCCCAGCAGTGGACTGTCGGCTCCGACGGGACCATCCGGGCCCTGGGCAAGTGCCTTGACGTCACCGGCAACTCGACCGCCAACGGCGCCAGGCTCCAACTGTGGGACTGCGGCGGTGGCGCGAACCAGAAGTGGACGGTCAGCGCGGCCCGCGACATCGTCAATCCGCAGGCCGACAAGTGTCTCGACGTCACGGGCAACACCTCTGCCAACGGCACCGCCATACAGATCTGGAGCTGCACCGGCGCGGCCAACCAGAAGTGGACCGCACCCGCCGCCGACGGGGGCACGACCCCGCCGCCCTCCACCTCCGCGCCGATGGCCGTCGCCCCGTACATCTACAACGGCTGGGGCAGCCCGCCCAGCCCCACCACCGTCATGAACGCCACCGGCGTCAAGTGGTTCACCCTGGCCTTCATCCTCAGCAACGGCTACTGCAACCCCCAGTGGGACGGCGGCCGCCCGCTGATCGGCGGCGTCGACCAGCAGACCGTCAACACCGTGCGGGCGAACGGCGGCGACATCATCCCGTCCTTCGGCGGATACAGCGGCAACAAGCTGGAGAGCTCCTGCTCCAGCGCCGGCGAACTGGCGGCCGCATACCAGAAGGTCATCAACGCCTACGGGCTCAAGGCCATCGACATCGACCTGGAGGCCGACGCCTACAGCAACTCCACGGTCCAGCAGCGCACCGTGGACGCCCTCAAGACCGTCAAGGCCAACAACCCGGGCATGAAGGTGTACGTCACCATCGGCACCGGCCAGAGCGGCCCCGACACCAGCCTGATCAACAGGGCCGCCGCGTCCGGACTGACCGTGGACAGCTGGACCATCATGCCGTTCGACTTCGGCGGCGCCGGCCAGAACATGGGCACGCTCACGCAGCGGGCCGCGGAGGGCCTGAAGACGGCGCTCAAGAACGCCTACAAGTACACCGACGACCAGGCGTACCGGGACATGGGCATCTCGTCCATGAACGGCATCACGGACGTCAACGAGACCGTCACCACGGCCGACTTCCAGACCATCCTGGCCTACGCACAGCAGCACCACCTGGCGCGGCTGACGTTCTGGTCGGTCAACCGTGACCGTCCCTGCTCCGGCGCCTACCCGAACAACGACACCTGCTCGGGCGTGGCCCAGAACGCCTGGCAGTTCACCAGCATCTTCGCCAAGTACACCGGCTGACGGACGCGCTCCGCCCTTACACCCCCATCACCACAGGAGAAATTCGTGCTCAGACGGAAGAGACTTTCCGGCCGCCACCGGATACCGAAGGTTCTGACCGTGGTCGCGCTCGTGGCGAGCACCGCGTCCGGCATCGCGTACGCCTCGCAGGACTTGGCGAACGCGCAGACTGCGGCGGCCGCCGCCCTGCCGACCGGCTATACCACCGTGGTCAACAAGGGCAGCGGCAAGTGCGTCGACGCCCGCTCGGCCGCGAGTGCCGACGGCACCGCCGTCCAGCAGTACTCGTGCAACGGCAGCACCGCCCAGAACTGGCAGCTGGTGGCCACCAGCGGCGGCTACTACCGAGTGAGCAGCAATCTCGACGCCACCAAGGTCTGGGACGTCACCGGCGTTTCCACCGCCGACAACGCGACCGCCCAGCTGTGGACGTACTCCGGCGGCAACAACCAGCAGTGGATGCCCGTCGCCGAGGCGGACGGCGCCTATCACTTCGTCAACCGCAACAGCGGGAAGTGCCTGGACGTCCCCAGCGCGTCCACCGCGGACAGCGTGCAGCTGGTGCAGTACACCTGCAACGGCAGCGCCGCGCAGTCCTTCATGCTGGGTGGCGGAGGCACGACGAACCCGCCGGGTACTCCGGACTTCGGCCCCAACGTGACGGTGTTCGACCCGTCGATGTCGGCGTCCAGCATCCAGTCCAAGCTGGACTCGGTCTTCTCCCAGCAGGAGACCAACCAGTTCGGCTCGGCCCGCCAGGCTCTGCTGTTCAAGCCCGGCACCTATAGCGCCAACGCCAACGTCGGCTTCTACACCCAGGTCGCCGGCCTGGGCTTCTCGCCGGACGACGTGACCATCAACGGTTCCGTGCACGCGGAGGCCGACTGGTTCCAGGGCAACGCCACCCAGAACTTCTGGCGCGACGCCGAGAACCTGTCGGTCAACCCCACCAACGGCAGCGACCGCTGGGCCGTCTCCCAGGCCGCCCCGTACCGGCGCATGCACGTGCGCGGCAACCTCGCGCTCGACGACGGCGGCTGGTCCAGCGGCGGCTTCATCTCCGACACCAAGGTCGACGGGCAGATCCAGTCCGGCTCCCAGCAGCAGTTCCTCACCCGGAACTCGCAGATGGGCAGCTGGTCCGGCTCCAACTGGAACATGGTCTTCGTCGGCGACCAGGGCGCGCCCGCCCAGTCCTTCCCGACGTACACCAACGTCGCCAGCTCACCGACCATCCGTGAGAAGCCGCTCCTGTATGTCAACAGCGCCGGCGCCTACCAGGTGTTCGTGCCCGGGCTGCAGAGCAACGCTGTGGGCACCACGTGGAGCGGGAAGACCCCGGCGGGCAAGTCCCTGCCGATCGACCAGTTCTACATCGTCAAGCCCGGCGCCACCGCGGCCGACATGAACACCGCTCTTGCGGCCGGCAAGAACCTGCTGGTCACCCCCGGTGTCTACCACCTCAACCAGACGATCAACATCACTCGCCCCGACACGGTCGTGCTGGGCATGGGCCTGGCCACCTTCGTGCCGGACGGCGGGATAACAGCCGTCTCCACCGCCGACGTGGACGGCATCGAGATCGCGGGCCTGCTGATCGACGCGGGCACCACCAATTCCCAGACACTGATGCAGATCGGTCCGGCCGGTTCGTCCGCTTCGCACGCGGCCAACCCGATCCAGCTGTCCGACGTCTTCATCCGGATCGGCGGCGCCGCCGTCGGCAAGGCGACCAATTCGCTGGTGATCAACAGCGCCAACACGATCATCGACCACACCTGGATCTGGAGAGCCGACCACGGCAACGGCGGCACGGTCGGCTGGAGCACCAACACCGCGGACACCGGCCTGGTGGTCAACGGCAACAACGTGACCGCATATGGCCTGTTCGTCGAGCACTATCAGAAGACCCAGGTCGTCTGGAACGGCAACGGCGGCAGAACGTACTTCTTCCAGAACGAGATGCCCTACGACCCGCCGAACCAGTCCTCCTGGATGAACGGCAGCGGAAAGGGCTATCCCGCCTACAAGGTCGCCTCCTCCGTCACCTCCCACGAGGCATGGGGGCTGGGCAGCTACTGCTACTTCAGCGCCAACTCGAGCGTGGTCGCCGATCGCGCCTTCGAGGTGCCAAGTGTGTCAGGGGTCAAGTTCCACGACATGGTGACCGTCTCGCTGGGCGGTGTCGGCACCATCAGCCATGTCATCAACAACACCGGAGGACCGTCCAACTCCAGCACCAACGTCGCCTACCTCACCAACTACCCGTAACCCGCACAGAAAGGATCGATGACCGATGCGCACCATCAGATCCGGTCCGGCGCGCGCCGCCCTGCGGGCCCTCGTCCTGCTGGCCACGCTGCTTGGTCTGGCCTCACCGCCGGCCGCCCAGGCGAGCTCCTCGGCGACGCCGTTCAAGGTGCTGGCTCTCTACAGCGGCACCTACGACGCCGCGCACATCGACTTCGTCAAGGAGGCGAACGACTGGTTCCCCAAGCAGGCCGCGGCGAACGGCTTCACCTACACGGCCAGCAACAACTGGGACCTGCTCAGCAACGGCGGCGTCAACGCCTACAAAGTCGTGCTGTTCCTGGATGACTTGCCGCAGACGTCGGCCCAACGGAAGGGCTTCGAGACGTACATGCGCAATGGCGGTGCCTGGTTCGGCTTCCATGTCGCCGCCTTCACGACCAATGCGGCGGGCTGGCCCTGGTACCACAACACGTTCCTCGGCTCCGGCAACTTCGCGACGAACACCTGGGGTCCGACGACGTCGGTCCTGAAGGTGGAGGACCGTACGCACCCGTCCACCAAGAACCTGCCGGCCACGTTCCCCTCGTCGGTCAGCGAGTGGTACAGCTGGTCAAACGACCTTCGGCAGAACCCCAACATCAAGATCCTCGCCTCGATCGACCCCAGCAGCTTCCCCCTCGGCACGGATCCCAACCAGTCCTGGTACAGCGGCTATTACCCGATCCTGTGGACCAACACGCAGTACAAGATGCTGTACGCGAACTTTGGCCACAACGCGATGAACTACTCAACCAACACCCGTACGTCGTCGACGTTCGCCAGCGCGACACAGAACCGGTTCCTGCTGGACGGCTTGAAGTGGCTGGGCGGGGCCGACACGACCACGCCGCCGGCGGACTCGGTCTCCGAGACCGCCTGGTACTCGCTGACGAATGCCGGCAACGGCACCTGTGTGGACGCCCGTTCGGCCGCCACGGCGAACGGGACCGCCATCCAGCAGTACGCCTGCAACGGCACTCAGGCACAGCAGTTCCAGTTCCGCTCGACCGACAGCGGCTACCGGCAGGCAGCCATCCGTCCCGATCCACAGCAGGCCATCGACGTGACCGGCGTCTCGACGGCCGACAACGCGCCCCTTCAGCTGTGGAGTTACTCCGGCGGACAGAACCAGCAATGGCTGCCGGTGCAGGAGAGCACCGGGCGCTATCACTTCACGGCCCGGCACAGCGGCAAGTGCCTGACCGCGGCGAGCGCCTCGACGAACAGCGTTCAGCTCACGCAGCGCACCTGTGACGGCTCCTCCGCACAGAGCTTCACACTCACCGCACAGCCCTGAACGGCCCAGCACGAGGGTGCTCCCGCCGCACACGGCGAATTCCAGGGGTCGTTGCAACACAGGTTATCAACTGGCTGTGGCCAGGAGCTTGGCGAGGCGCTCGGCCGGGGTTTCCCAGCCGAGCGCTTTGCGTGGGCGGCTGTAGACCTCGGCAGCAACGACGTCCAGGCGCTCGCGGCTGTGCTGGGACAGGTCGGTGCCCTTCGCGAGCCGCAGCAGACCGTTCGTGTTGACTCCGCGGCAACTCCGCCCTGATCGTCCTCCCGGACGCGGACTTCGACCGCGCGCGTCCACCGCCGCCTGGGCTGCTTCTTCCACCAGGGGCAGGCCCGCATGACCACCGGACGCCACCTGGTGCACGCTTCGATCGCCGGCGAGTACGCCGAACGGCTCGCGCACAAGGCCGAGCACCTCCGTGTCGGCAACCCGGCGAAGGAGGTCGTGCCGCGCGGCCCGGTCATCGACTCCGGCCAACGGGACATGATCCACGGCCTGGTGACCGCGAGCGTCGACGGCGGTGCCCGCCTGGCGGCCGACGGCACCTACGAGGACCTCTTCTACCGCCCCACCGTCCTCACCGACGTGACCGACGCATCCCCAGCCCACGGGAAGAGGTCTTCGGCCCGGTCGCACCGGCCCGCACCTTCACCGACCTACCACGCGGTGTCCCTTGCCACCGCCACGCCGTGCGGACTGTCCCTGAGCATCCGCTGGATCACTGCTCGTGCGAGCCAGGCGCCGTACCCCTTCTGACGGGACCGCGCGGCACATGGGGTGCGCGGGGGGCCTGTCCTGCATCCCTACGGGCAAGCGTCCCCCGACCGTGCCTTTGATGCATCGTACGTTGAGCCTATGGAGACGGGCGTCGACGAAGGCGGTCGGATCATCGACGAGGGGTGGGGCCGTCCGGGAGTCCGACAACGTTGTCGGAGCGGATTCTGCTGTGACGGCAGCTCGCGTGAACAATGCCGGCACGGCGGCTACGGCGCTCAGACGACTGCGCAGCGTTCGATGTCTCACCTGGGACTCGTGTAACGGGAGGGGCTTTGCGGGGCCAGCGACACCCTCCAGTGTGGTGGCCCCGCGATGTCAACCCCTCTGCATACGTCGGTCGTTACCAGCCGACGGCGACCAGCAGCCACTGGGGTCTGGTGCAGGTTCAGGTGACAGGTTCGGTCACGCGGCCTGGAGGGCCGGTGTGGTCATTACGGTTTCGAATTCGACGGGGGTCAGTCGGCCGAGTGCAGCTTGTCTGCGGCGTCGGTGGTAGGTCCGCTCGATCCAGGTCACGATCGCGATCCGGAGTTCCTCGCGGGTGGTCCAGGCCCGGCGGTCGAGGACGTTTTTCTGCAGCAGGCTGAAGAAGGACTCCATGGCCGCGTTGTCGCCGGCCGCCCCGACTCTCCCTATCGAGCCGACCATCCGGTGACGGTCGAGTGCCCGGACGAATTGCCGGGACCGGAACTGCGATCCGCGATCGCTGTGCAGGATGCACCCGTCGACCTGTTCGCGCCGGGCGACGGCGTTGTCCAGGGCGGTCACGGCCAGGCGGGACTTCATCCGCGCGTCGATGGAGTAGCCCACGATCCTGTTGCTGAAGACGTCCTTGATCGCGCAGACGTACAACTTCCCTTCACCGGTGGCGTGTTCGGTGATCTCGGCGAGCCACAGCCGGTTCGGCCCGTTGGCGGTGAAGTCGCGGCGGACCAGGCCGTCGTGCACCGGCGGCCCGGCCTTCTTGAGCCTCCCGCGCTTCTTGCCGAACACGCTCCACCAGCGGTGGTCCCGGCAGATCCGCCACGCGGTCCGGTCCGCCATCCGGGCCCCGGCACCGCGAGCTTCATCGGCCAGGAAGCGGTAGCCGAATTCCGGGTCGTCGCGGTGGGCGTCGAAGAGCGCTTTCGCGCGGTATGCCTCCTCCAGCACGGTGTCGGTCACCGGCTTGTCGAGCCAGCGGTAGTAAGGCTGTCTGGCGAGCTTCAGCACCCGGCACGTGACCGCGACGGGCATCCCGTCCGCGGCCGGCTCCTTCACGAGCGGGTAGATCCTTTTCCCGGCAGACGGGCCTGAGACAGATAGGCCGCAGCCCGGCGCAGAACCTCGTTCTCCTGCTCCAGCAGCTTGATCCGCCGCCGAGCTTCCCGCAGCTCCGCGCTCTCCTGGCTGGTCACCCCGGGCTTGGTCCCGTCATCGATATCCGCCCGGCGCATCCACTTCCACAACGTCATCGGGTGGACCCCGAAGTCGGTGGCCACCCGCTCCACCGTCACACCCGGGCCGCGGTTCCTCGCGACCCGCACGACGTCCTGGCGGAACTCTTCCGGATAAGGCTTGGGCACAGCGACATCCTTCCCACTGCAGCAGTTCGACTTCGAGAGCGGAACGCTCTATGTCGACCGCCAGGTCGCGCAGGACGGCGAGAACGAGGAGCCCAAGACCGCAGTCCAAAAGGCCATCACCAAGGGCAGAGGACGTGCACATTGCATACGCCGCCTCAAGTGGCGTGATCTGGATGAGGGGCGAGCGGTTCCCGTGCCGCCCACCATCGTCGCAAAGGTGCAGGAGCATGTCCGGCTGTACGGAACATTTCGCGTAGAGGAGGGACTCAACCGCCGGGGGGACTACCTCTTCTCCAACATCGGGCGCACCAACATCCTCATGTACTCCCTCGTTGACCGGCTTTGGCGCATCGCCAAGAAGGCGGCGGGCATCTCGCGCAGGATCACCACACACTGGCATCGCCACTTCTTCGCCTCCGCCGGCCTGTCGAAGGGCGTCCCGGTAACGGACATGGCCGAGTGGCTGGGGCATCGCGACCCCAGGATCACCCATCAGACATACGCGCACGTGATGCCCGACGCTCCGGAGCGCCTGAGATCTCTGATGGATGCCGTCTTCACGATGCAGACCGACCTCAACTTGCCCCTTGAGTTCGAGGCAGTGGTCGAGGCGGCCTGACGCCAAATGACGAACGCGGGGTGCTCTCAGCCAGTCGTACGGCTGAGAGCACCCCGCGTTCGACTTCGTCGCATCCGGCCCGCCATGAGGTCGGCTCTACTGAACTTGAAGTGATGCCGGGGCGGTTTGCCCGTTGCGGCTTGACCGGTGTGCGGCCGACGCCGACGACCCAGTGACCATCACGCTCACCAAGCACGAGCTGAGGGTGTCGACCATCTGGGCCACGGGCCAGCAAATACGCCGAGGCCATCCAGGAAAGCTCGCCCGGGACGCCCGAGGTGGTTTACGGGATTCTCGAGGACGTTGGCCATGTCACTAGCGTCCCACTGAGCACGGAGCAGGACCTCGCCGATGTCTACGTGGACCCAAACGCCGACGAGGTCACCGTTTTGTGTCAACGGCAAGGCCAGACCTCTAGGTGTTCACCCTCTCCGAAGCGCAAGAGCTGCTGCTCCGGTGTTACACGGTGGGGTTTCCGCCGAGCGCCCCGACGAGGGTGACGATGAAGTTGGCTCCGCCCCGCCCGTCCGGGTCGGCGACCTCCGGTGGATGCGCCAGTGGGGCACCTGGGGCTTGGGGGTCGGGTCCGCTCCAGAGTGGTAGCAGTTTGCCGAGGCCGCCTGCCGCGAGGACGTCGGCGATTGCCTCATGGGCGGATGTGGGCTGGTGCAGGCGTACCCAGTCCGCCGTGGGGGCGCCGACCGCGCTCGGTGGGGCGGCGCCGCCGACATCGCCCGATCACGCCGCCACGCCCAGGTGGGTCGCCATCAGCTGCTTGCGGTGTGCGCGGATTGCTGTGCCGGCGCCCCGGTCGAGCTGCCAGTCAGTGAGGACGACGTCGTGCGCTCCGTCGAAGGTCATGCCGCGTCGGCTGAGCGTGCTGGTGCCGCTGATGAGCCATACGTCGTCGACGATGACCGTCGTGGTGCGCAGCACCAGTGGCCTGCCCGGAATCCCCATTGGGTGTGCGATGAGGACACGGGGACGTGTTCCGCCGCCGGGCGCGGTCAGGTTGCCTGCCGCGAGCTGGAGGGATTGGGTCACCTGGTTGCGCGCGCTGTGGAAGTACAACGACCAAGGCTTGTAGCGGTGCGTGAAAGGTGGCGTGCGCGGGACTAGGATCACCGCCCGCAGGCGCGGCTCAGCGCTGAGGCGGTTCGCGACTTCGGTGAACAGGTCGACTGCGGCCGCGCTGTCGTCGGGGGCGCCTTGTGGGTGCGACGTCGGTGCCAGCAGCGGCGTCTCGACGTAGACGAGCTGGCGTGCGTGGCGGATCGCCCACAGCAGCGCCCACTGGGCGTCCCGGCCGCCCGTGTTTGCAGGTGCGGATCTCGCGAGTCAACTGGCGGGCGATCTCGGTCCGGTTGGGAAGCCCGGGGTAGGTGGGCAGTGGGTCGGTGACGAATTTCTCGACCGCGGCCGTGTCGTCGTCGAGGATGAGGGCCAGCTCGGGTGTCTCGACGTACGCGGGCACGGTCTGCAGCACCGCCCCCGCGATCGACGAGGGCGTGGCGGGTGGTGCCGGTGGCACGGATGTCGTGTTGGCCTGCAGCAGCACCCAGTTGAACGGGAGACCGGTGTTGGGGCCCTCACCCAGTGGCCCGGCGACATCGGCCGTGGGTACGACCGGGCGAGCACGGTGCGCGGCGGCCGTCTACAGGCCGAAGCCGATCTGGGACGACGCTTCCACACCTGGCGCGTGGACCTCGTGTGCGCCGGCCGCGGCCGGGTTGGCGATGCGGTAGGAGTGGGCGTCGCTCTCGCTGGTGAGCCAGCCTCCGGTGAGCACCGAGCGGTAGAGGTCGGCCCCGGCGGCAGGCGGCAATTGGACTGCGAGCAGCGATTCCGTACGGGCCATGGTGGGCAGGCGCGGAGCTTGGCGAGGGTTCTGGTCGGTCGTCATCTGCCGGACGTCGCTCTGAACGAAGGCGACCGGGTCGGCGAACACGGTGGACAGGGTGAACGAGCCGGTCGCCGGCGAACCGAGCATCGGGGCGGCCGCCACGCCGCGCCAGAACTGGGCGGCCAGTAGGTTCGTCGGCGCACCCGCCGGACGGGGAACGTCACCGGTGACAGGCCAAGACAGGTTCGACACCAGCTTGACCTTGGGTTGCCCACCCCCAGCGGGCAGCCAGGTCACGGTCGCGTCGGCCCGCAGGTCCGACCCCTCCAGGAGCCAGCTGAAGCGGCGTGCGACGGTGACGGGGTCGTTGCCCAGGGCGCCACCGCCACCGCCGTCGGCCGCCCCTACGCATACGGCCTCGCCCACGGTGGCGAAGCCGACGTCGTCCACGTCCTGTGGTCCCGGCTCGCTGAGGTCGACCTGATCACGGCCGTCGACGGCTACCCCACCCTCGCCGACCTCATCCCCGACGCCCTGCGCCGCCACACCTGACACCCCCAGCCGGGGCCGGATGCACCGGCCATCCCGGGCCCACCAGCTCAGCGAACCGGGCCAGGACTCATACAGGCCCTTAGCAAACGGATGACATTTCAGGGCAGGCACTTATTTGTCCAGCAAGATCAAACAGGCGCGCCGGTTCTGGCCTCCCTCACGACGCCCAGGAAGGCATTCGAACCGTCACCAAGAAGCGCTCACCCATCTCTCCGGCAAGAAAGTCGATGGCAACCATGACTGAGCAATCCACCGTCCGCAGCGTGACCTACGACCTGCTGCGAACCCTGAACCTCACCACGGTCTTCGGCAATCCCGGCTCCACCGAGCAGCCGTTCCTGCAGGATTTCCCCGAGGACTTCACCTACGTCCTGGCGCTGCAGGAGGCATCCGTCATCGCGATGGCCGACACCTTCGCCCAGGTGACGGGCCGCCCCGCGCTGGTCAACGTGCACTCCTCGGCCGGGATGGGCAACGCCGTGGGCAACCTGGTGGCCGCGTACCACGGCAACACACCTCTGATCATCACCTCCGGCCAGCAGCACCGAGAACTGGTGATCGGTGATCCGTACCTCGGCAACCGCGAGGCCACCACACTCCCGAAGCCCTGGGTGAAGTGGTCCTACGAGCCCGCTCGCGCCGAAGACGTCCCGGAAGCCTTCATGCGGGCCTACGCGGAGGCGCTGCAACCGCCGACGGGGCCGGTCTACCTGTCCATTCCCATGGACGACTGGAAGCGGCCCCTGTCCGGCTTCACGCGGGTGCGGACGGTGAGCGACCGCGTCGGCCCCGACACCGCGCGGCTGCGTACATTCGCCGATCGCATCTCCACAAGCCGCAACCCCGCGCTGGTCTTCGGCCCGGAGGTGGACCGGGCCGGCGGCTGGGACGCGGCCGTGGCCCTGGCGGAGAAGCTGCGCGCGGCCGTCTACGGCGCCCCGCTGCTGGACCGCGCCTCCTTCCCCGAGGACCAACGCCATCCCAGTACCAACCTGGCCGTTTTCGGACGCGCCGTGGCCCTCTGTTGCTACCAGCGGATCCTCAAACTCACCATGTAGGACACGGTCTTGGCGGCGAGGCGACCATCCGAGAGAAGCCGGATGCTGAATGTGGTCAGTGTGAACGCTTCACCGCGTCGATTCCGTCCAGCGAAGCGCCTGCGGGATCGTGACGTTGATCGCCCAAGCGCTCACTTCCAGATCGCTACTCATGGATGGATGACCTCACGTGAGCCGCCGCAGGCGCCCGCCACCGCTGTCCGGCCTCGTTACAGGCGAGGCCATCCCGCTCAATCCGAATGTCCGTTCTCACCGAAGCCAGTCGCCGTCTCATCCAACCCGGTCGACGCGGTCCGGGCGAAGCACGCTGTCACCCGTCTGGAGCGCCTACAGGTGCGCCTGAAGCCGAGCGAGCGCGAGTGGACGCAAACTCACTGTGCTCGCATACGCGGGTGTGGTCCGGCAGGTCTTGAACCTCGCTGTCTCAGGCAGGACGGGATGGTCATGCAATCCGGCGCGGAGGCCGTCCTGGGTCGGCACCTTGTCGGTCGTATGCCACGGTCCGGCCGGTTGAGCTGCAGGGCCGCACAGGTCGAGCCGTCTTGAAGGATCGAGGTACAGAAATGCCGTATGTCGCCAAGGAACGCCCGTGCATCGGCTGGATCGGTACCGGCCGGATGGGATTCCAACTCGCCGCCCGGCTGCTGGACGCGGGACACGACGTAGCCGTCTACAACAGGACCCGCGCCAAGGCCGAACCGCTGGCGGAACGGGGAGCCGCGATCGTCGACCGGCCGGCCGATCTGGCCGACCGGGACGTCGTCTTCACCATGGTCTCGGCCTCGCTCGACCTGGAGGCGGTCACCACGGGCCCGGGCGGCGTGTTGACGTCGCCCGATGCCGCACCGGGAGTGCTGGTCGACAGCTCCACGGTGTCCACGCGGATGTCCGCGCTGATTCGGAAAGAAGCCGCCCAACGCGGGACCGACTTTCTGGCCGCCCCGGTGAGTGGGAATCCGAAGGTGATCGCCGCAGGCAAGTTGACCGTCGCGGTCTCCGGCTCGCGCGAGGCATTCGGCCAGGTTGGGCCGTTGCTCACACTGCTGGGACAGGGGGTGACCTACGTCGGCGAAAACGAAGTCGCCCGTCTCGTCAAGATCGCACACAACGTCTTCCTCGGCGTCGTCACGCAGTCGCTCGCCGAGATCACCATTCTCGCGGAGAAGGGCGGTGTCAGCCGTGCTGCCTTCCTGGAATTCCTCAACGACTCCGTGATGGGCTCGGTCTACACCCGTTACAAGTCGCCCGCGCTGGTCAACCTGGACTTCACACCGACGTTCACCATGCCGTTGCTGCGCAAGGACTTCGACCTGGGACTGTCCGCCGCCCGCGAGCTGGAGGTCCCGATGCCGCTCGCCGCCGCCACCGCTCAACTCGTCGCTGGTGCTGTCGGCGCGGGGCACGCCGAGGAGGACTTCGCCGCCCTGATCCTCGAACAGGCCAGGAACTCCGGCATCACGCTGGAAGCCCAGAACGTCCCGGTGGACGACGGCCTGTCACCGCACGCCTGACCGGTTATGGCTCGACTGGGTTGGATGAGACGGCGACCGGCTTCGATGAGAACGGACGACCGCAAGAGCACTTATGGAGCAAAGCTCGAGCGCCACCTTCTTGCCTGCCTTCGCCAGATCGACGGGTAGGAACCGTCCACCCTGGCTGGTTCCGATCACAATCACATCATGGCTCTCGTCTGCCATGGGGAGATCGTAAAGCTGTGGTTTCCGCGTACTCCGAGGGCACGCCGGTAGGCGTGGGTGGCCCTATTGGTCGGTGGGGTGGTGTCGGGCTGTAGTCAGGCCGCGAATGGATTCGAGTGGACGGCGTACGGCGGCAGGGACTCTCATCGACGTAGCCAGGATGAGCGTCCACACACCTGGGCCGACACCGCTGGGTCGTCGAACGCGCCATCGGCCGACTCACCGGTTGCCGGCATCGGCACCGTCGCTACGAGCGCGAGCCTGACCACTTCCTCGCCTTCACCGCGCTTGCGGCCTCCCCCATCCGCTACCGCGGACTCCCCTGATGAAATGCTCTGCAAACGGCGGCGAGGCCGTCGTCGATCGCGCCGGTCCAGCGGAGTCGACCGCACTCCTGCGCCCCTTGGCACCGGTGCATACGGCATGCTCGCGCACGAGTGGGGGCATGTGCGCCACACGTTGCTGCAGTGCGGCATCGGGGGTGCAGAGCTTAGTCGAACGGCTCAGCCGCGGTGTGTGTGGTTTCCTTTGGGGGTTCGTGGTGATCAGCTACGCCACCCTGGTGTCCCTCAGCGGAGGCATCATGCGATCCCGTTCCACACCGCCTTGCATCACCATGGCGCTGATGCTTGCCTTCGGTGCCCTGATGAGCGCGTGCACCAGCGGCCCGACCGAGTCGTCGATGATGTCGTCGCCGTCGCCCGCGATTTCGTTCGTCACAGGCGCTCCTCTGCGGGAACCGGCGCAATGGGTCAGCCACAACGGGCTTCTGCGGGTGAACATCGCCGTGGGGAGACGGCGCGTGAACCCCGGCGGCCATGTGGTGTGGGCTCTCACCCACAACGGCAGCTACATGCCGCCCACGCTGCGGATCCAGCCGGGGGACAAGGTGGAGATGGCCCTGAGGAACACGCTCAATGAGGACACCAACATGCATGTTCACGGACTGCATGTGTCACCGGACGGCGACGCCGACAACATGTTCCTCCACGTCCATCCCGGCCAGACGTTCCACTACTCCTACCAGTTCCCCCCGCACGCTGCGAGCCGGTACCTACTGGTACCACCCACACCCCCACCACACTTCCGCGGCGCAGCTCGCCGGGGGCATGTCGGGCCTCCTCGTCGTCGACGGCCTACAGCAGTACCTCCCGGCGAACCTGCGCCACATCACCGAGCACGTCATCGCGCTCAAGGACTTCCAGCTCCAGGGCGACGCGGTCAAGACCCAGGATCTCCACATCGGTGCGCCCACCCATCGCACCGTCAACGGCCAGTCGGCCCCGGTCATTCACATCCGGCCGGGTGAGAACCAGTTGTGGCGGCTGGCCAACATCAGCGCCAACATCTACTACAAGGTCCATCCGCAGGGACAGAAGTTCCATGTGATCGCCCACGACGGCACATCCGTCGACCGCATCTGGACAGCCGATTCGCTGCTCCTCGCCGCCGGAACCCGCTTCGACGTACTCGTACAAGGCGGTCCGGCCGGCCGAACCCAGCTGCAGACGCTCCCGTACCAGACCGACCCCGCCGGCAACTCGTTCCCGCAGGCGACCTTGGCCACCCTCGTCTCGGCAGGGACTTCCGCGGCACCGGCGGCGCTGCCCACCTCGTCCATCGCACCGACCGTGGATCTGAGCCACGAGGAGATCGCCGCACGACGCACCGTGGTGTTCTCCGAGAACGCGGCCGGCACCAAGTTCTACATCAATGGCAAGCAGTTCGATCCGGACCGGGTGGACATGCGGGGCAAGCTGAACACGGTCGAGGAGTGGACCGTGGTCAACGAAAGCAACGAGGAACACTCCTTCCACGTGCACACCAATCACTTCCAGCTGATGAGCGTCAACGGCCGCCCGCACCACGGTCACAGCTTGCAGGACGTCGCGAACGTTTCCGCCAAGGGCCGACTCGTCATCCGGATGCGCTTGAAGGACTACACCGGCAAGACCGTCCTGCACTGCCACATCCTCAACCACGAGGACCGGGGCATGATGGCAGTGCTGGACATCGAGAAGTGACGCACAGGGCAGTGTGCCGGATCAGCCGGCGGCGCCGAGCGCGGCGCTGACGCCGGCGATGACCGCCCCGCCGATCGCGATGGAGACGAACGAGCGCAGGAAGCCCGTGCCGAAGAAGCGCCAGCGGATCCAGGCCAGCGTCAGCAGTTCGAAGGTGATCGTGGCCAGCGCCACGATCAGCGCGACGCGGTATTGAGGGATCAGGAAGGGCAGGGTGTGCAGCACACCGCCGAGGAACGTGCCCGCCCCGGTGATCGCTCCGCGCAGGTAGGGGTTGCCGCGGCCGGTCAGGTCTCCCGTGTCGGACAGGCCTTCCGAGAAGGCCATGCTGACACCGGCGCCGATGGCCGTGGCCAGCCCGGCGAAGAACGCGTAGCGCGGCTGGTGCGTGGCGAACGCGACCGCGAAGATTGGTGCCAGCGTGGACAGCGAGCCGTCGATCAGGCCGTTCATGGCGGGTTGCGCCCGCTGCAGGAGAAAGGATCGCTTGATTTCGTGCTCGGGCTGGCTCAGTAGCGTGGGGGCGCTCATGGTGTGTCTCCTGGCTGGTCGTCGCCCCTCGGGCCCAACGCGGAGTCCGGAAGGACGCGGAGTCCGAAAAGAGCGGGGTGTCACCGTGCGGTGCGGGCCGTAAGACCTGCAGGATCCCCGGCCACGTCCTTCGTCGGGTGGCCGGACGGCCTCCCGGGTGGTGTCTTCCAAGCTCGCAGAGGCCGCCCCGCTCCGGTAGCGGCCGTAGGCTTGAGGGGATACAACCCCGGCTTGCAGCTGGGAGGGCGGCTCATGGCTCTCAGTACGCACGTCCCCGACCTTGCCGCGCTGGAATTGCTGTTGGGCGTGGCGCAGGAAGGCAGCCTGAACAGCGTCGCCCGGGCGGCGGGGGTGAGCCAGCAGGCGGTCTCCGCGCGGATCAGGGCGATGGAGGCCCAGACCGGCGTCACGCTGGTGCACCGAAGTCCGCGCGGGTCCAGCCTGACCGCCGAAGGTGTCGTGATCGCGGAGTGGGCCGCCCGGCTGCTGGGTGTCGCGGCCGAGATGGATGCCGGGATCGCCGCCCTGCGCGCCGACCGGCGTGACCGACTGCGGGTCAGTGCCAGCCTGACCATCGCGGAGCAGCTCCTGCCGGGCTGGCTGTCGTCCTTCCGTGCGGCACGACGCCCGGGAAGCACCGCCCCGGAGATCCTGCTGACCGCGATCAACACCACCACAGTGATCGCCCACGTCGCCGACGGCACGGCGGACATCGGATTCACCGAGGGCCCACAGCGGCCGGCCGGTCTCCACGGCAGGGTCGTCGGCCACGACAGGCTCGCCGTGGTCGTCACTCCGGGCCACCCCTGGGCTCGGCGGCGCCGGCCGGTCAGCGCCGCCGAGCTGGCCGCCGCGCCGTTGGTGAGCCGGGAGCACGGTTCCGGCACCCTCGACACCCTCACCGCCGCGCTGGCCGCGGTGCTCGGCCCCGGCACTCCCCAGGCCATCCCGGCGCTGTCGCTGCCCACCACGGCAGCGGTGCGTGCGGCCGCACTGGCCGGCACCGCACCAGCCGTCATCAGCGAACTGGCCGTCAAGGACGATCTGGTCACAGGCCGGCTCGTGATGGTGCAGACACCGGAACTCGACCTGCGCAGGACTCTGCGCGTCATCTGGGACGGCGCGTCCACTCCGCCGAGCGGAGCGGCACGGGATCTGATCGCTCACATCACCCGCCGCGATCAACCCGGGCGGACGCGCCGACCCACATCCGGCGCGGAGCCGGAGACCGGCACCCACATCCGTCGCCGTTCCGCCGCGTGACGGCGCCGGGCTCACGCAACGCGTTCTCGGCGCGTATGTGCGATCGCCGGCACGCCCCTCCACCTCCGATACCACACCGCCGGGCGTCGACCTACTGGATCGCCGGTCGACGCCTGCCGCTCGGTTGCCGTCCGGGGCGCTGCTGAGTGCTGCCGACTCCGGCATCTCCAGGCGACCGCGTCACTCCTGCCCGGTACAAGGACCGCTTGTATCCCGGCAAGCGAAGGGCCACTACCGGCGGCTTCCCGCGGGTGTGAGCGTCGAGACAGGACGTTCCACACCCGAGGAGGACGACATGAAGACGGTGACACTGGGCGCATCCGGCCTGGAGGTGACCCCCGTCGCGTACGGCACGTGGCAGTTCGGCGGGGACTGGGGGCCCGTGGGTGAGCGGGCCGCCATCGAGGCGATCGGCTACGCGAGGTCGACGGGCATCAACTTCTTCGACACCGCCCACGCCTACGGGTTCGGCCGCTCCGAGCGGCTGCTCGGAGCGGCACTGGGCGACGAGCTGCGCTCGTACCGCGACTCGGTCGTGATCGCCACCAAGGGCGGGCTGCGCATGGAGGGGGACCGGCTGGTCCGCGACGCCAGTCCGGCATGGCTGCGCAAGGGTGTCGAAGCCAGCCTCGAAGCGCTGGGCACCGACCACATCGACCTCTATCAGGTGCACTGGCCCGACCCGCGCACCCCCCTCCCGGACACCGCCGCCGCGCTCGCCGAACTGCGGGCGCAGGGACTGATCCACCACGTGGGCGTCTCCAACTACGCCCCCGCTCAGATGGCTGAGTTCGCCACTGTGCTGCCGGTGGAAACCGTCCAGCCGCCGTACCACCTCTTCCGCCGCGACATCGAAACCGACCTGTTGCCCTACGCCGCCGAGCACCACGTCGGCGTGCTGGCCTACGGGCCACTGGCCCACGGTCTGCTCGGCGGGGCCATCACCCCTGATACCGCATTCGGCCCCGACGACTGGCGTGGCGGCAGTACGGCCTTCACCGGCCCAGGGCTCGCACGCAATGTCGAGGTGGCGTCGGCGCTGCGTGCCTTCGCGGCCCGCCGCGGCGCATCCGTCGCCGAACTGGCGGTGGCCTGGGTGCTGGCCCACCCCGCCGTCCAGGTTGCCATCGTCGGCGCCCGCACCCCGGCCCACCTGGCCGAGAGTCTCGGCGCCCTCGACCTCGCCCTCAGCCGGTCCGACCTGGCCGAGATCGACCACATCATGTCCGCAGCGGTTCCCGTCGGCGGTCCTACCCCGGAAGGAATGTCATGACCACCAACCAGCCACCCTCGCCGCACGACACGCCGGCTCCCCTCGGCGACCGCACCGCGAAGACACCGGTGATCGCCTTTCTGGGCACCGGACGGATGGGCAGCCCCATGGCCGAGAACCTTGCCCGCAGCGGCTTCGGGCTTCGCGTGTGGAACCGAACCAGCAGCCGCGCCGCCACCCTGGCCGAACACGGAGCGTTCGTCGCACGCACCCCTGCGGAGGCGGTGCAGGGCGCCGGGATCCTCATCACCATGCTCGCCGACGGGCCCGCCACCGAGCGGGCGGCGAACGGCCCGGACGGGTTTCTGCCCCGCTGCCCCGGACTGGTCTGGGTGCAGATGGCCACCGTCGGCGCTCGCTGGTCGGCTCGGCTCGCCGTGACAGCCGCCCGGCACGGGGTGACGTTCGTGGACGCACCGGTCTCTGGCAGCCAGGCACCGGCCCGCACCGGTCAGCTGATCATCCTGGCCAGCGGTCCCGATCGGGTGCACGACATGCTCACCCCCGTGTTCGGCGCGCTGGGCCGAACCACCGTCTGGCTGGGGCCGGCCGGTGACGGCACCAGGGCGAAGCTGGTGCTGAACACCTGGCTCGTCGACCTCGTCGAAACCACCGCGGAGGCCTTGTCCTTCACCGGCCGGCTCGGCCTGGACCCCGCCTCGATCGTGGCACTGCTGCAGTCCAGCCCGCTCGGCTCCCCGTATGCGGTGCAGAAGGCCACCACCATGCTGGCCGGAGACTTCACAGCTGCCTTCGCGCTCAAGCACGCGGTCAAGGACGCCGAGTTGGCGGTACAGGCCGCGTACGGCATCGGCACCCACCTGCCACTCACCGAAGCGCTGCTGCCTCGTTGGCGGCACACCGCCGTCGAGCACGCCGACGACGACCTGTCCGCGGTCTACATCACGGCGTGATCAGACCGGCGCAATGAAAGGACACCCGGGCATGAGGACATTCGTCGGTCCCGCCGGTCCATCCATGTCGCACGCAGCCACGGCGAAGCCCCCCGATGCCACGATCACAGGGGACGACCATGACCACCCCGGCCCCGCCCGTCTCGCCGGCGAGACGGGCGAGCACGGACGGCTTGGGCTTTCGCTCATCCTGGTCGCCGCCTTCATGGTGGTGCTGGACTTCAGCATCGTGAACGTCGCACTGTCGTCCATCCAGCGTGAGCTCGACGTCTCCGCCGCCGCGGTTCAGTGGGTGGTCACGGCCTATGCCATCGCCTTCGGGGGCATGCTGATCCTCGGCGGCAGGGCCGGTGATCTCTACGGGCGCCGGCGCCTGTTCCTCGCCGGGATCGGCGTGTTCACCGCCGCATCCCTGGCCGGCGGACTCGCCCGCGACCCGGGACTGCTGATCGCCGCGCGCCTGGTGCAGGGAAGCGGAGCCGCGATGGTCGCTCCCGCAGCACTGTCGCTCATCACCACGGGCTTCGCCGAAGGCCCGCGCCGGACCAGGGCGTTGGGTCTGTACGGTGCGACGGCGTCCGTCGGCTTCGTCGCCGGCCAGGTGCTCGGCGGCGTACTGGTGGAATTCCTCAGCTGGCGCTCGGTGTTCCTGGTCAACGTGCCGGTGGGGCTGGCCGCCCTACTGCTCGCTCCCCATGTCCTGCGGGAGTCGAGACCGACGCGTGCCGGGCGGCACCTGGACCTGACCGGCGCGCTCCTGATCACCCTGGCGGTGGGCGCCCTGGTCTTCGCTGTCTCCCAGACTGCCACCACCGGTATCGACTCCGTCGGCGTACTGGCTCCGCTGGGACTGTCCGCCCTGGCGGGCGCGGCCTTCGCGGCGAACGAACACCGTCGGCCCGACCCGCTCGTGCAGCCGGCCCTGCTGCACATCCACGGATTGCGCGACGCCAGCACCCTCATGCTGCTGCTCGGCCTGTGGAACGGTGGTGAAATGCTCGTTCTCTCCGTCTATCTTCAGCAGGTCCTGCAGCTGTCCCCGCTCCAAGCCGGACTGAGCATCGCTCCACAAGGGGTTGTCGGACTCGTCACCGGTCTGCTGGGCGCACGGCTGACGCGACATCTCGGCATTCATCGCGTGCTGGTGGTGACCGGAACCGCCGCGACCGTCGGCTTCGCCGCCCTGACCCAGCTCCCGACGGCCGGGGGTTCCCACCTGCCGCTCGCGGCGGTGACCCTCGTCGGGTTCGGCACCGCCGGCTTGGCATTCGGGAGCATGGTCACCACGAGTACCGGGATCGCCGACCGTGACCAGGGCCTGGTCGGTGGAGTGATCAACACCAGCCGGCAGTTGGGCGCCGCGATGGGAGCGGCGCTGCTTCCCACGGTCGCCAACGCGGTCGACCGGACATGGCACACCTCCACGGTGGTCGGCGACCGGTCAGCCATGCTCGCCGGGCTGGTGGCGGCCGCACTCGCCACGTGCGTGGCGCTGAAAGGCCGGTTCCGGGCACAGCGGCACGGTGTCACCTGATGCGCTGTGACGGCTGGGGCGCGACCGACCCACTCCTCCGGCCCGGCTCCGCAGGGTCGTGGCACACCCTATCGCCCGGCTCACTGAGCCTTTTCCAACCTGGCTGTGGCGTCGGGGTGTTGGTGGGCATGGGTGGTACGGAACGACGAAGCTCCTGCTGGACGGGTACTCGACCAAGATCACCCGTTTCCGTCAGGAGCTTCGCGTGCTTGTCCACCCGTCGTCGATCGATCTGTCCAGCCGCACGCTGCGGCACCTGGCGAGGCAACTGGCCGCTCATCGGCGGGACACCGGCAGGCGATGGCGGCGTCCGCCCGTCCGTCGTCAGGCCCTGCCCGCCCTGGCCAACCTGCGATGCGGCGACACGTACGCCCAACTCGCCGCAGGGTTCGAGATCGGCATCGCGACCGTGACGCTTCCACCTACAGCGCCCGACGGCGGGCCCCTGGCCTCACAGGGGTGATGTGTCGCGCACCACGCGCATCTCCACGCACCCGCCGACCCCGGGGACGAGGCCCGGGTCTGGCTGGACGACCGGCCCGTGCCGCAGAGGGGCGATTTGCTCGCGGCTCACCGTTCCTGCTCCCGCGAGGAGTTGAACCCGGTGACCGGACACACCGCCGCCGTGCTCGCCGTCTCGTTGACGGCGGGCAGAGAGGTGTACGCCGACGTGCCGGGACCGCTGGGTCTTCCGGGTGGCTATCGCGTCCGCATCGGCGACGGCCGTGTCGCCCTCGACCTGCCGCCCGGCCTGTCCTGTCAGGAGGCGGTGGCGTGGCAGGTGAGAATGGCGGACCACGACAGCGTGACGGTCCTGCCGTCCGGCGACGTGTGCTTCGGCGCGAGGGCCCATCAGGCGCTCATGGCCCACCTTCCCGTCGTCGGGCACGTGCAACCCGCCAAGGGCATCGCCGGGCTGACGGACCGCCTGTTCGGCCTCCGTGAGGCACTGCGGGCCCAGAGTCCCCGCCTCATGGCATCGCAACGACGCTGACGACTCAACGAGTCGCCGTCGGCGACACTCCACCGCCAAGTCAGCCGGGGGTCGAGCCGGCGTACCACCCGTCACCAGCGGCGGCACGTGAGCGACGAGCCACGCCGCCGGAAGGAGCCCAGTAGCCATCAGCCAGTTCCCCACGCCTCGCGTCCGCGCCGCCGCGGCGATCAGCCGGGAACTCGGGGCCGTACCGCCCCCCGGGACTCGTCATGGGCGGTGTGCTCGGTCTGCAGTGCGGGGCCGTGCTCACCACCCGTCTCTACCCTGCCGTGGGCCCGGGAGGGGTGGTGACCGTGCGGCTGTGCCTCGCCGCGCTCGTCCTCGTCGCCCCGTGGCGACCACGGATCCGGGCCGACCGGTCCGCCCTCGGCATCATCGCCACCGCGGGCACGCTCCTGGCGCTGCACCACCTCGCCTACTACGAAGCGGTCGACCGGCTGCCCCTCGGCGCCGTCACGACGCTGGAGTTCCTCGGCCCTTTCGTCATCGCCCTGTGCGGATCCTGGCGCCTGTTCGACCTGCTGTGGGCGTGCCTCGCGGCGACCGTGTGGTCCTGCTCAGCCATTCCGGCAAGGCCCTCGACGTGGCCGGAGCGATCTGTGCCGCCGTCGCCGGGTGCTGCTGGGGCGTATACGTCGTGGTAGGCAAACGGCTGGCCGAGCGCGTCCCCGACGGCCGTGGCCTCGCCCTGGCTGTCCCGGGGGAGCACTGCTGAGCCTGCCGTACGGTGTCGTGCAGGTCGGTACTCGTCTCCTGGCGCCGGGCACGCTCGTCGTCGCCGCTGTGGTGGCCGTCCTCTCCAGCCTCCTTCCCTGCACCTTCCACCTGGAGGCGCTGCGCCAGCTCCCACCCCGCGTCTTCGGTGTGCTCACCTGCCTGGAGCCGGCGGTCGGCGCGCTGATCGGCCTGTTCCTCCTGGGCCAGCACCTTGCCAGGACGCAGTGGGCGGGCGTCGCCGCGGTGGTTCTCGCCTCGGTGGGGGCCACCCGCAAAGACGCCCCCGAGGAGCCCGACCGGGCGCTGCCCGAGGAGAAGGCCCCGCCGACCGCTGGGTCTTGGTCCTGGGTGGATGAGTTGTCGTACCTCGCGATGGTGCCGATGAGGCTGGCGGCGACGATTCGGGGGAGGCTGGCGGGGGCGGTGGTTCCGGAGACCAGGTGCGCCACTTCCTCGTGCGCGCTGGGGACGGGCACATGTCGCCGCATCTTGTGGACAGATCCGGGTGGTACTTGCCTGATGGGTCATCCTTGAACGCCCCGTTGCTGGGGTTCGCCGTCTTCTGCCGCCATCGAACGCCCGTTCCCCGATGATCTGGAACTCTGGCCGTGCAACTATCAGACCGCGATCGAGCAGCATCTGTATCCGCCACCGGACTAGCTCCAGTTCGAGGTGGGGCCAGCCGACGGAGGGAGCCCAGTAGTTCTGCACACCCCGCCTCAGCCCGAGGAGCACAAGCCGTTCCTTGATCGAGCAGGTGATCGCCGAGTGGAAGGCCAAGCACCCCTCGGTCAGCGGCCACCAGGGCCGCTACGAGATGCGGGAGATCGTCAACGCGCCCCTCTATCAGGGCCGCCGCCTGCGAGTAGGACCCGCTCCGCACGACCTGCCGCCGCGGGAATCCGCCTTCGCCAGCAGGAGCTGGTCGAGGCCCTGATCGGCAATTTCTGTACGCCACCTACTCACGCCCGGACGGGCACGAGCCCGCCCACCACAGTGGCGCGCTCGTGCGTGTGCGACGTCTTATGGGCCGTTCGACCAACTGAGGGAACGGCCTGAATCGACCCGGGACGCCCTCCGGTCGGCAGTGGCTGGAGACGTGATGATCACGGCACAGCCCACCACGCGGAGGGAACACCCGATGAGCGACACCGCAGTCCCCCTGAAGCAGCAAGTCGGCCGGTACGGTGCCTGGAGCGTCGAACTGCGCTCGGAGGACCCGGCCCGGCGCGGCGAACTGGACGAGGCCGCGGCCGAACTGGAGGAACTCGGGTACGGCGCCATCTGGCTCGGCAACAACAGCACCGCCGACCATGTCGCCCCGCTGATCGGGGCGACGCGCCGCATCCTCGTCGGCACCAGCGTCCTGAACATCTGGCAGCAGGAGGCCGCCACGACCGCGGCCGGCTTCGCCGAGGTGGCATCGGCGCACCCCGGCCGCTACCTGGTGGGTCTCGGCGTGAGCCACGGCCCGCTGGTGAAGGACTACAGCCGCCCGTACGCGGCGATGACCGGCTATCTCGACGAGCTGGACGAAGCCGGCGTCGCCGCCGACAGCAGGGTGCTGGCCGCGCTGGGCCCCAAGATGCTGAAGCTGTCCGGCGAGCGGGCGGCCGGCGCCATCCCCTACCTGGTCACGCCCGAACACACCGCCCAGGCCCGCGAGATCCTCGGCGAGGGCCCGCTGCTCGCCCCGGAGCTGAAGGTGGTTCTGGAGACCGACCCGGCCCGGGCCCGCGCGCTGGCCCGTGACGCCCTCGCCATGTACCTCACCCTGCCGAACTACACCAACAACTTCCTGCGGCACGGCTTCACCGAGGCCGACCTGGCCGAGGGCGGCAGCGACCGCCTGGTCGACGCGGTCTTCGCCTGGGGCGACGAGGACCGCATCCGCGACCGCATCGACACCTTCTATCAAGCAGGCGGGGACCACGTGGCCCTCCAGGTGCTCACCGGCACCCACAGGGACAAGCTCCCGAGGGAGGAATGGCGCAGGCTCGCTTCCCTATTGGGATAACGGCCTCGGGGAACTGTCCCGTCTCATTGGATCTTGCCTTCGCGGGGCGTTCTGACCAGTGAGGATGCGCTTTGCCGTGAGAGGGGACGGCGCCCGTGTCTCATCTCATCGTGCCCGCGCCGAGGAGATGCCGACGGCTGTCTCACTTCATCGTGTCCGCTGGCTTGAAATGATGATTGTTGCGGGTCGGCGCTCTGAGTGCTGATGGGCGATCTTCCTGGCCGCTGAACCAGCAGATAGGTTCACCTCCATGACATCACCACAGGCGGACGTGCATCATTCGACTTCGTCCTGGCGGCAGCCCTGTCCTCCGGCGGCCTCCGTCGAGCGCAGCATGCTGGTAGAAGAGATCGCCAAGCGCGTCCTGGCCCTCGGTCAGGGGCGCCTGCTCGTGGGGATCGACGGCTTCACCGCTGCTGGGAAGACGAGCTTCGGACATGAACTGGCTGAGTGGATCAGTACTGCGGGGCGGCCAGTGCTCCGGGCGACTCTCGACGATTTCAAGAAGCCGTGGAGGGACCGGCACCTCTGTGACCGGGAGTCTGGTGAGGGGTACTACCGCAACGCGTATGACTATGAAGCGGTCAAACGCCTGCTGCTGGATCCCTGCCGGTCATCGCGAGCGACAACCTGCGCTCTGTGCAGCATCGATCCACTGACCCAGCGAGATCACTCATCCGAAGTGACGCCGCTTGGCGCGGACGCGGTGCTGATCGTGGATGGTGTCTTCGCCTTCCGCCCTGAGATCAATGAGTACTGGGACTTCCGCATCTGGTTGCAGGTGGATGCGGAACTGTCCGTTCAGCGGGGTGCCGAGCGCGACCAGGACTGGGCCGGAACTGAAGCAGAGTCGATCCACCGCAACAGGTATCTGGTGGCCGAGCGTATCTTCAGGAAGTCGACCCGTTGCCGATGATGGACGTTGTCATCGACAACTCAGTGTTCGCGCGTCCGCATGTCGTGGCAGCGTGACGTCAGCATGCTGCCGGGCGGATGGGTGACTCGCGAAAGGCGGCCGCGTATTGGCTGTCCCGCGCTGGTCAGTTCGCTGGTTTGGGTGTGATGTAGGGGTAGATAGTGGAACGTCCGGTCTTGAAGGTCTGGGCGATCTTCGGGATGGAGGCGCCCGAATCGTAGAGCTGCTGTGCCTGCTCGGCCTGTTCAGGAGTGAGCCGGGACCGGCGCCCACCGGTCTCGCCGCGGGCGCGGGCGGCGGCGAGGCCGTCGTTGGTGGCGGCGCGTACGAATTCATGGTGCAGGCCGGCGAAGACGGACATCATGCCGAAGAGGTCTCGGCCTTCGAGGGCGTTGCTGTCGATGTGCTGCTCGACGGCGTGAATGCGGATGCCGCGGTTGCGCGGGTCGGTGCCGACGACGATGAGGTTCTGGACGGAGTAGAAGAGCCGGTCAAGCCGAGTGATCGTGATGGTGTCGCCGGAGCGGAGTTGTGGCAGCAGCAAGTCCCGTTTGGGCCAGGGGGTCTGGCCGTTTGCGCGCTCGCAACCGGAAGGGCTGGGCGGCCAGCCCCGTCACCTGCGGATCGAAGTCCAGCAGCATCGCGTGATGCCGTTCCAGTTGCGACTCGACCAGCAGCGGACCCCGCGTCGTCGCGGCCCAGGACTGGCGCGTCACCGAGTTCTGCCCCGGATAGGTCCGCACCGTACGAGCCGGCGGCAACCGCCCGAACGGCTCCGCCCAGCACTCGACCAGCTCGACCCGACGGCGCACCCCATCGGCATCGACGTATTCGACCTCGAACCCCTCGGGCCCCTCGGGCAAGACCACCGCGACACCCCCTCGACGCCGTACGGCTACTGATCACAAAGAGCCAGAACGGCAGCCGGGGCGACAAAAGAAACCGCCCCAAACCGCCCGAGAGAGGGAATATCAGGTGAGACGGAACCGCCCCACGTACACGGACCGCGGAGACAAACCGGTCCGACGAACACGATCCAGTGAGACTCGCCGCGCCACATCAGCCTGCAAGGACACCGCCGGATGAGACCAGCAGCGAATCCGATAACACGCCGTGAGAGAGAGACGGGATCACGTGAGACGGGACAGGAACACAGGAACCGTGGTCAGCGGTAGCGCCAGTTCCGGTTCGGGTCTCTCGCAAACGGTCAGTTGAGAGAGCCGCCCGGCGACGCGCGAACCGCCCGCATTCGCCCAGCTCGCTCGCAGAAGTCCTCTCAGAACTAGGGCATGTAGCTGAACGTGATGCTCGGACCGTGTCCTCCATGGCTATGGGCCGTTCCGAGGTGAGAGAGCAGGCGGTCGCGAACACTGGGGTGCGCATGACGTCCACTTCCCCTCATGGAGGGCTGATTCGTGTCGGTGTCGTAGGTCTGAGCGCGCGCGGAGGGTGGGCGGCCACCGCCCATGTGCCGGCGCTGGCCGGGCTCGACGGGTACGAGTTGCGGGCGCTGAGCGCCGGCACCGCCGAATCGGCGCGTGCCGCCGGCGAGAAGTATGCGGTGCCGCTGACCTTCGACAGCGCAGAGGAGCTGGCCCGCAGTGAGGAAGTCGATCTCGTGGTGGTGACGGTGAAGGTTCCGCACCACCTGGAGCTCATCCGACCCGCGCTGGAAGCGGGGAAGATGGTGTTCAGCGAGTGGCCGCTCGGTGCCGACCTCGCACAGGCCGAGGAGCTGGCCGACCTCGCGCATCGCAGGGGTGTGCTCACGGGAGTCGGCCTGCAGGCCCGGTCGGCTCCGTCGCTTCGGTATCTGCGGGACCTGGTCGCCGACGGCTATGTGGGGCGGGTGCTGTCGACCAGCATGCTCGGGTCGGGCGGGATCGGGGGCGCCACTTACGAAGACAACTACGCATACATTCTGGACGTCACGAGCGGCGCGACGCTGCTGTCGATCCCCTTCGGGCACTCGGTCGACGCGCTGACCATGGTGCTCGGGGAGTTCCGCGAGGTGTTGGCTCTCGTCGAGAACCTGCGCCCCGAGGTCGTCCACGTCACGAGCGGGGCGGTCGCGGCCAAGAGCGCAGAGGACCAGATCGCGGTCACGGGGGTGCTGGAGTCGGGGGCCGTGGCCGCGATGCACCTCCGCGGTGGGACGTCCCGCGCCACCGCGTTTCACTGGGAGATCAACGGCACGGACGGCGATCTCGTCGTCAAGGCCGTCCAGGCTCCATGGTGGTGGTACGGGGGGCTGCGGCTGTACGGCGCCAGGGGCAGCGACGGCGCGCCGGTCGAACTTCCGATTCCCGCCCGATACCAACGGTCGCTGACCCGGTGGACCGAGCGAACCGCCGAGCCCGCCTGCAACGTCGCCCACCAGTACGCGCTCCTGCGCGACCAGATCACCGGGAACCTCGCACCGGACGAGGACGGCGTTCCCGACTTCCGGCACGCTGTCCGGCGGCACCGCATGCTGGAGCGGATCAGAGAAGCGGCACGCACCGGAAGGAAGGTCGCACTCGCGGGCCAAGGCACGTAGGCCCGAAGCGAGAAAAGGTCCTGAGGCCGACCGTTTCGCCCTCGGCGAGCATGCGGTAGGCCGTGGCGACCGAGGGGCGATTGCCCTGGTTCTTGCCCGAGGTGATGACGCTTCTGGGCGATCTGCGAAACGGGCCTCGGAGATCGCTGGAACTGCCGTTGGCCCTAGGCGATGATCTTGCCGGCTACTCGACCTTCAGCTCTGGAGTACCTGGGCCTGGAGGCGTTCGCGAAGGTCGGTTCCTCGGGCGTGAGTGGGCCCTCGGAACGATGGCCCCAGGTGGGAAGTCGGAGCCGACCGCGGACAGTGCATCCACCTGCAAGGTCACTCCCTGCCCGGAATGTCTGGTGCGCACACCGGCGTTAGAGCTCGGTGCGAGAACATTCCTACGACGAGGGGACGGATGCCATGCCTCTCGAGGGCGAGTATGAACCGAGCACGACGCAGTGGGTGCGCGAGCAAGTGGAGGTGTACGAAAGCTCCGGCGGCACCAAGGGGACGACACTGTGGGACACAGGGCGGCCTGTGGTGGTGCTGACCACCCGGGGCGCCAAGAGCGGCAAGATCCGCAAGGCGCCGGTGATGCGCGTCGAGTACGGCGGGCGCTATGCGGTGGTCGGCTCGTTGGGTGGATCCCCCAAGCATCCCCTGTGGTACTTCAACCTCAAGGCCGATCCGCACGTCGAACTCCAGGACGGCTCAGTGAAGCAGGACATGACGGCCCATGAGGCCACCGGCGAGGAGAGGGCGGAGTGGTGGCAACGCGCGGTCGCCGTCTTTCCGAGGTACGCCGACGTACAGAAGAAGACCTCGCGGGAGTTCCCGGTGTTCGTTCTGGAACCTGTCATCGGGTAGTGATCCCGGCCGATCCCGGGGCCATCGGAGGACAATCAACGATGACGCACGTTGACAGCTGTCATCAGCTCTAGGCAGGTCAGCGCATTGATCAAATAGGGGCCGCCGGGTCTGGCGGCCCCTCATTTCCTCGGCTACCGAGTGCCCCTCAACACGGCTTGACGCCGCCGATGGAGGCTCCACCGACCGCGTGGGCAGGAGAGCTTCGAGCCGGCTCGCCGGCTTCTGCCGGGCGGCCGGCGCACGGGCGTGCCCGATTCTCGCCGGCTGCTCCAAGCGGGGCGCGGCACGACCGCGAGCGCCCACCCTGCTTCTACGCGTGGCCAGGGCCTCGGCTTGCAGGAACCGGCACTTCGAGTTCCTCTCGCTGAGCGGAAACGAGGACGAAGTGGGGCTGTGGCATTTCGCGGCGGTCTCTTCCCGCCCCGGGTGTGGCAGCGCGGCCGGCGGACGCGTCACCGCTCGGGCAGCCGCGACGTTCTGCCGCCGATTCGGCCTGACCGGGCGTCGAATCCATGGCGGCTGCGCCTCAGAAGTGCCTTGCACGGCATGCCGGTTTCGAGAGGTCTTCTGCGAGCGGCGACCCGCGGAAACGTGTCACCCTCGACGCAATCGTAGAACTCTCACAGATGACCGTTTATGAGAATCGCCGTGCTCGGCGGCAGCAGCCGCTCCATGCGACGGCTGGTGCCGTCATCCGGCCCAGCCTGTTGCCGCGCGGTCGAGTCGGGGCGTGCTGGTGACGTCGGCCCAGTGGACAGCGCGTCCGGCCTCCTCACGGTGGCCGTGCGCGGCGGTGAGCTGATCGACGATCTCCAGTCCGCGGCCATGCTCGTCGGGGGTGCAGCTGGCTGCCCAGTCGCCGTCCGTGGCGGCGGGGCCTCCGTCGGACACCTCGATGTGGACTCGCTGAGTGCCCGGGTCGCGGCTCAGTCCGAAGTTCAGTGGAGGCTGGGCGTGCTCCACGGCGTTGGTGACGAGTTCGGAGACGGTCAGGAGGACCGAGTCGGCCGTGTCCTCGGCGACGCTCCACTGGGCCAGGAACTCTTTGGTGATCTTGCGGGCCTCCCCCGCGGCTTCCGGGTCGTGCGCGAGGGTCCATGTGTCGACTGATGTCGACGGACTCCGAGCAGGATCTCTGCGAGAGGGTGCCTCTGGGGCGTAGGTGCAGGTCACGGTCATCACCTTCCTCCGGGCGCCGCTGCGGCGCCCTGGTTGTGACCAGAACCCCTGAAGGGCTACGGCATTTATATCACCCTTCTATATAGTCTGTCTATATAGGTTGAGAATATAGACAACCTATATAGAAGGGTGATATAGGTATGGGTATGGATGAGACACCTGAAGAGGGTCACCAGGAGGTGGCGGCGGCGTTGAACGAGCTGGCCATCGGACTGGTCAGGCACCTTCTGTCGGATCGGCAGGGCATGAGTCTGACCACCGCCGCGGCGCTCAGCCGGCTGGAGCGGGAAGGTCCGATCCGGCTGACCGCGCTGGCGTCGGCGGAGGGTATCGCCCAACCGTCGATGACCGCCCTGGTGCAGCGGCTGGAAGACCAGGGCCTGGCCACTCGAGTGGGCCATCCCGAGGACGGGCGGGTCCGCCTGGTTGCCATCACGGAAGCCGGGCGAGAGGTGATGGCCGAGCGCCGGCGCGCGCAGTGTGCCCGGATGGCCGACATGCTGGCCGCGTTGCCCGAGCAGGACGTGCGGGCGCTGGGCGAGGCCGTGCGCACGGCCCTGCCCGTCGTGCGCCGGATGGTGCAAGTCGCATGGCGACCAAGTGTTTCCGGCGGCGAATCGCCCTCCTGAGCCTCCTGGCTGCGCTCTTCGGTGTCTCCTCCCGCAGGCGGGACCTGCTCCGTCGCCCCCCCCGCGCACTGGGGCCCGGTCCCGGCACTGCCCCCATGTCCGACTTCCGGAAAGGGCGGAGAACCATGAACACCTTCTCGGCACCCGGCACCGATGTGCCGTCGACGCAGGTACCGGACTACCCCATGGCCCGGGCTGCCCGCTGCCCCTTCGATCCGCCGCCGGCTCTGCGCACGCTGCAGGACCAGGCCCCGATCAGCCGGGTGCGGCTGTGGGACGGCAGCACCCCGTGGCTGGTCACCCGCTACGACGACGTACGGGCTCTGCTGGCCGATCCACGGATCGGCTCGGATAGCGACCTCCCGCACTACCCCCATCTGAGCCCGGCCCAAAAGGAGCGCCGGAGGCAGTCGCGGACCTTCATCAACATGGATGATCCGGAGCACGCCCGGCTTCGCCGAATGGTGACCGCGGCCTTTTCCATCAGGCAGGTGGAGGCGCTGCGGCCGGCCATTCAGAAGATCGTCGACGGCCTGATCGATACCATGCTCGCCGGGCCGAAGCCGGTTGATCTGGTGCAGGCGTTCGCGTTGCCGGTGCCGTCGCTGGTGATCTGCGAGCTGCTCGGCGTTCCGTATGCCGACCACGACTTCTTCCAGGCCAACAGCAAGATCCTGATCAGGCGCACCAGCACCGTGGAGGAGGCGCGGGTGGCCACACGGCAACTGCTCGACTACCTGGACCAGCAGATCGGCGTCAAACTCGCCCACCCGGCCGACGACGTGCTCTCCACGCTGGCCGAGCGGGTCAGGGCCGGTGAGCTCTCCCGGCATGAAGCGGCAAGCATGGGGATGCTGCTGCTGACCGCCGGGCACGAGACCACCGCCAACATGATCGCGCTGGGCACCCTGGCCCTGCTGCAGAACCCCGACCAACTGGCCCGGCTGCGCGAGAGCGACGACCCGAAGACGGTCGCCTCGGCCGTCGAGGAACTCCTGCGCTACCTCTCCATCGTGCACAGCGGACGCCGCCGGGTGGCCCTCGCCGACATCGAGGTCGGCGGCGTGACCATCCGCGCCGGCGAGGGCGTCGTCCTCTCCAACGACGTCGCCAACCGCGATCCCGTGGCCTTCCCCGACCCCGACCGGCTGGACATCGACAGCAATCCCCGCCACCACGTGGCTTTCGGCTTCGGCGTCCACCAGTGCCTGGGCCAGCCGCTGGCCCGGGTGGAGCTGCAGGTCGTCTACAGCACCCTGTACCGCCGCATCCCCGCGTTGAAGCTCGCGGTGGATCTCGACGAGATCCCGTTCAAGCACGACGGGGCCGTCTACGGCGTCTACGAACTGCCCGTCACCTGGTGAGCGCGGCCAAGTGCCGCGCGGAGAAGGAGGATCCGATGAAGGTGATCGTCGACCAGAGCAAGTGTGTGGCCTCCGGGCAGTGCGTGCTGAGCGCACCGGAGGTGTTCGACCAGCGCGAGGAGGACGGCATCGTCGTCCTGCTCGCCGAGAACCCGCCCGAGGGCCTGGCGGGCGCCGTCCGGCAGGCCGTCGCCCTCTGTCCGGCCCAGGCGATCTGGGTGGAGGAACAGGGAGACGAGCAGTGAAGCGGATAGTCATCGTGGGAGCTTCGGCCGCCGGCCTGACCGCGGCCGAGACCCTCCGTCGCCGCGGCTGGGACGGCACCCTCACGCTGATCGGTGAGGAAGCCCGTCCGCCGTACGACCGGCCGCCGCTGTCCAAGCAGATCCTGACCGGCGCCTGGGGGCCCGAACGCGCCACCCTGCGCTCCCTGCCGGACCTCGCGCGGCTGCGGGCCGACCTGCGGCTCGGCCAGCGCGCCGTCGCGCTGGACGTCCCGGGCCGCCGGGTGCGCCTTGCAGGCGGCGAGAGCATCGGCTTCGACGCTTTGGTCATCGCCACCGGTGTCACGCCCCGGCGTCTGCCCGACAGCGCCCTGGCCGGCGTCCATGTCCTGCGCACCCTCGACGACGCCCTCGCCCTGCGCGCCGCGCTGCTCGCCGGGCCCCGGGTGGTCGTGGTCGGTGCCGGATTCCTCGGTACCGAGGTGGCCGCGGCCGCCCGGGCCATGGGCCTGGAGGTGACCGTGGCCGAGCCGGAGCCGGTCCCGGTGCGGCGCCCGTTCGGGAACCGGATCGGTGCGCTCGTCGCCGAGTTGCACCGCGACCACGGAACCGGTCTGCGCTGTGGAGTGCCGGTACGCCGGCTGCGCGGCGCCGGCGGCCGGGTGACCGGAGTGGAACTCGGCGACGGCACCACGCTGCCGGCCGACGTCGTCGTCCTGGCCCTCGGCGCCGCGCCCGCGACCGGCTGGCTGAGAGGTTCGGGCCTGCGGCTGGGAGACGGGGTGGAGTGCGACGCGTATTGCCAGGCGGCACCCGGGATCTACGCCGCCGGCGACGTCGCCTCCTGGCCCAATGCCCACTTCGGCACCCGCATGCGGCTGGAGCACCGGATGAACGCCGGCGAGCAGGCCATGGCCGTGGCCGGCAACCTGCTCGGCGACGCGACTCAGTTCGCTCCCGTGCCCTACTTCTGGACCGACCAGTACGACACCAGGATCCAGGCGTACGGGATCTTCCCGCCGGACGCGGAGATGCGGATCGTCTACGGCGACCCGTCGGACGGCCACTTCGCCGCCGCCTACGGGCACCACGGGAGGGTGGTCGGCGTACTCGGCT
This sequence comes from Streptomyces durhamensis, assembly GCF_000725475.1. Classification (NCBI taxonomy): domain Bacteria; kingdom Bacillati; phylum Actinomycetota; class Actinomycetes; order Kitasatosporales; family Streptomycetaceae; genus Streptomyces; species Streptomyces durhamensis. The sequence continues at coordinate 311,076 of NZ_JNXR01000003.1, forward strand.
GGAACGCCCCTCGTCAAGCACGCACGCTGCGCCGTCCGGTCGTCGACCGCGCATCGTGGGCCGCCTTCGCAGCCACACCCGCGCCCAGCCCGGCAACCGTGAACTGACCCGCTCGTCCCCCCAAGGAAGCAAGGAGGGAGGGCAGCCGGTGACCACCGACCAGAGCCCCCGCCCCCGCCCTACGGGTGGTACCGCCCCCGGCGTCCGTCCCCGCGGTCGCCGTGCCTGGATCAGCGCCGACCATCCCCGCTACAAGTGGGTGGCGCTGACCAACACCACACTCGGCGTCCTGATCGCGACCATCAATGGCTCGATCGTGCTGATCTCGCTGCCCGGTATCTTCACCGGCATCCGTCTCGACCCGCTCCGGCCGGGCAACGTCGGTTACCTGCTGTGGATGCTGATGGGCTACCTGCTGGTCACTGCCGTGCTGGTCGTGACCCTCGGCCGTCTCGGCGACATGCGGGGCCGGGTACGCATCTACAACGCGGGATTCGTCATCTTCACCGTCACCTCGGTGATCCTCTCCGTCGACCCGCTGCACGGCTCGGCCGGCGCACTGTGGCTGATCGGGTGGCGGATCGTGCAGGCCGTCGGCGGTGCGATGCTGATGGCCAACTCGACCGCCATCCTCACCGACGCCTTCCCCGCCCGGCAGCGCGGCATGGCGCTCGGCGTGAACATGGTCGCCGGCATCGCCGGCACGTTCATCGGTCTGGTCCTCGGCGGCGCGCTCGTGGAGTGGAACTGGCGCTCCATCTTCTGGGTCAACGTGCCGATCGGACTGATCGGCACCGTGTGGGCGTACAAGTCGCTGCACGAGACGGGGATCCGCAATCCCGGGCGGATCGACTGGTGGGGAAACCTCACCTTCGCCGCCGGCCTGACGGCACTGCTGGCCGCCATCACCTACGGCATCCAGCCGTACGGCGGCCACACGATGGGTTGGACCAACCCCTGGGTGCTCGCCGGCCTCGTCGGCGGCACGCTGACACTGGCCGTCTTCTGCGTCGTGGAGATGAACGTCGCCGAACCGATGTTCCCGCTGCGGCTGTTCCGCAATGCCGCCTTCGCCGGCGGCAACGCGGCCACTCTGCTGGGCGCGATCGCCCGCGGTGGTCTGCAGTTCATGCTCATCATCTGGCTGCAGGGCATCTGGCTGCCGCTCCACGGCTACGACTACGCCCGCACCCCGCTGTGGGCCGGCATCTACCTGCTGCCCCTCACCGTCGGCTTCCTCGCCGCCGGACCGGTCTCCGGGGCCCTGTCGGACAGATGGGGCGCCCGGCCGTTCGCGGTCGCCGGATGCGTCGTGATGGCCGCCTCCTTCGCCGGGCTGCTCCTCCTGCCCACCGACTTCCCCTACGGCCTCTTCGCGGCCCTGGTCCTGCTCAACGGCCTCGGCAACGGGCTGTTCGCAGCGCCGAACACATCGATCATCATGTCCAGCGTTCCGCCGGACGCCCGCGGCGCCGCCTCCGGCATGCGCGCCACCTTCCAGAATGCCGGCACGGTGCTGTCCATGGGCGTTTTCTTCTCCTTGATGGTCGCCGGACTCGCCGGCTCACTGCCGCGCACCCTCAGCTCCGGCCTCACCGCCCAGCACGTGCCCGCCCCAGCCGCTCACACCGTTGCCATGCTGCCGCCGGTCGGCGTCCTGTTCGCGGCCTTCCTCGGCTACAACCCCCTCCGGCAGCTCCTCGGCCCGACCATCCTCGACCACCTCCCTCGAGCCAACACGGCGATCCTGACCGGGCGGGAATTCTTCCCCCACCTGATCTCCCGGCCCTTCCACGACGGCCTGGTCATCGTCTTCACCCTGGCCATCGCCATGGCCCTCGCCGCAGCAGCCACCTCCCTGATCCGCATCCGCGGCGAGACCACGCGGGCGGCAACCGCCACCAGCCCCCTCGCGACGACATCAGCACGCGGGGGAGTGGACGACCGGCCGGCGCCCTGCACTGCCACGGTGACCGAGGCACCGGGAAGCCAGTGGCCGCCCGACGGGTCGGGCCGTCGGAAGGGACAGCGGCCGACATGCTGATCCGGTTCCGGGCGCCCCGCGACCTGGCGGGCAGCCGCCATGTCCACGCGTTCCCCCGCACCGCAGAGGTGTCGCCGGACCGCCTCCTGTTCGGCGCGGGATCAGGGGGCCTGCAGGAAGGTCAGGACGGCTCGTACCCGCCGGTGGTCATCGTCGCTCTCGGACAGGCCCAGTTTGCCGAGGATGCTGCGCACGTGCTTCTCGACGGTGCCCTCGGTGACCCAGAGACGGCGTGCGATACCTACGTTGGACCGGCCCTCAGCCATCAGGGCCAGTACCTCGCGCTCGCGTGCGCTCAGCGCGTCGAGCGGATTCCTTCGTCGTTGCGCCGCGACCAGTTCCTGAACCAGGGCGGGATCCACGACGGATCCGCCCTTGGCGATCCGCCTGAGCGCCTCCAGGAACTCCTCCACGTCGGCGACCCGGCTCTTGAGCAGATACCCGATCCGCCGACCGCCGGCCAACAGCTCCATGGCCTGCTCCACCTCGACATGCGCGGACAGGACCAGGATGCCGACATCCGGCAGCTCACGGCGAATGACGCGGGCCGTATCCAGTCCCTCCGTGGTGTTGGTCGGCGGCATACGGATGTCGACCACGACCAGGTCGGGCACCGTGTCCCTCGCGAGCTGCAGCAAGGCCGGGCCGTCACCGGCCTGCCCCACGACGGACACCTCGGCCCGCTCGAGCAGGCCTGCCAGGCCCTGGCGAAGCAGCACGTCGTCGTCCGCCAGAACCACTCGCAACTGTGTCATACCGCGCCTTCCACCGTCCTGTGCGGCATGTCCGGCCGATTCCGTCGCCGGCCGATGGCGGCGATGACCTGCCCAGCTGCAGGTTCTCATGGGCATCTGCACCAGTCGACCGCTGAACCGCCGGGTCCAGGCCGGGCCGGAGGCGTGAAGCGATGACACAGGGCCGGGTGGGCATACGGAGTCGGCACCGGGTGACGGGCCGGCTCGCCGGAACGGCGATCGTGGCGGGTGTGGCGGTCCTCCTGGGCGCCGTCGCGCCGTACGCCGGGCGGCACGGCTTTGGGATCACCGGCTCGCGGTCGGCCGTCGCTCTGGGCGCCTTCCTCCTCACGGCGGCGATCGTCGGCCGCCTGGCGGCGCGGCTACGGCGCTCCGCTCAGGTGTCGGCACAACTGTCGCAGCAGCAGTCCGCGCTGCGGCAGGTCGCCACCCTCGTCGCACGGTCCGCTCCGCCGTCGACCGTGTTCGAGGCCGTGACCCGCGAGATGGGCCTCCTCTGCGGCGCCGATCTGGCCTGCCTGGCGTGTTTCGAGGCGTACGGCGGCATGCGTGGCGTCGCGACCTGGAGCCGATGGGGCGGGCCGGATCCGCCGCCCGTCGGTGCTCGCTCCGCCCTCGACGGACGCGGTGTCGCCCGCCAGGTCCGGCCGACGTGCGGTCCCGTTCGCATCGAGGACGTCGAGGACACCACCGCAGCGATCGTCCGGAAGGCACGGGCACCGGGCATGCGCTCGTCGGTGGGACGCCCGATCGTGGTGGGCGGGGAGGTGTGGGGCGTGATCGTCGCCTCGAAGGAGAGCGACGGCCCGTTCCCGGCGAACACCGAGTCTCAGATGGCCGCCTTTGCCGATCTGGCAGCGATCGCCATCGAGAACGCCAGGACCCATGCCGAACTGACCGCCTCACGCGCCCGTGTCGTGACGGCCGCCGACGGGGCGCGCCGCCGTATCGAACGTGATCTGCACGACGGCGTCCAGCAGAGGCTCGTGTCGTTGCTCCTCCTGCTCCAGCACGCGCAGCTGACGGTTCCACCGGATCTGCACGAGCTCCGCGCGCGACTGCGCGACATCGCCGCCGGGGTCACGGGCGCGTTCGACGAACTCCGCGAGGTGGCACGGGGCATCCATCCGGCGGTCCTGGCTCACGGCGGCCTCGGTCCCGCGCTGAGGGCGCTTGCCCGCCGATCGGTCCTCCCCGTCGATGTCGAGGTGCGCCTCCAGGGGAGACTGCCCGAACGGGTGGAAGTCAGCGCGTACTACGTCGTCTCCGAGGCACTGACGAACGCGGCGAAGCACGCAAAGGCCTCGATCGTCACCGTCACCGCCACCGGGGACACCGACTCCGGCGTACTGCGTGTCCGCGTACAGGACGACGGCGTCGGCGGCGCCGCCTTTGCCGCCGGCACCGGCCTCATGGGCCTGAAGGACCGAGTGGAAGCCCTCGGCGGCAGGATGGTTCTGGACAGTCCGCGCACGGCGGGAACCACCCTCAGTGCGGTACTGCCGCTCGTGCCGAGCGGCCGCACAGGCCGCGACTAGACCGCCGCTGCGCTTTCGACGCCGGTGAGGAGGACGAGCGCGCCGGCGGGTCGACTGCCTGGGGGAGTGCCGGCCGGGCACGGACAGGGGCCGGCGCGCGGCCGGCCCCCTCGGGGAGGGAACTACCATCCCCCTCCGCCGTCGCCCCAGCCGCCGTCGCCGTGGTCGTGAGTGAAGTGGGCGAAGTCGACGTCGTCACGATGGTGGTGGTGATCCTGAAGCACGCCCACCGGCGAGGCCGGCGCGGCGACGGCCGACACGGCGGAACCTCCCAGGGCCAGAGCGATACCCGCGAGGGCGGCGAGGGGCCACTTGATGTTACGCATGATCAATCTCCTGGAGTGAAAGGGTATGTGACAGCGCATCAGGCGTGACGCGCGCGGAAGGGGACGGTCGGGCCTTGGGCCTTCTGGCGTCCGTTCAATTCCGTTTTCCTGGTCTCTACGCTGCCCTGCGGGGAAACCCCGGACAATCCTGCAGGCTGTAAGCGGCTTTACCGGCCAGCTGCAATCTCGTCGTCCACCAGGTCAAGATCCCCGACTTGAGGCTTTATATCATCATTCTATATAGGCATTCTATATAGAATGATGATATAAGTGGGCACAGGCCGTTAGGGGCCTGCAGTTCCGGGCGTCACCGTGGCGCCGGAAGAGGGTGATGACCATGACCTACACCTACGCGCCCGCCATCGCCCCGCGGCGAGGCGTCACCCGGAGGCCGCGACGGGCAACGGGCGGCGCCTGGCCCCTCGCGCACCGTCCGGAAGCCGCCGGAGAGGCCCGCAGGATCACCCAAAGGCTCCTGACGTGGTGGAGTGTCCCCGAGGAGGCGGCCGACTCGGTGCTGCTGACCGTTTCCGAACTCGTCACCAACGCCGTGGAGCACGCCCAGCCCCCACTGAACCTCGCGCTGAACCGCGACGCGGACACCCGCCGGGTGCACATCGAGGTCTCCGACGGAGGCCCCGCCGACAGGCAGGGCGAGTGGGCAGCCGGCGGCATCCCCGACGAGCACGGCCGCGGGCTGGACATCATCGACCACATCACCACCGCCCACGGCGAGCACGACCAGCCCGGACACGTCGTCCACTGGGCCGACGTCAACGCCACGGCCTGACCGGCGCCGACGTCTCCTTTCCGGATCGGTCGCGCGTGGTAACGCAGTACTGCGCGAACGGCCCAACGGCTGCTGCCACGACGGGTGCGGCGACGCCGTACCCGAGGACGGTACCCAGCAGTCCGACCGGAGCGATCAGAAGTCCCGCGACGATCGCCGGCACACCGAAGCTCCGGTAGGCGACCGGGTAGACCGATCCGAAGAGTCCCGGTCCTTCGTGGGGTGCACGAGCGGGCGACGGCCCGGACCGCGCCGGAGAACGAGGCGCCGAAGCCCACACCGTCGATGACGCCTCCCACCCAGAGAAGGGACAGCAGTCCGGTGGTGGCACCCGCCTCGATCACGGCGGTTCCCAACAGCACGCCGCACCGCCAAGGAAGACCGTGCGGCGTGGGGTCAGGCGGCCGAGGGAGAGGCCGGCCGCTGACGCCGTGGCGCCGTTCAGGAGGCCGCTGTGAAGGTCGAGCAGGTCCCGGATGATGTTGGCTACGAGCCCCATGAAGAGCCCGGCCGGCGTCCATGGCGCCATGCGAACGGGAATGCTCGCCACCAACTCACGCCGCGCGGCCTGCGGGGCCGCGACGCGGGGGATCAGTGAGCGCGCCGCTCCGGGCCGCGGGGAGACCGTCTCCGCGGAGAACGCGGCCACACCCGTGCCGACGGCCATGGTCACCGCAGGGCTGCGAACACGATCACATCCGCACTGATTTCCGTTCCGATACTCCCGAGGGCCAGATCGAGCTGCGCGAACGGCTCCAGGCTCACGCAGAGCTCTACCATCACGTCAGCCTCGCCCAGGCCGGCCCTGATCACATGCCGAAGAATGCAGACCGACAGTGGCCGGCCTGGCCACCTGATGCTTGGGCAGCGACCATCGTCTCGCCTGCTGCCTCCGTAACTGCACCGCGTCAACTGCTCACGCCGGGATCAGAAACCCTTCTTACGGCTCGAGGCAGCCGTCGCCGGACCGAGCGCCCGGGGACCTTCGCCTCGTGCCCGAACGGGCCGCTCTTGGGCATCGAGCAGCTGGTCGTGGTGTGGGCCTTTCCCGTCGGGCACGCCGGTCAGCCCTTGGGCATCATGGGCATGGGTGTCAGGTTCGGCATGTCCATCGCGGCCCAGCCCGGAGTCAGCCGATCGCGAGTTGTCCGCCGCGTGCCTCGAGCACCGCGCCGGTGATGTAGCTGGCGCGGGAGGAGGCAAGGAACACAACCGCTTCCGCGATTTCTTCAGGGTCTGCGACCCGCCCCAGTACGGTGGTTCGCCCGATCACCTGGAGGGTTTCACCTCCCATCTCCTCCGTCCCGGGGGTATGGACAGGGCCCGGGGCCACGGCGTTCACACGGACGCCCTGGCCGCCGAACTCGTCAGCCCATACTCGTGTGAGCAGTTCGAGTGCCGCTTTGGAGGCCCCGTAAGCGCCCGTTCCCCGCACCGGCGTGGTAGCCGCCCCTGTGCTCACACTCACGATGGCGCCACGCCCCCGTGCAGCCATTCCCGGGGCGAGGGCACCGACCAGGAGCATCGGCGCGCGTGAGTTTACGGCCATCTGCGTATCGAACATCTCGGCGGTGGTGTCGGGCGTACTGGCGAACCGGTAGATACCGGCGTTGTTGATCAGAATGTCCACCTCGCCTGCTTCGGCGGCAAGACGCAGGACATCTTCAGAGCGGCTCAGATCCGCAGCAACGAACCGGGCCTTCCCGCCTGCGGCAGCGATCTCCTTGACGGTCTCAGCACCTCGCTGCTCGTCCCGCCCGTGGACGATGACCGAGGCCCCCAACGCTGCCAGGCGAAGGGCAACGGCCCGGCCGATGCCAGCGGTGGCACCGGTGACAAGAGCGGTGGATCCGTCCAGTTCTGCAGTCACGGAAAGCTCCTCCAAGTCGAGAGGAACGACATGCTGTCGGTTGTTCCTCGTGTAACTGATGATCCTGATGGTTCATTCCATGGCGAGGACGGACCCACGCCGGGCCGATCGTTGATCATGGCCCGGCCCGGGGCCGTGGCCCAGGCGACCCTGGGAGGCCAGTGAGCTCGCCTTCGCTGACCACGTCCGCGGGTGACCGGAGCGCGCCCCACGCTCGTGGAGAGCGACAGGTGCGCTGCGTCCAGACCGGTGACGACGGATGACCGGTCGAACACATCGGTGAGGCCACTCTGGCGCCGTTCAGCAGCCGGTGTGGACGGCCACTAATTCGGCTCTGTCGGAGATCTTGTGACAGAACCGGTCTGAACTGGGCATCAACTGGGTGGACAGTTCAGGGTAATTGGGCGGTTGCTGCCGCATTTGGCCGGTGTGGTGGTGGAGTCGGTGGAGCGAACCGCCGGGGTGGTCACGTGTCGTGCGTAGTGCCGCACGCTGCCGGTGCGGTGTCCGGAGTGCGGCATGCTGTCCTGGCGGGTGCACGGCCGGTACACGCGGCGGCTGCGAGATGCGCCGGTCGGGCTGAGGCCGGTGGTGATCGAGTTCGTGGTGCGGCGGTTCAAGTGCAGCAGCTCCCACTGTTCCGCAGTGACGTTTGCCGGGCAGGTGGAGGGTCCGGCCCAGCCGCACGTCCGGTACACGCTGCTGTTACGCCGGATGCCGTCGTCGATCGCGATGGTGCTGGCGGGGCGTCCCGGGGCCCGGCTGGCCGTGCTCTTGGGGATGCCGGTGGCCAAGGACGTGCTTGTGGGACTGCTCCATGCTGTTCCGGATCCTCCGTCCAGCCTGGTCAGAGTGTTGGGCGTGGACGACTTCGCCCTCCGCAAGGGCGACTCCTACGCGACCCTCCTGGTGGACTAGGAGGCCCGTCGGGTGCTGGATGTCCTGCCCGGCCGGGATGTCGAACCCCTGGCCTCCTGGCTCGCCGGCCACCCCGAGATCGAGGTGATCTGCCGCGGAGCCCAGAGCCTGGAGGAACTCCTGCTCAAGGCCGCCCACCGGACCTCGAAACTCGCCCCCTACAGGCCGTATCTCCATCAACGCTGGCGCGAGGGCCGCCACGACGTCCCCCGTCTCCACCACGAGATCCAGCAGCAGGGCTTCACCGGTGACGTTCAAAGAGGCCGCCGGTACGCCCCGTTCAAGAAGCCGCACAGCCCACTGCCGAAGTCACCACCCGCACCCCCGCCCCCGGTCAGGGCCGTTCCCAAGCCGCGGCGCGTGGTCCGCTGGACCATGAGCGCAGAGGCGGACGCTACCGAGCTCAGAGAGTTCCGCACCGGCCGTCCGCACCTGGACCTCACCGTCCGGCACGTCCGTGACTTCGCCGCGATGCTGCGAGACCAGAACGCCGAGGCCCTCCCCGCCTGGATGGACCGGGTCAAGGCCGACGACCTTTCCGCCCTGCACTCGCTGGCCAACGGTTTCCACCGCGACCTTGATGCCGTCACCGCCGCCTTCGCCACCCCGTGGAACTCGGTCCAGGTCGAAGGTCACGTCACGAGAGCCAAGCTCCTCAAGCGCATGGGCTTCGGCCGCGCGCACCTCCCGCTTCTCCGAGAACGCATCCTCCACAGCCCATGACTGCGTCGGTCACAAGATCTCCGACAGAGCCGAATTGCGTGACCGCTCACACGCGGGGGGCCTCATGGCGAGCAAGGGTCTACCTGTGCTCCTGCCACCGGTTCGGGTCCTCCTCCAGAGCCGCTCGGTCCCAGTCGCCGTGTTCCGCGGCAGCCTCGTACGTCGTACGCAGGAAGTCAGCCACTGCCCTGTCCGGGTCGGCCGCGGTGCGCACCCTCTCGTAGGGCAGGAGGAACTGGCCGAGGCCGGGGCTGTAGGACGCGCCGACCGGGCTGATCGGATGGTCGGCGAAGCCATCCGGCTCGGGGTAGGCGTACGAGTAGAAGGCCCCTTCCTCACCGCCGCCGGGCCAGAACCCGCAGCTGCTCAACTCACGGGAGTAGCCCTCCACCATCACCCAGTCACCACAGTTCGGGGCCCCGCCCGGGTGTGGCGGGGCCGTGCGTCCCGAGAACCTCGTGCAGGCCAGGTCCATGGCGCCCCAGAAGAAATGCACTGGGCTGACCTTGCCGACGAAGTACGAGCGGAACTCTCCCAGCACCCGGTTGGCCTGCAACAATTGCCGCCAGAACAGCTGCGCGGCGTTCGGGTCGTAGAAAGCGTGTTGGCGGTCTTCATCGAAGGGGATCGCCGGGGCCACCTCGTTCGGATGTGCCTGGATCCTTGTCTCGATTCCCAGCTCGCCCAGGGCTTGCATCGTCTCGCGGTAGAAGTCGGCCACCGGCCTGGGCTCCAGAGCCACGGTGCGGTGTGTGCCGTTGCTGCTGCGCATGCGCAGTAGATGATCGAGGAAGTCGAACTCGATGTCGAACACGCTGGCGCGGTAGGGAATCGCCGATGTCGTCAGGCCGCGCGGGCTGACATACAAGGTGACCTGCCACCAGTGATTGACCAGGGGCGCGTGGGCCAGCCGGATCTTGCCTACGATCTGGGTCCACATGTGCAGGGTGTCCCGGGTCTCGGTCCAGTCGGCGACCCGCAGCTGCGGCCACATCGTCCGCGACGTCTGGTCGGAAGTCCCGGCCACAGCGAGCTCCTTCCAGGACAATGCGACACATACTGACCACGGTGCCCTCAGCCAATGAATCAGGCAACCGGTCGGCGTTCCGCCATCGCAAAATCGCTGATGCGGCTGCCCGGTCTCACTGGTGGCGGCGAGGTCCTGTGGAGTGGACTCGGAAGGACTTTTCATCATGAGCCTTGACCAGCCGCCCCTCGTACTGGGGGCAGCCGGGGGACAGGCAGGCGCCGTCGTCCGCGCATTGCTGTCCCGCGGTTCCGCCGTCCGCGGTTGGTCCGCAACCCTCAGTCGGCCTCAGCCCGGCGTCTGGCAGGCCGAAACGTCGAGGTCGTGGGGAGAGATCTCGTGGACCGAGAATCTCTGGCCTCAGCCATGCGGGGAGTAGCCGGCGTCTTTGCGATGACCACGCCCTTCGAGTCAGGACCGGCCGCCGAGATCGCACAGGGCCGAGCCGTTCTCGCCGCCGCGCATCAGGCGCGTGTGCCACACCTGGTCTTCAGTTCCGTCGCAGGTGCCGACCAGGACACCGTGTACCGCACTTCGAGACCAAGGCAGTCATCGAGCGGGAACTGGCCGCAGGCGAGGTGCCCTATACGATCCTGGGGCCCACCTACTTCTTTGACAACGCCCTCGGCGACGAGGAGCGGATCCGCCAGGGGGTACTCGATCTCCCCTTGCCACCCGACCGCCGTCTGCAGCAACTGGCGCGCCCCGACCTGGGTGCTTTCGCGGCCGCTGTCCTCGCCGCACCCGACGCGTTCGTCGGACGGCGCATCGAGCTCGCGAGCGACGCCCCCGAGCCCTATGACATGGCCGCCGCGTTGGGCGCGGCTCTCGGTCGGACTGTCCGGCACAACGAAGTGCAGCTCGACGAGATCGGCAACGACGACATGCGGGCCATGTGGGCGTTCCTGCGCAGCGTCGGCTACGGCGTCGACCTGCCGGCGCTGCACGCCGCCCACCCCGAACTGCGCTGGACGTCGTTCGCCGACTGGGCCCGAAGCACCTTCTCAACGGCACTGTGACAGGTTGCCTTCGCTGCGGCCCGGATGCGCGGGAACGTGCCGCCGAGTTCGCCCTGACTCGAACGGAGCGCGCCTGTTGGTGGAGTGGTCCCACATCTCCGGCACGCCGGGATCCCGTTCTGGCTGTACTCGGCCACGGCGACGTTGTCCCCCTGTCCGCTGCGGTCGGCATCCGGTGGGCGTGCCCAAGTCTTCGAGCGCGTACGGACTGCGGCACCCTCGTGTCCTGGGCGGCGAACGCCCGCGAGGGCTGACGCCCGCTGCCCGGCGGCGAGCGCCGACATCGGTTCGCGAGGCAGTCCGCTTGACAGAGCCGCGGCGATGTCACGGCTGGTCACCCACGAACTCACCCACGTCATCCAGCAACGCCAGGGGCCCCGGCCCTGAATGAAGATCGTGACCCCCTCATCCGGGTTGGGCGCCCAGCCGTTGTACGGTCAGCGACCTTCCCAGTGGGGTGGGCGCTTTTCGGCGAAGGCGTGGGCGCCTTCCTGCGCGTCGTGGGACGCGAGGACCGGTGCGACGAGCTGATCCTGCTGGCGGAAGGCGTCCTGGTCGCCGTATGCGGTCCGCTCGTTGACCACGCGCTTGACGGCCGTGATGGACAGTGGGGCGTTGCGGGCGATGCGGTGGGCCAGTTCCACCGCCTTGGTGAGCGTCTCGCCCGGTGGGGTGAGGTGGTTGACGAGGCCGAGCTGATGAGCCCGTTCGGCGGGGAGGGGGTCGCCGGTGAGGAGGATTTCCACGGCGATGTTGCGGGGGATGCGTTCGGGCAGCCGCACGATTCCTCCTTCGGGGGGAACCAGGCCGAACGTCACTTCGGTGAGGCCGAAGGTGGCGTCCTCGGCTGCGACGATCAGGTCGCAGGCGAGCGCCATCTCGGTGCCACCGCCCAGCGCCCAGCCTTCGACGGCAGCGACGAGCGGGGTGCGGAGCTGGGTTCGGGTGAGGCCTGCGAAGCCTCGCCCAGGGAGGACTGGGGTGTCTCCCTTCGCGAATGCCTTGAGGTCCATCCCCGCGCTGAAGGTGCCGCCGGCACCGGTGAGGACGCCGACCATCAGGTCGTCGTGGCTGTCGAGTCGGTCGAAGGCATCGGCCAGCGCCCGCGCGGTGGCGCCGTCGACGGCGTTGCGTGCCTTCGGCCGGTCAATGGTGATCACGAGGACGCCGTCTTGTTCTTCGGTGTGCACGGTGGGGGCGCCGGTGGTGGATTTGGTGGTCATGGTAGGGATTCCTTGTCTTTCCCGGTCTTTCCCGCCGGTGTGGATCTCCGACCGCTGACAGCGGAGGGCTTCTCGGGGTTGTTCGTCGCCTGTGCCCGGTACTGTCGGTTTGCGACCCCTGCTAGCGCGGGATCGCTCCGCCGGTACGCAGGGATTCGATGTCGTCGGCAGTGAAGCCGAGTTCCGCGAGGACCTCTTCGGTGTGCTCCCCCAGATCGGGAGCCGGGCGTGCGGGGACTTTCTGTTCCTGGTCCAGGTGCACGGGGCTGTTGAGGGTCATGTGTGGCTCCCTGCTGCCGTCCTCGATCGGCACCACGATCTGGTTGTCCAGGAGTTGGGGGTCGTGGGCGCATTCCTCGAGTGTCTGGACGACCCCGTAGGTCAGGCCGGCGGAGTCGAGTACCTCGCGCCATTCGGCCAGGGGACGCGTGGCGAACCGTTTGTCCAGCAGAGTGACGATGTCGGCGGCGTGGGCGCGGCGGCTGGCGGTGTCGTGGAACCGGGGGTCTTCCGCGGCCTCGGGGTGGCCGATGGCCGTGAGGAACAGGGGAACTTGCTTGTCCTCGTTTGCGAAGGCCAGCAGGATCCAGCGGTCGTCCGCGGTGCGGTACACGTTGGCCAGGGCGTTGGGCGGGTCGGAGCGGTCGACGGGGCGGGGTGGTTTCGCGCCAAGCAGCGCAGCCTGCAGCCACATCCCCGCAGCCCAGGCGCCTTCCGCGATCAGGGACGCGCTGACGCGTGCGCCTTGGCCGGTCTTCTCGCGTCGGTACAGGGCGGTCATGATTCCCGCGAACAGGGTGATTCCGGTGGGGTGGTCGCCGGAGCCGAACGCGTTGATCGCCGGGGCCGCGTCGCGCTGGTGAGTGAAGTCCATCAGACCGCTGCGTGCCCAGAACGACGTGACATCGAAGCCGGGCAGGTGCGCGTCCGGGCCTAGCTCGCCGAAGCCGGTGACGTCGGCGTAGACCAGCCGGGGGTTCAGGGGGGCAAGATCGTCGTAGCCCAGGCCGAGCTTGTCCCGGGTGCGGGGCGGGAAGTTGGTGACCAGGACGTCGGCCCACCGCACCAGTCGCTCGAGTACAGACCGGGCGTCGGAGGATTTCAGGTTGAGCTCGATGCTGCGCTTGTTGCGGTTGTCCAGTTGCCAGGGGTAGTTGACCCCTTCGACCTGGGGATTGGGGGGTATCCGGCTGAGGCCACGGTAGCTGTCGCCGATGCGTGGTGGCTCGACCTTGACGACGTCGGCGCCGAAGTCACCGAGCACGGTGGCCGCGGCCGGCCCGGCGATGAAGCTGGCGATATCGACGACGTGCAGTCCCTCCAGCAAGGGTGTGTTCTCCATGACAGGGTCCTCTTCCGCGGGATGTTCGGCGGACATGTGGGTGTCCTCCTTGCTGGCGCTGCCTGCACGCGGGCCGCCATGGGAGATGTACGGCAGGCGGCGCGGCGGCAAAGCGGGTACTGACGCGGCCGGTCCCGCGGTCGCAGGGCTCGGCGCTGTAGGGCGCGGGGTGCGATGTGCACCGGCGCTAGTGGTGGCCGTCGGGGGCCACGGGCACGAAGGCGCTGTATCCGGTGATGTCGCGGCCGACGATCAGTGCCTGCACCGTGTCGGTGCCCTCATAGGTGTCGATGGCCTCGATGTCGCAGAGGTGCCGGGCCACGTGATAGTCGAGCAGGATGCCGTTGCCGCCGAGCAGGTCGCGAGCGTCGGAGAGGATGGCGCTTGCACGTTCCGTGTAGTGCATCTTGGCCAGCGCGACGCGCGGCATCGAATACTTGCCCTCGTCCATGAGCTGGCTGAGCCGGTACTGCATGCACACCATGTCGGTGATGTCCGCCAGCATCCGTGCCAGCCGGTACTGGACGAGCTGGTAGGCGGCCAGCGGTATCCCGAACTGCTTGCGTTGCTTGGCGTAGGCCAGTGCGGTCTCGTAGCCCGCGACGGCGGCTCCGATGGCTTCCCAGGCGACACAGAAGCGCGAGGCCAGCAGGACTTTCTCGGTGTCGCGGAAGGTGTGGACGTTCGCCAGGCGGTTCTCGGCAGGCACGCGGACGTCGGTGAGGGAGATCTGCGCGTTCTGCACGCAGCGCAGCGCCGTCTTGCCGGTGATGACCTCGGCCTCGAAGCCCGGGGTGCCCTTCTCGACGACGTAACCGCCCACGTGTCCGTCGTCACCGCGGGCCCAGACGATCACGTAGTCGGCGAAGGTCGCGTTGCCGATCCAGCGCTTGTGTCCGTTGAGTACGTACGAGTCGCCGTCCCTGTGCGCGGTCGTCTCCAGCTTGACCACGTCCGTGCCGTGGGCCGGCTCGGTCAGACCGAAGGCGCCGATCTTCTCGAGGCGCGCCATCGGCGGCAGGAAGCGCTGCTTCTGCTCCTCCGAGCCCAGCAATGCGATCGACATCATGGCCAGCGCCGAGTGCACTCCCATGAACGTGGACATGCTCAGATCACCTCTGGCCAGCTCCATGATCACCACGCCGGCCGTCACGTTGTTCATCCCGGGCGAGCCGTAGCCGGGCACCTGGAAACCTGCGATGCCCAGCTGCGCCAGCTTGGGTACCAGTTCATGCGGAAACTCCGCGCGCTCCCAGTAGGGGTTGATGATCGGGATGACTTCCTGGTCCATGAACTCACGCACGCGCTGACGCAGTGCCTGCTGCTCATCCGTGAGCAGCTCGTTCAGCAGGTAGTAGTCCGTGTACTCGGGTCCACCCAGCACGGGGGGCTGGATGACCGGATGCCCGTTTCCGGGGCCGACGGTGGTGACGTCGATGGGCGTCACCGTGTCCTGGTGTTTCGTGTTCATCCGTCCGACGCTCCTTTTTCCTCGGCTTTCTCTCGACCTCGGTTCGATACGTCCCCATGGAACGACGTTAGGGGCCGGACGGAGAGAAATAATCGGGCGCAGGGTACGAACTTTTCGAAGAAAATCGTACCCGGGGACCCGATATACTCGGGGTGACTGCCCAAGCGCAGGGAGGCGTGCGGCGTGAAAGGTAAGCGCTGTCCGTCAACCTGTGGCGCATTGGTGACCCCTCCGTCGCAGGCGCCAGCTGCTGAAGATCCTCCGGGTGTGCTGGATGGCGTGGTCGAGACCGTCGCGATAGCGTGAAGACATGGCTGTGGGCAGCGTCGAAGCAGCAAAATGCCTGTCCGTCGTGGCGTCGAACGTTGCTGTGCGCATGCCGGAAGTCAGCCAGGACGTGTGGGAGCTCGTGATTTCCGAAATCCCGGAACTGAGAGGTGACGGGATAATTGTCAACACTCTTAGAGCGAGCGTCGAGGAAAATGTCGCCACATTGCTGCACGGCTTTGAGAACGACATGCCGCTGGGCAACGTCGAGGGACCTGCGGCAGCATTGGATTATGCGCGACGGCTGGCTCAGCGCAATGTTCCCATCAGCTCGCTCATCCGGTCCTACCGGCTCGGCCACTGCCGTTTCCTGCAGTGGTGCCTGGAGGAGCTCCGCCGTCAGGGACCCGATGAGGATGTCTGCACGGCTACCGCGGGCCTCATGCTGGAGTTGAGCTTCGGGTACATCGACCGCGTCAGCGAACGAGTCATCGAGGTGTACCAGTCGGAACGGGACCGTTGGCTGCAGGGTCAGACCGCCGTGCGCGCCGTACACGTGCGAGAGATCCTGGCCGAAAAGCACGTGGACGCCGAATCGGCGGAATCAGCCCTCGACTACCGTATACGTCAACATCATCACGTAGGTTTGATCCTCTGGCTGCCCCGGCGGCCCCTTAACGGTGAAGGTCTCGCCCGGCTCGACCGGCTGACCAGCCGGATCGCCGCGGAACTCAACTGCTGTGCCAACCCGCTGTTCGCCGCCCGGGAAGAAACACTGGCCTGGGCCTGGCTGCCCTTCGGCTCGCCCCGGGACCTTTCCTGGGGCGCGCTGGCGAGTGCGATCGAGGACAGCGACCCCATGGCGAGGGCGGCCGTGGGGGACTTGGAACCCGGCGTCGAAGGCTTCCGCCGCACTCATCGCCAGGCTGTCCGCGCACAGGAACTGGCCCTGGAAGCGGGGCCCGCAGCCAGGGTCACCGCTTACGCCCAGGTCGCCCCGATCGCATTGATGTGCACGAACATGGACGACACCCGCGCCTGGGTGTGGAGCGTGCTGGGTGCCCTGGCCGTCGACGACGAGCACTGTGCACGACTGCGGGAGACCTTGCAGACCTTCCTCGCCACCGGCTGCAGCTACACCGCCACCGCCAGCCGGCAGATCCTGCACAGGAATACCGTGCAATACCGCATTCGAAAAGCCGAGGAAACCCTGGGGCGTCCACTGCAGGAACGGCGCCGCGATCTGGAGATGGCGCTGCTCGCCGTTCAATACCTCGGCCCGTCCTTCCTGCGAACGAACCCCTCCTGACGGCACACCGACCGCACACTCCGGCGACCCGGCCGGCTGCATGAGCAGACGCCCACCACCTTTCCCCGCGGCGTCAGCTCAGCGCTTGCCCGTCGGCCGGCGGGACGATCTCCCGCTTGAGGATCTTGCCGGTCGGCCCTTTCGGCAGCGCGTCCACGATCCATACCTTCCGCGGATATTCGTACGCGGCGACCTGGCGTTTGACGTAATCGCGCAGTTCCTGGGCTGTGGCAGCGGCGCCTGGCTTGAGAACGACGGCTGCGCCGATCTCCTCGCCGAGATCAGGATTGGGCAGGCCGATAACCGCGGCATCGGCCACCGCCGGATGCTCGTACAGCACGTCTTCAACCTCGCGCGGGTACACGTTGTACCCGCCACGAATGATCAGATCCTTGTGCCGGCCGACGATCCAGAAGTACCCGTCCGGGTCGACCCTGGCGAGGTCTTCGGTGTGGAACCAGCCGTTGCGGATCGCGGCGGACGTGGCCTCGGGACGCTGCCAGTACCCCTTCATCACGTTGTGACCGCGGATCACGATCTCGCCGGTCTCGCCCTGCGGCACCTCAATGCCGCTGTCGTCGACGACCCGCATCTGCACTCCGGGGATGGGGGTGCCGATCGAGCCGGGCTTGCGTGGGGCGTCCAGGCGGCTGAACGAGGCGACCGGCGAGGTCTCCGACAGCCCGTACCCTTCGAGCACGACGCAATCGAACGCGGCCTCGAAGGAGCGCAGCACCCCGACCGGAATGGCCGCGCCACCGGAGACGGCGAGCCGGAGCCGGGAGACGTCATAGGCGTTCCGGTCCGGCGGCTGCAACAGTCTGCTGAAGATCGTCGGAACCCCGGCGAAGACCGTCACCCCGTGCTCGGCCAGCATCTGCAGCGCCTGCCCGGCGTCGAAGCGCGGTAGCAATGTCAGACACGCGCCGGCGGTGACGGCGGCGTTGAGCGTGCAGCTCTGCCCGAACGCGTGGAATAGGGGGAGCCCACCGAAGATCACGTCGTCCGAGGTGAGACGAAGCAACTCGGCCGCCACGACGTCGCAGTTTCGGGAGAGGTTGGCGTGGGTCAGTTCCGCGCCCTTCGGCTCACCGGTCGTCCCCGATGTGTAGAGGATCACCGCGGTGTCGTCCTCGTGCCGCTCGATCACGTCTTCGGCGAGCGGGGCAGAGGCGAGCAGCGCGTCGAATCCGCCGGAATCGACGACCACCGCATCGGCCTCGGCCTGCCGTGCGCCGGTGCGTACCTCGTCGGGGAAGGCGGGCCGGGCGAACAGCAGCCGGGCGCCCGAGTCGCCGAGGTAGTAGGCGACCTCCCGGGCCTTGAGCAGGGGGTTCATCGGAACGACGATGCCGCCCGCCCGGAGCACGCCGAAGTAGGCGATGGCGAAATCCGGGCTGTTGGGCAGCATGATCGCGATTTGGTCGCCTGGTTTGACGCCGCGGTCCCGGAGCAGTCCGGCCATCCGGGCGCTGACCTGGTCAAGCGTGCGGTACGAGAGGACGTCGTCCCCCAGACGCAGCGCGGCGTGGTCCGGGTGGGCCCCGGCGCTTCGTACGACGTTCGACGCGAGGTTCATGACAGAGCCACCCTTCGGCAGGTTGGCCTTCGCCGGCTGCGTAGCCTCAGCAGGAGCAGCGACGACCGCCCGCGCCGCCCTCATGCTCGGCGGACCCCGGAAGTGATCGCCGTCGAGATCACCTCATGGGTTGCGGCTTGCGCTCCGTGGCCTTCTCCATGGCGACATCGGCGTCCGTAGCGGCCTATCGTCTCCCTGACTCCTGGGCGCGGAGCCAACACCTCGCCCGGGATGTGCGCCCGGGCCGTCGGGCTCTCGAGCGATCGCTGGCCGACTCCCCAAGCATGCACCGCCTGCCTGCATGAAGGCTCCGCTGTCCATTGTGCCGTACCACGTGGGTGCCGCATCTCAGATCTTTGATCGCAGGTTCCACCGTCACGCCGGGGGCAATGTGCCGTGACGCCCGGCATGGGGCAGCCATACGACGCGAGCAGCAGAACCCCGGCGCCACCAGCAGCGTCGCTGGGATCACATGGGGATCACGGCATGGGCGATGCCGGTGAGGTTGCCCTGCGCGATGAGGATCTCCCTCCGGTTCGATCCGTCGAGATCCGCCGCGTAGACGGTGCCGGCCATGTCGGTGACGAACATGTGTCCGCCGTCCAGATCGAGAGCGATGCCGATGCCTTCCATCAGATGGGTCCACAAGATCTCGGGCTCTCGCTGTCCGTCGGGCGGATCCATCGGCGTGCGGTTCACGGAGTTGCCTCGCGGCGGATCCCCGCGGTCGGTCCAGTACAGAGTGCGCTCAGCGAGGTCGGACTGCAGGTCGATCGGCTCCGGCAGCCCCTGGAGCAGCACCTCGATGTCGCTGCGGTCGGCCGCGGATTCGCCGGCGGGAAGGTCGATTCCGGCCCGCAGGATCTTCCCCAGTCCCGCATCGCTCGGGCCCTTCTGCGTCCAGTACAGGTGCCCGCCACCAGGATCGACGGCGACTCCGACGCACCACCTGGTCTGGTCGCGGCGGTCGTCGTCTCCCTGCCCTGTCTGTACGAGCGTCTCGACGTTCGAGCCGTCGAGGTCGCAGCGCATGACGCGCATCCCTTCGCGATCGCCCCAGTACAGCTTCTGGCCGGCGACCTCGAAGTGCAGCTGCTTCGGCGTGTGCGTTCCGCCGCTGGGAACGATCGTCGTCCGATTGCTTCCGTCCAGGTCGACGCGCTCGATCGAGCCGTCGTTCACCGGCGGAGACCCCATGTTCGTCCAGTAGATGTGGCCTGCCCCGACATCGACGGCCACACCGTCCGGGTACCTGCATCCGGTGACGATGACCTTCTTGTCGGTACCGTCGGGGTTCACGGAGAACACTCGGCCGTCACCGCTGAGTTCGAGCACGAACAGTCTTTCCTGCCGTTGTGTCACCGTCTCTCCTCTCGGGTGAGAACCCAGTGCCAGGCGCGCCGTCTCATGCCGACCGGCCGGCTGTGTCGCTGTGCGGGCCGGATGCGGCGCGCACAGCCAGCAGACTGAGCAGCATCGCGTCGCGCTGGGCGGCCAGTTCGTCGACCGAGTGGCCGTTCACCTCTTCCAGCACGCCGTCGACGATCTTCTCTCTGAGCTCGGGTGTGAGCTCCGGGGCGCCCAGGTCCTGCCACATCCCGGTCAACCGAGGCATGAGGGTGTCCATGAAGTGCTGGATGCCGCCCTCGCCGCCGCCGAGATGCCACAGCAGATTGGGTCCCATGACACCCCACCTGAGTCCTGGGCCCCAGGACACCGCGTCGTCGGAGTCCGCGACGTCGAGCACGCCCTGCTCGATCAGGTGGACGACCTCGCGGTACAGCGCGGCCTGGAGACGGTTGGCGACGTGCCCGGGGAGCTCCTTCTTGAGGTGAATCGGCTTCTTGCCGATCGCGGCGTAGAAGGACATCGCGTCCCGGATCGTCTCCGGGGTTGTCTTCGTTCCGCCGACGACTTCGACCAGAGGGATGATGTGCGGCGGGTTGAAGGGGTGCCCGATGAGGGTGCGCTCCGGACGCCGGCACTCGGCCTGGATGACACTCATCGTGATGCCCGACGAACTCGACGCGATGATCGAATCCGGCGGTGTGGCCTCGTCGATGTCGGCGAACAGCTTGACCTTCAGCTCCGGGCGCTCCGGCGCGTTCTCCTGCACGAAATCGGCGTCCGCGACGGCCTGTCGCATATCGGCGGTGAACCTCAGGCGATCGGGTGAGGTTCCGGGTTCGGCCCCGAGCGTGGATGCCGACTCCCAAGCTGCGTCTACGTACGACCTGAGAGCCTTCTCCGCAGCCGGGGCAGGGTCGGTTGCTGTGACGTCGAAGCCACGAGCGAGATAGTGCGTCGCCCAGCTCGCTCCGATGGTGCCGGTGCCGACGATCGCTACGTGCTGGACTGCTTTGTACGCATTCATGGCTTGTGGTTGCTCCTAGGTGCGCTGGTGCCTGTGGGCAAGGGGAACCACGGCCAGGCGGTCTGCGGTCAGGACGGCTCGGCCGTGCTGCCGGTCGCTCAAGGGAAGTCGGAGTTCACATACACGGCGGCGCTCCCTTCCCACACGGTGGGTACATGCGGCCGGGCCCGCCCGGAGCTCAGTTGCCCCTGGTGCAGGCGTGTGCGCGGCGCAGACCACTCGCATGAGGTCTTCACCATCGGCGGTCCATCCCGACTCGTCGGCTCCGTTCCAGGGTGCGGCGCTTGCCCGCCCAGGGCATCTCGGGAACCACCGGGGAGCCGTTTTCCCGTCACGTTCAGACGCCGGGTCGTGCCGGCCCGAACGGCCGGCGAGGAAGGGGCGGCGCTCGAGTCGGCCGACGCCCTGGTTCTGATGGCGAGCTACAGCATCGGCCCCGACGCTGGCCGGCAGGCCGGCTGACGAAATTGCACCTCAGCGCGATCCTCGTGGAAGGTGGGCTGCGGCGTTTGCCACTGCCCACCCCCTCGTTGAGCGTCGCGGACCCGTCTTGCAGCAAGTAGGGCCGACGACCTGGGGCGAACGCCGATTACAGCCGTCCGGCCTCGGCGAGGGCAAGCAGGTCGTTCGCGGCTTCCTGGGAGCGGATGTGGATGGCGTCCGGGTCGGGGGCCGGTCCACGGAGCAGGGCGATGTCCACGATCTCCGCCTGGAGGAGGGCGGAGAAGACATACGCAGCCCGTGTGGGGTCGCTGATCTTGGCCCGCAGCTACGGCGGCCAGTGGGACAGGTGCCGTGTGAACAAGGCCATGCGGTCTCCGAGGATCAACCAGCCTCAGTCGATGCCCAGTCGCCCTGGCTGCGTCGCGGTGTCCTGGCGGTGGTGCTGGACCTTGTGTTGGAGATCGGCCACGCGTTGGTTCGGTCAGCGCGTCGGAGTTGTCGAAGTCGAGTTCTCCGAGCAGCTTCTTGACGGCCGCGCGTCCGCCCTGTGCCTTCTCGCGTGCCAGCAGCCGCGGCAGGTCCTCTTGCGTGACGGAACCGCCGGGGACACCGCCGTCGCCCTCGGGCTTGTTGGTTCGTCCTCCAGGGAGGCGCCGAGAATCGGGTGGGTCGGCCGTCCGTCACGGCGGTG
This sequence comes from Streptomyces durhamensis, assembly GCF_000725475.1. Lineage (NCBI taxonomy): Bacteria > Bacillati > Actinomycetota > Actinomycetes > Kitasatosporales > Streptomycetaceae > Streptomyces > Streptomyces durhamensis. Next base: position 332,786 of record NZ_JNXR01000003.1, read on the forward strand.
CCCAACCGGAGTGAGTGGATTGGGAAGCGAGGGGCGCGTCACGCGTGAACCATCCACAGGTCTCCAGCGCCCCCGCGCCGATGATCGGTGTAGTGACCGGCCGGACCTGGCCGTATTTCAGGAGTCGGGCGCGAAGGGTTGCATGCGTGCGATGAGCACGGCGACATCGTCCGGGTCGGCGGGAAGGCGGAGTTTGTGAAGGAGTCGGTCGCAGGTTTCTTCCAGGGTGGGGTCAGGTGTGTCAAGCAGGTGCAGGAGGGTGTTGAGGCGTTCGTCGATGGGGTGATGACGGACCTCGACGAGGCCGTCGGTGTACAGGACCAGCCGATCACCAGCGCCGACGGGGACGGTCGTGGTCACGAAGGGCACGCCGCCGACCCCGAGTGGGGTGCCGGTCGGAAGGTCGAGCAGTGCCGGGTGCTTGCCATTGCGCACCAGGACGGGGGGCAGATGGCCGGCCACGGAGATGTGGCATTCCGCGCGGTGAGGGTCGTAGACGGCATAGACGCAGGTGGCTATGTACTGCTCAAGCCCTGAGGTGATCTTGTCGAGGTGATGGAGGACCTCGGCGGGGTCCAGGTCGAGGTCGGCGAAGTCGCTGGTGCCGGTGCGCAGGCGGCCCATGGTGACGGCGGCGTCGATGCCACTGCCCATGACGTCGCCCACGACCAGTGCGGTCTTGTCGCCGTCGAGTGGGAGGACGTCGTACCAGTCGCCGCCGACCTCGTAGGCGGCCTGTGCGGGCCGGTAGCGGGAGGCGACTTCCAGGCCGGGGAGGTGCGGCGGGTGATCAGGGAGCAGGCTGCGCTGAAGGGTCTCGGCCGCATTGCGCACCGTCTGGTGTGAGCGGGCGTTGTCGATGCACACCGCGGCACGGGAGGCCAGCTCACCGGCGAGGGTGAGGTCGTCCTCGTCGAAGGGCTGCGGGTTGCGGGCGCGGCTCAGCCCCAGGAAGCCGAGGATCTGTCCGCGGGCGGTGAGCGGGAGCAGCATGTAGGAGTGCACGCCGGCGCGGGCCAGCAGTGTGGCGGCATGGTCGTCGCGGGCGATGCGGGCCATGGCGGCTTCATCGATGTGGGAGATCAGGATCGGCCGGCCGGTGCGTACGCATTCGGTGGGCAGGCGGTCGGCGCCGTAGGCAGCGATCTGCCCGGGCGGGTCGGCGGCCTGGACGGCTTCGGTGGCATAGGCGGCCTGCACCGCGAGGGCGCGGAAGAGCGCGGGGCCGTCACCCGGGGGCGGGCGGTGCTCGTCGAGGACGGAGTCGAGGGCGTCGACCGTGGCCATGTCGGCGAGCTCGGGAACGGCGACGCCGGCCAGCTCTCGGGCGGTCTGTTCCACTTCCAGGGTGGTGCCGATGCGGGCAGAGCCGTCGGCGATCAAGGCCAGGCGACGGCGGGCCTCGGCGGCCTCCGTGGCCGCCTGGTAACGGTCGGTGACGTCCACCACCAGGTCGGCCACCCCGAGGACCCGCCCCTGGGGGTCGTCCAGCCGGTACAGCGAGATCGACCAGGCGTGCACGTTCGGGTCGGCGGGGGTGTGGCCGACGATGGTGTACTCGTCGACCAGGGGGACCCCGGTCTTGAGGACCTGCCGCATCCCGGCCTCCGGCCCCTCGAACTTCGTCGAGGTCATGATCTCGCGGTAGTGCCGGCCCAGATGGTCTTCCGCGGGAATGCCGTGCATCCGCTCCAGAGCGGGGTTGATGGCCACGTACCGCAATTCGGTGTCGAGGATCGCCAGCCCGATGGGCGACTGAGAAATCAGCCGGGTGGACAGGGCGACGTCCCTCTCGACCTCCCGAAGCTTTGACCTGTCGGTGGCCAGACCAAGCGCGTAGAAGTCACCCAGGCTGTCCAGCAGCCGCATGTTGCGGAACTCCACCAAGCGAGTGCTGCCGTCCTTGTGCCGGATGGGGAAGGCCCCGGCCCACCTCTCCCCGGTAGCCATGACCTCGGCAAACAGCTTGATCATCAGATCCCATTGCTGCTCGTGGACGAGCAGCGGCGCAGCGTACTGCCCGAGCGCCTCCTCAGCGGTGTAGCCGAACAGGTCCTCGGCCTCCGGGCTCCACAAATCGATCCGCCCATCGGCATCCAACAGCACCGCAGCAACGCCGAGAAGATCCATCAGCCCACTCGGCTGCGACGATCGTTCCTCCGGCTGGCCGGTGTCACCCGGACGCCCATCGGCTGCGCTCACACGGGCACTCCTTCCATGCGCCGGACCACAAGGGCCTCCACTCGCGCCAGCACCGTGGCCCTGCCCCGTACCTACGGAGTGCTTCGGCTTCCATGGTCCCCCTGGAGCGGCCTTCCGCGCACGCACTGGACCAGGCACCTGAGGATGCGTTGAATGCACTGTCCCAGGTCCGCGGTCTCGTCACTGATGAAGTGCTGAGCATCCCCCAGGGCCAGCCGTTCCCGCTCGAACGCTTCTCTGAAGCCATCGCGCGCGCCGAAACACCCGCCCGCGACGCCAAGCCACTTTTCGTCTCCGAAGACGGGCGAGACGAAGACGACAGGTAGGAAGCGGCTCTGCCAGCGCCGGACGCAAAGGATTGAGACGGCGCACGAGCCAACGGCGAGCTGCGTCGCCGCGAGGGTGAAACTCGGAGAAGCGGCCGGTTTCCTATGAGGGCTTCGCCGGGATCATGGGTGCGGCCGCGCTGATCGGCGGTGCCTTGGCCGGAGTCCTATGCGACGTCCTCCGCTCCGTTGGAAAACGACCGACGTTGCCCTCGCCTCACTTGATCTAGTCATCAACGGCTCGGGACGATTGGCATGCGTGATGCTGCCGGCGATCCGGTGTTGCCTCGTCGATCAGGTATGAGGTGCGTCCGGCACTGCACGCGACTGTTCGGGGCTGGCTTGGGCCGACCTTACGCCTCCGTGGGGTTGGTCGGTCGCGTTGCGTATCGGTGGCGCATGGCGTCACTGGCTGCAGGACCTGCGGTGAAGACGTAGGTGTCGCTGTCGTCGAGTCGGCGGCCGGTCTTGGCGTCGACGACGACGGGCTCGACTTCCTCGCCGCTGTGCGCGTCGATCAGGATCATGCTGCGTTCGGCCGGCGTGAGGCGGGAGTTGCCCCACGCGGCCAGGGCGACGACCACCGGTCGGAGGGAGCGCCCGAGTTCGGTGAGGACGTACTCGTGGCGTACGGGGTTGGTCTGGTAGGGCCGGCGCTCCAGCAGTCCGTCGGCGACGAGGGTCTTCAGCCGGGTGGTGAGCATGCTGGAGGAGATGCCCAGGCTCTCCTGGAACTGGTCGAAGCGCGTGTAGCCGTCAAAGGCGTCGTGGAGGATCAGCAGCGTCCACCACTCGCCTACGTGTTCCACCGTCGTGGAAAGCGGGCACTCCCGGTCCTCCAGCCTGATCCGGCTTGCCATGGTGGCCATCCCCTCAGTTACTGCTAAAGTCGAAGTTAGTAGCTTCTATTTTAGCAGTAATGACGGGAGGGGCGCCTTCTGCGCCCGCGCCCGGGAACGGAGCACACCGTGACCACATCCATCAGCGAATCCCTCGAAGGCCGACGCGCTCTGGTCACCGGCGGTACCAAGGGCACAGGAGCCGCCATCGCCCGACGTCTCGCCCAGGCCGGTGCGACCGTGCTGGTCACGGCCCGCAGCCGCCCCGACGACGTCGAGGAGAAGGCGTTCATCAGCGCCGACCTGTCCACCGCCCAGGGCGCAGCCCATGTGGCCGCCGAGGTGGACGCCCGCGTCGGCGGCGTCGACATCCTGGTCAACACCCTCGGCGGGTCCGAGGCGCCGGCCGGAGGGTTCGCCGCGCTCGGCGAGGAGGACTGGGCCAGGGAGTTGAACACGAACCTGCTGGCCGCCGTCCGCCTGGACCGCGCGCTCCTGCCGCACATGATCGCCACGGGTAAGGGCGTGATCGTGCATGTCACCTCGATCCAGCGCCGCATGCCGCTGTGGAACGGAACCCTGGCCTACGCCGCCGCCAAGGCCGCCCTGACCACCTACAGCAAGGGCCTGGCCAACGAGGTCGCCCCGCACGGCGTCCGTGTCAACACCGTCTCGCCCGGTTTCGTGCAGACCTCGGCCGCCGACAACCTCGTCGCCCGGATCGCCCACGACGCGGACATCACGCAGGAAGCGGCGCTGGGGCGGCTCATGGATTCCCTGGGCGGCATCCCGCTCGGCCGTCCCAACCGGCCCGAGGAAGTCGCCGAGCTCGTCGCCTTCCTTGTCTCCGACCGCGCCTCGGCCATCGTCGGGGCCGAACACGTCATCGACGGCGGCACCACCCCCACCGTCTGAACCCGCCACCGCCCCAAGGAGCGTCATGGACGACTACCAGCCCCGCACCATCAGCCCGGACACCCTGCCCGAGGTGATCACCCGCTACCTGACAGCGCACCGCGCACACGACACCGCAACCGCAATCACGGCGTTCACCCGCGAAGCCACAGTGGTCGACGACGGCAACACCTACGAGGGCATCGAGGCGATCGGGAAGTGGCTCCACCGATCGGCCACCGAATTCACCTACACCGTCCACCTCACCGGCGCCCAGCAGCCCGACGCAACCCGCTACATCGCCACCCACCACCTCGAAGGCAACTTCCCTGGCGGGACCATCGATCTGCGGTACCAGTTCACACTCCGCGACGGCCTCATCGAACGCCTCGTCATCGAACCCTGAGTCCCTGCCGGCGCCACCCGTTGCCGCCTCAGGCGAAAAGACTCGCTCGCCCTGCAATCGTCGGTGAGTCACCTGCCTGCCAGGACAGGCCGCCAATCGCTGGGGCCGTCCGCCCCAGCGGATGCCCCACGCCCTTCCCGCTGGCGATGCCCGCCTTCACCGACATCGCGGGCGGGTTTGCTGCGGCACAGTAGGTCTACGACACCGTTGAAGCGGACGGGATCCGCCTGCCCAGCAGACGCCGGGCCTACCGAAGCGATGCGGACTACCGCCCCATCGTGTGTCGGGGGATCATCTGGAGGCTGCCGTGACGGCAGCGGCCGTCGCGCGTGCGTACAGGGCACTGGAAGTGTTCGTGAACATGTCGCACCTGACCGTCTCCGAGATGGACCTCACCAGCACCGCCGAGTCTGTGCAGCAACGGCAGCATTGGCTGGTGGAGCAGGTCCTCGACTGGTCGGGTCTTCCCGTCGTCCAGGTCAGGCCCACCGTGTTCATGGAGAACCCGCTGTTCCGTACCGGCTTCTCCTCGATCGCGAAGGACGGGACCATCAGGCTGCCCTTCGGCCGGGCTAAGACCTCCCCTGTGGCGGCCGGGGACGTAGCCGCGGTCGTGGAGGAGATCCTGGCCGATCCGGCCCCGCACATCGGCCGAACCTACGAGCTGACCGGCCCTCGCTCGCAGGACATCGCCGCCATGGCGTCGGAGGTCTCCGCAACTCTGGGACGACCGGTCTGTTACACCGACGTCCCACTGCAGGAATGGCCAGGTCAAGGAGATCCACTGCCCCGGCGAGGAAGAACGTCGCGCCGCGGCCGAGGAAGCCAGTCCAATTCAGTGGTCGACTCGGCCTTTCGGTCACACTGCTTGATCACCACCACACACAGACCCTCCAGGCACCGCGGCCGTGACCACCGGCCGTCGCAAACGTGCCAGAGAGGGATCCGCTGGTCCACCCGCTTGGCAGCAGACCGCGCCTGCGGGCTGGGGCACCCTCGCACGCTGACCGTGCGATCTGCGACCTGGTTTCCTGAAGATGAAGGGCGAGCGGGTAGGAGGCCTCCTGCGGCTCATCGATGGTGGCATCCACCTCGTCGTGGTGGCGCTCCTCGTACTGCTCGCGGGGCGCCTGAGCGCTGGGGACGTCCCCGATCGGTCCAGGGGCCGTACCGCGAGGAGATGGCCATTCTCCAAGCGTCGTCGGCGCCGTCACCCACCTCGGTGCGCGGGCCCTGATCCGTCACCTTCCGCCGCCACGGCGGCCCGCACCCGCTGCTCCTCACGAGCAGAGCCGACGTCCCGTTCCAGGGGCGTGCGGCTCACGGCTGTCGCGAGGTCTTCCAAGGCCCGTTTTTGCAGTTCCGCCTCGCGCCGCACGACCGGGCTCCCGTTGCCGGCGGCGGCGTCCTCCCACGCGTGAAGCGCCTCCTCCACGCGTCCCCAGTCCGGATTCCTGTGCTCGCGCACGGCGACTGCTGCTTTTGCGGTGTCCGTCTCCAGGGCCTCGGCGAATCGCTCGGCCTCGGGGACGAAACGGCTGTCGGCCCGCGGGACGTGGCTCTCCATGAGCATCGCTGCCCGGCCGAACCCCTTGAGCGCCTCCTGTGCCTCCTGCGCCTCGCGCGACGTCAGGCCCCTGGGGCGGACCGGTTCCTGCCTTGCCCGGTCGTATGCCTCCTGCCAGGCGGCACGTGCCTCCCTGCTCTCCAGCAGTGCCCGGCGCATGTCGGCGTGATGCTCCCGGGTCGGTTCGGCGTAGTTGCGGAGCACCGCGGCCGCGTAGCGGCCGTTGGCGGCGAGCCAGTCCGCGAGCCGGCCCGGCAGTCGGGGTGTCTCCCATGCGGGGAACACCACGTAGGCCAGCATCGCCAGGGCCCCGCCGAGCAGGGTGAGTACCACCCGCTCCGGGACTGTCTGCTCCCACGCCTGGCCGCCCATGCCGAGCAGGAAGACGACGTACGCGGCGGTGAAGCACTGGGAGTACGCGTAGCCGGTACGGTTCAGCGTGTACGACAGGCCCGCCGAGACCACCGCCAGCGCGCCGGACACATGGGCGTCCGGGCCCAGGGCCCGCACCATCCCGCTGGCGAGCGCGACTCCCGCCAGGGTCCCGGCGAGACGGGCCACCGCACGCGCGTACGTCCGGTGGAAGTCCGGCCGCATCACCATCACCGAGGCGATGGGCGCCCAGTAGCCGTGGCCCAGGGGTAGCCGGGCGGCGATCAGATAGCCGAGTGTGGCCACCGCCGCCAGGCGGACGGCGTGCCGGAACACGGGCGAGTCCCGGCGGAGCTCACGGCGCACCGCCCGGACGACGACCGGAACCAGCCGGAGCAGGGTCGGGCGCACCAGGAACTGGGCGCCGGCGAGGCCGGGCGGCGTGGGCGTCCTCCCGCTCACGCAGCCGCTCCCGGCGATCTCCAACGCCTCACCGAGCAGTTCCACGAGCCGCTCGGCGGCTTGCCGCGCGGGGCCCTCCAGCACCTCGTGCTCCTCGTCGACGCGCAGGACGTCGAGGCTCTCGGGCCGCACCTCGGCGGGAGCGCCGTGGCGGATCGAACGGGCGGCCGCGTCCAGGACGTCGGCGGCCGCGTCAAGCAACTCGCGCGCGCGGTCCCGCCCGGGTCCTTCCGCCGGGGCGCCGACGTCGGGGTCGGCGAGCGCGGCGACGACCGGCCGGATGCGCTCGGCGAGGCCGCGAGGGCCATGGAGGACGGGGGGACGGGTGCGGGCCTGTGACGGCGTCACGGCGGCCGCGTCCCGGGCCGTCATCAACGGCTCCGGGTCGAACGGGGCGGTCGGGTCGTGCCGCAGCCGGCGGGCGTAGTCCGCCACGGCGGCGAGGGCGTCGGCGAGCGCGTCACGATGCGCTCCCCAACGCCGGATCGGGAACAGCAAGATCAGCACGGCCTGTGTCACGCCTCCGAGTGCGATGACCCCGGCGTGCTCCAGGGCTCGCCCGACGCTCGTGGGCAGGGTGATGGTCACGAGCATGGCGCCCACGGTCGTCGCTGCGACGATCCCAGCGGTCGATCCGACGGCCCACGCCATTCCCGCGGCGAAGGCCCATACGGCCAGCAGTGGGAGGAACGTCACGAGCCGCCCCGCCGCCAGGTAGCCCACGAAGGTGCTGAGCGCCAGACCCGCGCCCGCGCCGAGCGCGACCACCTTGCGCGGACGCCAGCTGCGCTGGAAGGTGGCCCCACCCGCGGAGTAGGCGCCGAGGGCGGCGGACGCGGCATACGCAGGGGAGACCATCCACAGCGTCGGCCCGACGACGATCGCCACCCCAGCGGCCGTGCGCAGCGCGAGCAGGGGCTCCAGTCGCGTCTCCTCGATCGTGAGCCCGGATCGCACGACCTCCCCGAAGGCCCGCAGCCCAGTCACGGGTGTCCGCCTGGCCGGAGCGCCCTGCCGGGTCGCGTCGGCCTGGCTGGGGTGTGGCAGCCGTCGGACAAGGAAGCCTCCCACACAGTCTGCGAACGGCCGGCGGCCGCAGCCGCTGGACGGGGTGCTGCCACGGCGGACACTGCTGAGCGTCCGCCGTCCGTCCTCCGGGCCGGAGCGCGGGCAATCGCTGTTGGTTCAGGTCCGGCCGGAGCGCGGCGATCGCCCCCAGCCCCGTCCGGCGCACGGGCAGATCGGCACCCGTCCCCCGGGCCGGTCCGGGGGAAAACAGGTGGCACAGCGGCCCCGAGCCTCTTACCGCTTGTGGCCGTTGCCGTGTCCGTTGGGATGCAGGACCACCTTGGTCCAGCCCTCGTCACGGGCGTCGAAGTGCTCGTAGGCGGTGGGGGCCTCGTCCAGGCTGAGCTCGTGGGAGACGACGAAACTCGGCTTCGCCTTCCCGCCGGCGATCAGGTCCCGCAGCGCCCGATTGTATTTCTTCACCGGAGCCTGCCCGGTTCCCATGTGCTGGCCCTTGAACCACATCATGCCGAAGTCGATCGGGACCTTGCCCTGAGCTTCCAGCTCGCCCTGGGCTTCCGCGCCGCCGGGATCCTGGGGCAGGAACACGCCCACCACGCCGATGTCGCCGGTGAACCTGACCGAGTCGATCAGTCCGTTGAGCGTGAGGCTGGCGTCCTCGTGTCCCTGGGGGTCGTGTGCCTGGTAGCCGACGCACTCGCAGCCGTTGTCGGCGCCCAGACCGAGGGTGGCCTCCTTGACGACCTCCGCCGGGTTCTGCTCGGCGGTGTTGATCGGGATGGCCCCGATCTCCTCCGCCTTGCGCAGTCGGTCGGGCTGGTGGTCGACCGTCCAGACGCGGCCGGCGCCCTTGAGGAGCGCGGAGTAGGTCGCCATCAGTCCGACGGGGCCAGCCCCGAAGACGATGGTCTGGTCACCCGGTTTGACGTGGGCCATCTCCGTGGCGTGATACCCGGTGGGGAAGATGTCGGCGAGCATCACGTAGTCGGTCTGCCGCTCGGGGGCGTCCTCGCCCAGACGCAGCGCGTTGAAGTCGCCGTAGGGCACGCGCAGCAGCTCCGCCTGGCCGCCCTGGTAGGGGCCCATGTCGGCGAATCCGTAGGCGGCTCCGGCGAGGGCCGGTTCCGGCTGCATGGTCAGGCAGTAGTTGGTCAGACCCTGCTCGCACTGCTTGCAGAAGCCGCAGGCGATGTTGAAGGGCAGGACCACGTACTCGCCGACCTGGACCTTGCGGACGGCCGAGCCGACCTCCACGACCTGGCCCATGTTCTCGTGTCCCAGGGTGCGGCCGGACTCGAACGAGGTACGGCCCTCGTACATGTGCAGGTCCGAACCGCAGATGTTGGTGGTGGTGATTTTGACGATGATGTCGCAGGGGTGTTCGATCTTCGCGTCCGGTACGTCCTTCACGGTGACCGTTCGCGGTCCTTCGTATACCGCTGCTTTCATGGTGACTTCCCTTGATGTCGCGGCATGGCGGTGATGGGAAGGGCGCAGAGAGCGTGACTCTCGGAAGTGCTGTGACGGGGTTCGGGGCTCCGACACGCCTCTGCGGGCCGTTCACCTGGATCAGGTGGAACGGTCGTTGTGCCGCCGACCCCGCCAGGCGGAGTTTCGGCGCTCCGGCGGCGTCCCGTGCGGGTCCCCGTCGGCCCCCGAGGCGAAACAACCACGCACCGACCGATCAGCGGAATCTCCGGACACGGACGACCACCGACCGACGGCACATCTCCGACTGAGGTCACCCGCTAGTCACCGTGGTCGTCCTGCAGCACGCTGCGACGCTCCTGCTCGCGCTTGGAGTAGGCGGCTGCCCGGATCGCCTCGTCGCTCTCCAGGCCCGATCCCAGCGCGCCGCCCACCGTGGCGACCGAAGCGACGAACCATGACAACGTCCAGTACTGCGTGGCATGCAGCGGGGTTCGTGCCATGGAGGCGAACACTCGGTCGTTGAGGATGAACAGAGCCCACACCAGGTTGATGACCATCAAACCCACGTAACAGACGAGCACCCCGATACCCACCGTCACGACCGTCGAGGCGTTGTAGAGAGCCGCCCTCTTCCTCGCCTCCGGCGAAACCTCGTCCGTTCGATGCCACAGGTTCGCGTCCACGATCAGCCAGCCGATCATGAGCGCGACAGACCCGACCATGGCGATCACCAGGCGGGGCGTGCTCAGGGACGCGGCCAGGCTCCAGATGGTGGAGTTCACAGTGGCGACCGCTCCCGTGGCGAGCGCGGCCGCCAGGGCTTTCGACAAGCCCGGCACCAAGCGCCACGGCCGGTTGGCGCGGACCATGCCGAGGAGCACCCTCAGGTAACCGCGCGGCCCACTGATGACGTACCGCAGGTCGGCGATCTCCTCCTCACCGACCTGGCCCGGATGGATGGGGGCGAGACGACCGATGAAGGGCCCCCGCAGCGGCTGGCTTCCCGGAGGCCCCTCAGGCCCGGTGGCCTGCGGGCCCGCCAAGCTGAGCACGGCTTCTTCCACGGCCTGCCGGGCCCTTGTCTGCAGCCGGAATCCCCCCAGCGGGGGAAGAGACAGCAGCGCCAGGCCGTGTTCGTGACTCAGATCCACCACGAGCTTGCGCCCATGTGAGTGCAGCGGAAGGTCGGTGAGAGCCACGACGATGTCCCAGTTCCCCTCACTTCCGCGGTCCATGATCCGGCGCATCAAGGTGGGCGGGTCCTCGGTCCCCGCGGTGAAGGGCTCACTGACCACCTCGACGTTGAACCGTCGTCCCTGGCCTGATCTGTCGGTGAGCCGATCAGAAAGCATCGGGGCCATGCGCTGCGCGATCTCCGTGGGCGCGTCCGGATCCGCCAGGAGGGCCACGACCGTAACGCCCTGAGACGACACCCGCATGACTCCTCTCGTCGGCTACCCCGCGATCGCGAGTGCCCACAGGATGCGTGCCCACAGGATGCCCTCGAGGTAACGCCGACGCTGCGTGACACGCTGGCCCCCGCTGGCAGGTGCAGGCGGTACGGTCAGATCTCCGGACACCCCGCTTCGGTGTCCTGCCCGGAAGTGCGCAGGCAGGGGGCAGGCGAAGGCCCCGACTGGTTCGGGGGAGCCCAGCCGGGGCCGATCGAGAGTGGGCGCGAAGGGCGGTCGCCTCGCGGCGGGGGCTCCATGAGGCTTCCGCCGAACGATCGTCCTCATGGCAAAGGGTCAGGCCCGGGGACACAGTTCCCTTCACGCCCACATACGACCGGGAAGGCCACTGCCCCCACGGTCAGGAGCCGGGGCAGTGGGAGGCGGCCCAGCACCAGCTGGGCGGCCGCCGCGGAACCGAACATGAGGAAGGCCGCCAGGCCGACCACGAGGTGCGAATCGGTGTGCAGGGTGCCGTGGAGCACGCTCGCCCCGAGGGAGGAGATCAGGCCGAGGATCGCGAAGGCGAAGGCGCCCAGCGCGCCCGGCCCCGCCGAACGTCCGCCGGCCGCCGGGGCGCGGGACGAACCTGCTGGGCGGTTCGGCCGCGGGCAGCTCCAGGTCCACGGTCTCCGGCGTGGACAAGACCAGCACCAGGCACACTGCCATGGCGAGCGTGAAGATCGCCTGAGTGGTGATCAGGGGCGTGGGAAGCCATTCGGCGGCGGCTCCGGCGATCAGGGGCCCTCAGGCCAGGCCGCCGAGGTCGGCGGCGGTGGCCACGATGCCGGGCAGCACCGGACCCGTCCGTTCCGGACGGGCCTCGTGGTGGAGGTCGTGGAGGTACGTCGTCGCGGTCGAGGCCATCAGCCCCAGTCCGACACCGTTCAGGATCCTGCCCGCTATCAGCCCCGGCAGGTCCTGCCACACGATCAGTACGACCGACGCGACGATGCCGACCAGCAGCGCCGGGACGATGACGCGTCGCCGGCCGAGCCGGTCCGACAGGTGGCCCAGTCCGAGGAAGGCGTCCGCTGCGCCCACGACCATCGAGGCGTACGCCATCGTGACCGTGGTCGCGCCGAAGTGGTCCCGGGCCTGGTACAGCGGCCACAGTGGGGTCGGCACGGTGCCGAAAGCCATCAGCACGGTGAAGGCCACCGCCACGAACCAGAAGCCGGTCGTGTGCGAGGCACGGCGCCGGGCGCGGGCGCGGGGCGGCAGGCCGGCGGGAGCGGGTGCTGGGAGGACCCGGTGAGTCGGGTCGTCGGGAGCGTCGGCTGTGGGATGGCTCAGCGGCGTCGGAACGGCAGGCAGGGGTACCCCTCCTCGGGCGGAAGTGGATGGCGCTTTCCACCCTCCTCACCAGCCGGGATCAGTGCCAACGAATGTTTTCGCTGAGCTCGAGCAATGCGAGTGATACTTCTCGTGTGGAGCTTCGTCAGCTGGAAACTTCATCGCGGTAGCCGAGGAGCTGAGTTTCACGCGTGCCGCCCGTCGGCTGCACGTGGTGCAGTCGGGGGTGTCCGCCGCGATCCGCTCCCTGGAGCGCGAGCTCGGCTGCGCGCTGTTCGAGCGCACGTCGCAGCAGGTCCGGCTCACCGGGGCGGGCGCGGCGCTGCTGCCGGAGGCTCGGGCCACCCTGCACGCCGCCCAGGCGGCCCAGGACGCCGTGCGCGCCGCACAGGACACGCTGCGCGGCACGGTGAACGTCGGCGCCATGGCCTCGGTCGAGGTGGTGGACCTGCCTGCGCTTCTCGGGCAGCTGCACGCGCGGCATCCGGCGATCGACGTCCGGCTGCGGCTGGCGACGACCGGATCGGCGGAACTGGCGCACGCGCTGCTCAGCGGCGACCTGGACGTGGCGTTCCTGTCGCTGCCCGAACGCAAACCCGCCGGGATCGAGGCACGGGAGCTGGCCACCGTGCCGCTCGTCCTGGTGGTGAGCGCCGGCCATCCGCTCGCGCAGCGGGGAAAGGTGGCACTTGCGGACCTCGCGGGGGAACCCTTCGTGGACTTCCCGCCGGGCTACGGCAACCGCGAGGTGGTCGACCGGGTGTTCGTGGCGGCGGGCGTCGTACGCCGGGTGGCACTGGAAGTGCCCGACATCGACATGGGGGCGGCACTGGTCCGGCACGGTCTGGGCATCGCCTTCCTGCCCGCGTTCGCCGTTGCCCGCACCTCCGGCCTGCACGTCCTGGACGTCCACGACGCCATGCTCCGCTGGAGCATGCACCTCGGCACGTCGTCGACCCGGCGGCCCAGCGCGGCTCTGCGGGCGCTGCTCGACCTGGTCGACCTCCACGTCATCGCCCTGTGACGCCCGGGCTGCGGCCCGGGCCTTCCCGGCCCCTCCGAGGCCGGTGCCGAAGGCCCCGCCGGTCATAGCGATGGCGGTGATGAACCAAGGCCTCCGTCTCCTGGCGCGACGCCACCTTGCTGGATCAATCCGAGGAAGGGCCACCCACCCACTGCAGCGCTGTAGCAGGGCAGCCCGCCCCAACTGCTACCGACACCGCTCGGCGCAAAAGTTCCAGTGAGGCGTCAGCCCGGTCCGCCCAGCACGATCTTCCACACTCGGGTCGCCACCTGGAGGTTCAGCCGGTCCTCGACGTTCGCGAGGTCGTGGCCGCTGATGTCGCGGATGCGCTGGAGCCGATAGCGCAGCGTGCTGCGGTGGATCGCGAGGGAGTCGGCGGTCTCGTCGTAGTTGCCGCCGCAGTCGAAGTACCGGGACAGGGTCTCCACCATGGCCGCGTGCTGCCGGGAGTCGTAGTCGATGAGCTCCCCGAGCCACTCGTCGACGAACGTCTCCAGTTCCCGGTAATTGTTGCCGGGTCCCAGGATGCGGTAGAGGCCGAGCTCGTCGAAGAACGTCGCGCCGTAGCGCTCGCGGGAGTGGCGGCGCACGTCCAGGGCGCGCTGTGCCTCCTGGTAGTGGTGGGGGATGTCGTTCGGGGAGTCGGAAGGGGCGCTCACCCCGATCGTTCCGGACCGTGTTCCGGTCTCCCGGGCGAGCTCCTCGTACAGCGCGCGGGCGTGTGGCCTCTCGTCGGCGATGAGGACGACGTGGTCAGAGCGGCGGGTCAGCAGCGCGCGCATGCCCACGGCAGAGGCCGCCCGCCCCACGGTCTGTGCGAAGGAATCGTCGGCGGTCCGGTTCGCCCACTGCACCACGACGATGTAGTGGCTGCGGTGCAGGTCGTGTCCGACTGCCTCGGACCGGGCGTAGGCGCTCGGCTCGTCCGTCCCTGCCAGGAGATCCTCGGCCAGCTCGCGGTGCAGCCTCAGCTCCGTTTCGGCCAGATTGCGCAGGTGCGTCATTTCCAGGGCGAGCGACGCGGCGGCGTGTTCCAGCGCGAGCACGGTGTGCTCGTCGGCCTCGTCCCGCGCGTCGACCAGGGCCAGCACGCCCAGGATCTCGCCGTGCGGGCGGATCAGGGTGATCAGCCGGTTCCTTATCCGCACCGTCCCGGCCTCTTTGGCGACGGCGTGCAGCATCTCGTCCTGGCGCACGGGGTCAGGTTCGGGATAGGGGATGGGGCGGCCGGGGCCGGTCCAGGACCTCAGCCGACCGAAGCGGTCCTCGACCAGCGCGGGAAGTCCGGTGAGCCCGTGCAGTGCGCGGGTGACAGCCTCCTCGCCGCCACCCGAGGCAGCGACGTCGGCCATGAGAGCGTGAACGGCTCGCTCGTAGCCCAGCTCAGCCATCACAGAGATCAGCTTCCGCTGGAGGGCTGTGCGTTCCTCCCTCAGCCGGTGCAGCTCCAGCGCGTCCTCGCGTTGGCGGCGGTGTGCGAAGGCGACCGACAGCGCGGCAGCGGTGTGCCGGACGAGCATGGCGAGCAGGAATCGCTCGACCTTGGTGGGCGGGAAGCGGGACGTGACCACGAGGTAGCCGTGGAGTACCCCAGGTCCGCGTAGCCCCAGGGCCCGGCCCCAGGGCCTGCCGGCTACGGTCACGTTGCCGTCCTGCCCGGCCAGCTCCCGCACCCTCCGGCCCACGGCCAAGGCATGCGTTCGCCCGTTCCACGGGCTGGGGACCAGGTCGCCGCCCACCTTGAGGTATCCGGCCTCGGCGCTGTAAGGCCCCGCGGCGACTACGTGATCCATGGCCAGGCGCAGGATCTCGCCTTCGTCCGGAGCGTCGAACTGGGCGCGGGAGAGCACGACCAGTTCGGGGAGGGCATGGTCGGCTGGGGTGCGAACGGGCAGGCGGGGCCCTCTGCGCGTGGCCGTGGGGTGTCGCCCGACGCTGCCGCGCCGAAGGCTGCCCTTCCGGTCGGAGTAGCGGTGGTACGGGCTGTATGCCCGACTGCCGGCCATGGGATCACTCCGTCCTTCGGAGGTGAGCGGCTTTCGCGTACCCGCACGCGGGCCGGCTACCCGAGACGGGTGGGTTCCTTGTCTCGTACTCGTGGGGCGACCGGACCCGTGCATTCCTGACTCGCCAGGCGCAGGCGTGGAGCCACCCGGTTCGTCACCCTGGGGAGTGCTCGAGACCCTCCGTGCGCGCCGGTGGGAAACCGGCCGCTCACCTCTATCTAAACGAACGTGATCCGGAGAGTCGACGCAGGCGCTGCACCGGGAGGAGTTCCTCATGGCCAAGGCAGTGGGCATCGACCTGGGCACCACCAACTCGGTGATCGCCGTGTGGGAGGGCGGCGAGCCGTCCGTCGTGCCCAACAGCGAGGGCAACCGCACGACACCGTCCGTGGTGGCCTTCACGGACACCGGGGAACGTCTGGTGGGCCAGCTGGCCCGGCGCCAGGCGATCCTCAACCCCAAGGGCACCATCTACTCGGCCAAACGGTTCATCGGCCGGCACTTCGACGAGATCTCCGACGAGGCCAGGGCGGTGGCGTACGACGTCGTCGAGGGCGACGGCGGGGCAGCCCGCTTCAAGGTGCGGGACAAGCTGTACGCGCCTGAGGAGATCAGCGCACAGGTGCTGCGCAAACTCGCCGACGACGCGTCCAAGCAGCTGGGGGAGCGGGTCACGGAGGCGGTCATCACGGTGCCCGCCTACTTCAACGACGCTCAGCGCACCGCCACCAAGGACGCCGGACGGATCGCCGGACTGGAGGTGCTGCGGATCATCAACGAGCCGACGGCGGCCGCCCTCGCGTACGGCATGGACAAGAAGCAGCACGAGACCGTCCTGGTCTTCGACCTGGGCGGCGGCACCTTCGACGTGAGCATCCTCGACGTCGGCGACGGCGTGGTGGAGGTGCGCTCCACCGCCGGTGACAGCCACCTGGGCGGCGACGACTTCGACCGGCGTCTGGTGGACTACCTCGCGGACGACTTCCAGAAGGAGAACGGCATCGACCTGCGCAAGGACCCGCAGGCGCTGCAACGGCTGTTCGAGGCGGCGGAGAAGGCCAAGACCGAGCTCAGTTCTGTGACGCAGACACAGGTCAGCCTGCCGTTCATCACCGCCGACGCCTCGGGCCCCAAGCACCTCACCGACTCGATCATGCGGTCCACTTTCGAGCAGATCACCGGCGACCTGGTGGAGCGTTGCCTCGGACCGGTGCAGCAGGCGATGGCCGACGCGAAGGTCGGCGAGAGCGACATCGACGAGGTCATCCTCGTCGGCGGTTCCACCCGCATCCCCGCCGTCCAGGCTCTGGTCCGCCGGCTGACCGGCGGCAAGGAACCCAACATGAGCGTCAACCCCGACGAGGTCGTGGCCCTGGGCGCCGCGATCCAGGCCGGGGTGCTCAAGGGCGAGGTCAAGGACGTCCTGCTGCTCGACGTCACACCCTTGTCGCTGGGCGTGGAGACGCGCGGCGGAGTGATGACGAAGATCATCGAGCGCAACACCACCATCCCCGTGCGCCGCAGCGAGACCTTCTCCACCGCCGAGGACAACCAGCCGGCCGTCGATGTGGTGGTCCTGCAGGGCGAGCGTGAGCGGGCCGCCGACAACCGGGTGCTGGGCCGGTTCCAGCTCACCGACATCCGGCCGGCACCGCGGGGCGAACCACAGATCGAGGTCACCTTCGACATCGACGCCAATGGCATCCTCAACGTCAAGGCCCGCGACCGGGACACCGGTAAGGAACAGGGCATCACCATCAGCGAGAGCTCCAACCTGGACCGCAGTGAGGTCGAACGCATGGTCCAGGAGGCCGAGCGCAACCGGGGCCAGGACCAGGCACTCCGCGAGGGCGTCGACGCCCGCAACGAACTCGACGCCGTCGCGTACCAGGTCGAGAAGCGCCTCGCCGAACTGGGCGACGCAGCGCCCGCGCACGAGAAGGCACGCGCCGAAATGCTCGTGTCCGACGCCCGGGCGGCGGTCAAGGAAGAGGCAGGCGTGGAGCGCGTGCGGCCTCTGACCTCCGAACTCCAGCAGGCACTCGCCGGGCTGGCGGCCCATCAGGGCGCCGCCGCCACAGGGGGCGGTCCCGGCCAGGAAGCCGCCACCGGCGGTCCCGCGAGTGGCGGTGGCGGTGACGATGATGTCATCGACGCCGAGTTCGACAAGAGCTGAGGCGCGCCATGCCCACCCACCCCCAGGAACCCGACCGGGCCGCGTCGGATCCGGGCGCACGCGTCCCGGAAGGCGCCGGACCTCCTCCTCGCGGGGATTTGCCCCACCCGGGCCCGCCCCGGCCCGAAGCGGCGAACGGCGAACCGGGACCCGATGCCGCCGGCCCCGTGCCTGCCGAGGACGACTACACGACCGCGATCCAGGAACTGGAGGACCGCTGGCGGCGCGCACTCGCCGACCTCGACAACCTTCGCAAGCGCCACGCCAGGGAACTGGAGCGCGAACGGGCGGTCGAGCGGTCCCGCACGGCGGCCGCCTTCCTACCCGTCCTCGACAACCTCGAACTCGCCCTGACCCACGCCGGCGCCGATCCGGGCGCGATCGTGGAGGGCATCCGGGCCGTACGCGACCAGGCGGTGAACGTCCTCGAACTGCTCGGCTACCCGCGGCACGCGGAGACCGGCGTCGCCTTCGACCCGGCCCGGCACGAGGTGGTCGGCGTCGTCCAGGACCCCGACGCCCCACCGGGCACCGTCGTCGAGGTGCTGCGCCCCGGCTACGGGGACGGCGAACGGCAGCTCAGGCCCGCCGCCGTGACGGTCGCGAAGCGGGAGTGACCGGTCATGGCACGGGACTTCTACGAGGTGCTGGGCGTGTCGCGGACCGCGAGCCAGGACGAGATCCAGCAGGCATATCGCAAACTCGCCCGCAGGTACCACCCAGACGTCAACAAGGACCCCGAGGCGGAGGAGCGTTTCAAGGACCTCAACGAGGCATACAGCGTCCTGTCCGATCCCAAGACCCGGGCCCGCTACGACCGCTTCGGCGAGGACTTCCGGAAGATCCCCGAGGACTTCGACGAACGGGTCGCGGCCCGAGCCGGCGGCGGCTTCCGCGGTCGGAGGACCGCAGGCGGGGGCGGTCCTCGCGTCCGGTACGCCACCGGCTTCGGAGACGGCTTCGGCGCGGAGGGCATCGACGTCGAGGACCTGCTCGGCTCCATGTTCGGAGCCGGCGCCGCCCGAGGCGGCGTCCCTGGAGCGGACCAGGAGGCGGAACTGCCGCTCACTGTCGAGGAGGCGTACCGAGGCGGCCGTCGCACCGTCACACTCGCCGGTCCCACCGGGCAGCCGCGGCGGTACGAGGTCGACGTGCCGCCGGGCGTCACCGACGGGCAGCGCATCCGGCTGGCGGGTGAGGGTGGCCAGGGCAGTGGTGACGCCGCCGCGGGCGACCTGTACCTGCGGGTGCGTATCCAGCCCCACCCCCAATTCCGGCTGGACGGCCGTGACGTGCACGTCCAGGTCCCGATCGCCCCGTGGGAGGCGGCCCTGGGCGCGACCGTGCCGGTGCCCACGCCCGGCGGCGGCACGGCGAAGGTCACGGTGCCCGCGGGCTCGTCCAGCGGCCGGCGGCTGCGGCTGCGCGGCGAGGGCATGCCGAACCCGCGGGGCGCGAACGGCGACCTGTACGCCGAACTTCGCGTCATGGTGCCTCCCGCCCTCGGCGACCGGGAGCGCGAACTGTTCGAGGAGCTCGCCGCCACTTCCTCGTTCGACCCCAGGAGGACGCGATGAACGACCGACCCGCGGGAGCGGGGGGCATCGGCCGGGCCGACGTGGGCGCCCGTCCGGTACGAGCGGACGCCGACATCACCGCCTCGACGGCTGTCCGGTACGCGCTCGTCCCCGTCCCCAGGCTCTCCCTGGCCGCCGTGGCCCTTCGCTCGGGCCTCCACCCCGATCTGATCCGCCGGTTCGTCGCCCTCGGCCTGGTGGAGGCCGAACGAGACTCCGCGGGGCGACTGGTGTTCGACCCCACGGCCCCGGCGGTTCTCGCCCGTATCCAGCGGCTGCGCACCGGACTCTGCCTCAACTACGCATCCATCGGCCTGGTGCTCGACCTGCTCGACCGCATCAGCCTGCTCGAAGCCGCCCTGCGCGGCCGCGGCACGAGGAGTGAAACACCCCCATGGACATGAACCGTCTTACCCAGAAGTCGCAGGAAGCCCTCCAAGAGGCCCAGAGCGCGGCCGTCGGCATGGGGCACACCGAGGTCGACGGGGAACACCTGCTGCTCGCGCTTCTCGATCAGGAGGACGGTCTGATCCCGCGGTTGCTGCAACAGGCCGGCACGGAGCCGAAGGAGCTGCGCGCGGCCGTGCGCGAGGAACTCTCCCGCCGCCCGAAGGTCACCGGTCCCGGCGCGGCACCCGGCCAGGTCTTCGTCACCCAGCGCCTGTCCCGCCTGCTCGATACCGCCGAGCGGGAGGCCAAACGCCTCAAGGACGAGTACGTGTCCGTGGAGCACCTCCTGCTCGCCCTGGCCGAGGAGGGCTCGGCGACCGCCGCCGGACGCCTGCTCAAGGAGTACGGCGTGACCCGGGATTCGTTCCTGAGCGCGCTCACCCAGGTCCGCGGCAACCAGCGCGTCACCTCCGCCAACCCTGAAGTGGCCTATGAGGCTCTGGAGAAGTACGGCCGCGACCTGGTCCTCGAGGCCCGGTCCGGGCGGCTGGACCCGGTCATCGGCCGTGATGCGGAGATCCGCCGCGTCACCCAGATCCTCAGCCGCAAGACCAAGAACAACCCCGTCCTCATCGGCGATCCCGGCGTCGGCAAGACCGCCATCGTCGAGGGCCTGGCCCAGCGCATCGTTCGCGGCGACGTCCCCGAGGGCCTGCGCGACAAGACGGTGTTCGCTCTCGACATGGGCTCCCTGGTCGCCGGCGCCAAGTACCGGGGCGAGTTCGAGGAACGCCTCAAGGCCGTGCTGTCCGAGGTGAAGGCCGCCCAGGGACGCATCCTGCTCTTCGTCGACGAACTCCACACCGTGGTCGGCGCGGGCGCCGCCGAAGGGGCCATGGACGCGGGCAACATGCTCAAGCCGATGCTCGCCCGCGGCGAACTCCACATGATCGGCGCCACCACCCTCGACGAGTACCGCAAGCACATCGAGAAGGACGCCGCCCTCGAACGCCGCTTCCAGCAGGTGCTGGTCGACGAGCCGAGCGTGGAGGACACCATCTCCATCCTGCGCGGACTGCGCGAACGCCTGGAGGTCTTCCACGGCGTGAAGATCCAGGACACCGCGCTGGTCTCCGCGGCCACCCTCAGCCACCGCTACATCACCGACCGGTTCCTGCCCGACAAGGCCATCGACCTCGTCGACGAGGCGTGCGCCCGGCTGCGTACCGAGATCGACTCGATGCCCGCCGAACTCGACGAGATCACCCGCCGCGTCACCCGTCTGGAGATCGAGGAGGCGGCCCTGTCCAAGGAGACCGACGCCGCCAGCAAGCCTCGCCTGGAGGAACTGCGCAAGGAACTGGCCGACCTGCGCGGCGAGGCCGACGCCAAACACGCCCAGTGGGAGGCCGAACGGCAGGCCATCCGCCGCGTGCAGGAACTACGCCAGGAACTGGAGCAGGTCCGCCTCGAGGCGGAGGAGGCCGAACGCGCCTACGACCTCAACCGCGCCGCCGAACTCCGCTACGGCCGCCTCCAGGACCTGGAGCGCCGGCTGAAGGCCGAGGAGGAGCAACTGGCCGCCAAGCAGGGGCAGAACCGGCTGCTGCGCGAGGTCGTCACCGAGGAGGAGATCGCCGAGATCGTCGCCGCCTGGACCGGCATCCCCGTCGCCCGTCTCCAGGAGGGCGAACGCGAGAAACTGCTGCGCCTCGACGAGATCCTGCGCGAGCGCGTCATCGGCCAGGACGAGGCCGTCAAACTCGTCGCCGACGCCATCATCCGCGCCCGCTCCGGCATCCGCGACCCGCGCCGCCCCATCGGCTCGTTCATCTTCCTCGGTCCCACCGGCGTCGGGAAGACCGAGCTGGCCAAGACCCTCGCGGCGGCCCTGTTCGACTCCGAGGAGAACATGGTCCGCCTCGACATGAGTGAGTACCAGGAGCGGCACACCGTCAGCCGGCTCATGGGCGCACCACCCGGATACGTCGGCTACGAGGAAGGCGGCCAGCTCACCGAGGCCGTACGCCGCAAGCCGTACTCGGTCGTGCTGTTCGACGAGATCGAGAAGGCGCACACCGATGTCTTCAACACCCTGCTGCAGGTCCTCGACGACGGCCGCATCACCGACTCCCAGGGCCGCACCGTCGACTTCCGCAACACCGTGATCATCATGACGTCCAACATCGGCTCCGAGCACCTCCTCGACGGCGCCACCGCCGAGGGCGAGATCAAGCCCGACGCCCGGGCCCTGGTGATGGGCGAGCTGCGCGGGCACTTCCGCCCGGAGTTCCTCAACCGCGTCGACGACATCGTGCTGTTCAAGCCGCTCGGTGAGCGGCAGATCGAGCGGATCGTGGAGCTGCAGTTCGACGAACTGCGCCGCCGCCTCGCCGAACGCCGCATCACCGTCGAACTCACGGAAGTCGCCCGGGAGTTGATCGCCCACCAGGGCTACGACCCGGTGTACGGGGCCCGGCCGCTGCGCCGCTACATCTCGCACGAGGTCGAGACGATGGTCGGGCGCGCCCTGCTGCGCGGTGACGTCCAGGACGGCGCGACGGTCCGCGTCGACGCCGAACATGGAGAGCTGGTGGTCACCTACGACCAGCCCGAGGACGTGAAGGGAGCGCGGGCGGCATGAGCACGATGCAGGCGACGACCGTCAGATGTCCCCACTGCGGGCGCACCAACCGGGTGCCCGTGGCCGCGGAGGGCCGCCCCAACTGCGGCCACTGCAAGCAGCCCCTACCGTGGATGGTGGACGCGGGCGACGACGACTTCACCGAGGTCGCCGAGCGGGCCGACGTCCCCGTCGTGGTCGACCTGTGGGCCACCTGGTGCGGCCCCTGCCGCATGGTCAGCCCCGCACTGGAGAAGGTCGCCACCGATCTCGCCGGCCGCATCAAACTCGTCAAGGTCGACGTCGACAAGAACCCGCGACTGTCGCAGCGTTTCGAGGTCGAGGCCGTACCGACACTGCTGATCCTCGACCAGGGCGAGACGGTCGCCCGGCAGGCGGGGGCGGCGCCCGCCCCCGCTCTTCGCCGATGGGTGGAACAGTCGATCACCGCCCGGAAAAGGTGATCCGGATGACCCTGCACGCAGACCCCCACCTCGCGCTTGTCCGGCCGGTCCAGCCGCTGAGCCCAGAAGGGTGTCAGGAGTGTCTGATGCTCGGCTCCCCGTGGGTCCACCTGAGGCTCTGCCTGACCTGCGGGCACGTCGGCTGCTGCGACTCCTCACCGAACAAGCACGCGCGCAGGCACGCGTCTGCCGTCGCCCATCCGATCGTGCAGTCGTTCCAGCCCGGCGAGGAATGGCGCTGGTGCTACGTTCACGAGGCGTTCGTCTGATGTCCGGCAACCAGTCGCTGCCGGGCGGAGAACCGGTCCCGGAGAAAGCGGACGAGGCCGCCTTCTGGGAGACCCCGGACATCTACGGCGCGTACCCGCGCCTCACGGAGGACCAGACAGCACGTCTGGCGGAGCACGGGCAACGCCGGACCATGGCTCCCAACGACGTGCTGATCCGGGAGGGGGAGCGCTGCGAGACGTTCTTCGTCGTCCTCAGCGGTACCGTCGCCGTCGTCGAGGACTACGGCACTCCCGAGGAGCACGTGCTGCGCGTGCACGGCCCCGGTCGCTTCATCGGTGAACTCGGCCTGCTGTACGGACAAGTGGCCTTCTACACCGCTGTCGCCAGGGAGCCGGGCGAGGTTCTCGTCGTCTCCGTGGACCGGTTGCGCCGCCTGGTGTCCCAGGACTCCACCATCGGGGACGTCGTGCTGCGCGCCTGCCTGGGCCGTCGCGCGCTGCTCGTCGGACAGGGCGCCGGCTTCCGCATCATCGGCTCGCGCTACTCGCCCGACACCAGACGGCTGCGCGAGTTCGCCGTCCGCAACCGGCTGCCGCACCGCTGGATCGACCTGGAGACCGACGAGGAGGCCGAGGAGCTGCTGCGCCGCTTCGGCGTCGGTCCCGGGGAGACACCACTCGTCATCTGGCGGGACACCACCCTGTTGCGCAACCCCAGCAATGCGGAACTGGCCCGGCTCATCGGCCTGCCGTCACTACCCGCCGGAAACCGTCACGGCGACGTCCTCATCGTAGGCTCCGGACCCGCCGGCCTCGCCGCCGCGGTGTACGCCGCCTCCGAGGGCCTGAGCACCACGGTGGTGGAGGCGATGGCCACCGGCGGCCAGGCCGGCACGTCGTCCCGCATCGAGAATCTGCTCGGCTTCCCGTCCGGTATCTCCGGCGCCGAACTCACCGAACGCGCCGTGCTCCAGGCCGACAAGTTCGGCGCCAGGATCAGCCTTCCGCTGGAGGCGACCGGTCTCCATGCCAAGGACGACGACCACTACGTGGTGGCGTTCGCCGACGGCAGCGAGATCGCCGCCCGCGCCGTCGTCCTGGCCGTGGGTGCCCGCTACCGCCGGCTCCAGGTGCCCGGCATCGAACGCCTGGAGGGAACGAGCGTGCACTACTCGGCGACCGTCTACGAGGCCCAGCAGTGCCGCACCGACCCGGTGGCCGTCGTCGGCGGAGGCAACTCGGCGGGCCAGGCGGTCCTGTTCCTCGCCGGGTACGCGCCGAAGGTGCACCTGCTGGTCCGCGGAGCCAGCCTTGAGGCCAACATGTCCCGCTACCTGGTCGACCAGGTCGAGCACCATCCGCGGGTGGAGGTCATGCTGCACACCGAGGTCACCGAGGTCATCGGCCAGGAAGTGCTGGAGGAGCTCGACGTGGTCGACAACCGCACGGGCGGGCACCGCCGGCTCGCGGTACGGAGCCTGTTCGTCTTCACCGGCGCCGAACCTCACACCGAGTGGCTCGCCGGCATCATCGCCCTCGACTCCCGCGGCTTCGTCCTCACCGGGCCGGAGGCCCAGGAAGCCTGTGCCTACCCCGAGGTGTGGCACGGCCGCGGGCGCTCGTGCATGACCCTGGAGGCCAGCCTGCCCGGGGTCTTCGCGGTAGGGGACGTCCGTAGCGGCTCGGTGAAGCGGGTGGCCTCCGCGGCCGGTGAGGGCGCGATGGCCATCCACTTCGTGCACCGGCACCTGGGGCACTCGGCCGTACCCGGCACCACGGGCACGTCAGCTGTCGCGGGCCACTCGGACGTCTTCCCGCGCATACGTCACAAGGAGTCCGCATGGCTCGCATGACGAATGGCGGACGATGAGATTACGAGAAAGAAGAAGGAGACGGTTGGGATGGCCATGCCCGTCCGCCGCCACCGCGGTGGCGGCCTGCAGGAAAGGCCCGTCTGGGCGCCCACCCCTCTCAATCCCTGTCCGAGTTCGCCGAACTGCTCAACCAGATGAGCGGCCTGGTGGAGTCGACGGTGGGCGCGGCACCCGCGGTTGCGTGGACGCCTCTCGCGGACGTGTCGGAGTCCGAGGACGCGTTCCACATAGGGATCGAACTCCCCGGAGTGAAGAGCAGGGACATTGACGTAGAGGCCAACGGTCCCGAACTCGTGGTCACCGGAGAGATCAGGGAGCGGGAGCGCAAGGGCGTCCTGCGACGCAGCACCCGCCGCGTCGGAGCCTTCGAGTACCGTTTGCGGCTGCCCGGAGAGTTGGACACCCACAAAATCAAGGCTGAGATGCAGGACGGGCTGAGACGCGAGCGCCGCGGTTCCGGGCACCCAGCCGGGAATGCGGCCGGGCCGGCGAGGCTCGACACGCCTCACGGTGGCGGAGACGCGCTACGTGGCTCCTCACCGTTGGTGGTTCTTCCTGCTGGTCTCGCTGACCTTATTCGAGGCGTACGCGGGAGCGAACTCGGCCGGTCTGACGGTGAGCGAGGTCCTGAGAATTGCCGACCGCGCCGCCCGCCGCCGGGAGTAGGAGCCCGCCGTCACCGCCGGGCACCGGAGCGGGCAGCACCCTGTACTTGCCGAGGATGGCCGGCACCGTGGCACGGCAAGTCGTACGTCCGCCACGGCCGGACAACGCCTCGACGACGAGATCAACAGACAACCCACGCGCTCCGCTCCGGGCGCTTCCGACGTGCCCTGCGTAAGTCCGTGCGGGAGTCTCGGGCCAAGGGCCTTGCGAACGGCAGCTACGCGCCGGCGGACGGACCCGGTCGGCCCGACGGCGGCGCCTCGGGCGATCCCCATGACCAGCGGTGAGCAAGGCAGAAGGAAGTCAGCTACAAAATACGACGGATTCCTCGCCCGTGTGCGCGAGCGAGGCGAATACAACGACCAGGACGAAGCCGCGGACGTCACCAACGCCGTGCTGGAAGTGCTGGCCCAACGGATCAGCCCGGGAGAGATCAAGGACCTCGCATCCCAGCTGCCCGGCCCGCTGGGACAAGTGCTGGACCGTGCCGCGCCGCAGCGGGCGCGAAGCTTCGTGTGGTGCCCCTCGCCTGCTTCGGCGATTCGCATGGCGTTGTCCCTCATCAGGCGGTTGGCTCATCCCTGTCAGCTCGGGCTGCTGGTGACACTGAGCAACCGTGTTCGGAGGCCGCCGGGGGGAGTGAAGCGCGCTGCGACGCAGGTCGGCCGGCACCGAGTCAGCATGCCATGAACCCCGTGCTGGTTCCGTGCTGACTTCGAAGGCCGGAATCACAGAAAACCGCAGGTCCTAGCCCCGATCGAATGAGTTGTCGTACCACTCGATGGTGGTGCCGATGAGGCTGGCGGCGACGATTCTGGGGAGACTGGCGCGGGGTGGGGGAGCGGTGGTTCCGGAGGCCATGGGCGCCACTTCCTCGTGTGCGGTGGGGACGGGTACGTGTCGGCACACGGTAGGAAGATGCAGGTCAGGGGCACATGTGGCGGCACACCATAGTTCGGCGGCTGACTGTGCGTGCGGCCACCATGCCGACTTGCGGACAGGCGGTTCAGGGGCTCGGAGGCGATCGAAACGCATGCCATCCGGGACGCGTAGTTCGGGGTGTTTTGACGGTGCGGTGCTGACTCCCGTGCTGACTTGGTGCTGACTGCGCTGCGTTGAACTCGGACATCTGGGGTTGATCGGTTCAGAGGCATTGTGTGGTGGGTGATCGGCTGAGAGACCGCGCCCGACAGCGCCGCTCAGTCTCTGCGGGCACAGGAAAGGCCCTGCGGCGGGAGTCGACACAGTTGGTGAGAGGCGTGTCGGCATGACCACACCGGCCCCTCAAGCCGCGTGACCGAACCTGTCACCCTAACCTGGATCAGACCCCATCACGGGGGCCTGATCCAGCCAGCCGTCGCCATCATCCGCAGTACCGACCGGGCGGGTCCCACCGCGACAGTCATTCAGTCAGTGCGTCGCGGTGATGGGAAGCCAGGACTTCTTGCGGGCGGACATCCGGCCTGCCGGCCAGCAGCCGCGGGCCCTCGGCGCGGAGGATGGCCGCTCTTTGAACGTGGTCCGAGCCGGTGGTACCCGTTGCGCCGGGACCACTGGCTTCCGGCCACAGCCATGCTGTGCATGGTTGTCGCGCGGTGGGGGTCAGAGATGACGCGCCACGAAATCGGCCACCTGGGTGCCGAGTTGCTGGCCCGCGCGGTTGTCGAGGGAGGTGTGCTGGCCGGACCAGATCCGGCTGAGCCACGCTTCGGTGGCGGCGTCCTGGAAGCCGGCGAAGGTTCGGGTGACGCCCTTCGACGTCACCGCGAGATGATGGCGCGCACCGTAGAACCCGGCGAGCGTCGTTGCCGCCGCCTGGCTGAGAGCACCGTGAGCGCCGGGATAGGACGGATCCGGTGCGGTCGGCAGCAGGGGGGTCCAGTGGGGATCACCGACGATGCCCGGGTTGTAGTGCGTGCCGCCGAGCCGGATGGCGGTGACGGGCCGCCATACACGGTAGGCGTACTTGGCGTCGTACATCGCGATCGCGGTGTCGGCGAGGGACAGGTCGAGCCGGGCGAAGACCTTCACCGCCTTCTCCAGGCTCGCGTTCTGGGAGGTGACAAGGCCCTGCGCGACCTGGTTCCAGACGTTCCAGACGGGCGCCGCCGCCCAGAACTTCGCAGCTGCCGTCTGATCGGCGGTGCGGGTGGTACTGGTCTTGCTCCCCAGGCTCTTGACCTCGTTCAAAGCGGTGGCGTACGCGGCGCCGCTCACGGCCGGCGGCGCTGCCGGGCGGAACTGGCGTCCGCTGGCCAGCACGAACGGCTTGACCGAGCCCCAGTTGGTGAACACCGGTGCCGGGAAGGCCGGCGGGGTGGGCCGGTAGTCACCGGCCTTGTCGCCGGGGCGGAACCGCGGCGGCTTGGCCGAGGACCCGTCGTGGGACCGCAGGCTGATCAGTCGGCGGGCGACCTCGGCTCCCACACCGATGCCAGCCTGCTTGCCCGGGCCGCCCGGAATCGCGGACAACTGGCTGCTGAGCCGCTGGTCCACGCCTGCGCGCTTGGCCGGGTACAGGGCGGCCAGCACATCGTGGGCTGCCTGGTCCGCCGCGGCATCCGCACGAGCGCCTCCTGGCGCCGACACCGAGAACACGTAGGCGGGGCCAGCCCGGGTGATCGATACCACGGCGTCGTACTCGGCGGCCTGGAGAAGCGCGAAGCTGCGCGTGGGCTGGACGGTGGACGGCTGCGCCTTCGGATCGCCGAGTATGGTGATGAGCTCGCGGTTCCACTGCACGACCGAGACCCCCGACCCCCTCGCGGTTGTGCGCAGGGCCGGCGAGTGAGCGGTGGTGAACCCGAAGGCCGGGCTGGTGAGTCCGGCTGCCAGCGCGGTTCCGGCAAGTATGGCGAGTGTCTTCTGCTTTCCACCCATGTTCTGTGGCTCCTTGTTTCTGGTGGCGGGTTGTGGCACCTGGCGGTCATGCACGTGGCTCATCCGGGCCGGCCACGCGAGTGTGATGGTGTCGGGGTGGTGCGGGCCGGCCGGCAGGCCGGGATGGCGGCGGTCGTGGAGGAGGAGTTGTTCGGCGGTCTCTGCGGCAGCCGCGACCGGGCCGGGGCCGGGTGGGCCATCGGGTCCATGAGGGCGGCCCGCCGTAGCAGCCAGGCGCGTTCGGCGGCCGTCGCATCGGTCGGGGGCCGGTGAGGGGCCTGGCCTGGCGGCCGTCGCGTTCGGCTCCGAGGACGAGCACTTGGTGCATCCCGCGGCGCAGATCCGGCGCATTCGTATATGCCTCGTGCGAGGGCGGGGCGTCGATGCCCTTGCCGCTGTTCGGGGTGGCGTCCACGCTCACACCTCCGCCGGTACGCAGGGGCCGGCGCCGCAGCGTCGACACAGCACCGTGTCGTGGTGGGGGCCGCCGTGGTAGAGGGCCGATGGGCGTGCCGTGGACCGCATGGGGACGTGGGCCGGGCCCGGGCAGCCGTCGATGGGGCACGGCTTGTGGGTCGCGAAGGCCCACTCGGCTCGGGCTTCGGGTGCCCCGGCGCCGCGGCCGACCCCGGTAGCCCGTCGCTGTGCGGCGGTGCCGGCCCCGGCAGGGGGTCGCAGCTCGTGAGGAGCGTACGGCCCGGTCATGGCGAGCACCTCAGGCAGGCGCGGACTTCGCGGCCGCTGCGTGTCTGGTGGGTCTCGGTCGACTGGGCGAGGTACTGGACGATGCCGGTGCCACGACCGTGTTCATCGGGGGCGAGGTCGGGGCGATGGCGTTCCACGGCCGCGCCGGAGTCAGTGACCACAATGTGCAGAGTGCCGTGGTCGAGGGTGAGCAGCAGGGTCATGCGCTCATGGCCGTACTGGGCGGCGTTGGTGGCGAGTTCGTCGACGATGAGGACGGCGGAGTCCCGCTCGCTCGTGGGCACACTCCAGGTCTCCAGCAGATCGGCCGCGAAGTGACGGGCGGCGGAGACGTGCGCCTCCTGCGCCGGCAGGGTGAGCAGTGCCTGGCGGCGGCAGGGCCGGCCGGGCAGTGAAGTCGGGCTGGCGGAATCGGTCACAAACATGGTCTTCTGGCTCTTCTGTCGATGTGTGGAGACCGGAACGGGGTGACCGCAAACAATTTCGGGGGCGGTCGATAGGCCGGATCCTGATCCTTTATGGGCGCGCTCATTCAGTTCCACGGACGACGTATGCCGGACGGTTCGAGCTGTTCGCCTCTTTTGTTCGGATTCTTGCGAGTCATGGCAATGTCGGCGCCTGTCTGGGCTCAGCCGCCTCTGCCCAGAGCTCACGGCCGGACGGGCACCGGGAGCTCGGTCCCCTCGCCCGTGGTCTTCCGGACGGCCCTGCGGAGCGTCGCGCCGTAGAGCGGGACGGACATCCCTGCCCGCATTCCGGCTGGGTCGCGGCCCTCGGTGTGCAGACGTGCTGGATCCTCTTCTCCGGGCTGTACGGACTTCGGGGAAAGGAAGAGTCGTGCACGCCCCGTCGGCCCACCCATGCATGAAGTCGGCTGCGGACTGGGCCGGTTCGCCGGAGCGGGGGCGAGAGCGACCAGGGCCCGGAAACCGTCGGAGCGTCGCGGGAAGGACCAAGGCACTGGCTTTCGCCTCCCCGGCGGAAGTTGAGCTGTATGCCGCAGGCCCCCCGCACAGCCGTGCCCGCCCGTGTGCGCAGCCGGCATCCGAGGAGCTCGGCGCGGGATGGCCGGCCTGCCACTGCGGACGTCGCGTGACGGAAGCGGGCCAGAGCCCCACGACCGAGCTGCAGAACTGCCCCGATACCGACGCAGTCGCCCGATGACAGGTCGTGCAGGCGAAGCAGCCGCAGCAGCTGACCGGCCCCGCGATGTGTGGCACCACGGCGGACAGATTGGTCGGGTGGTTGCTTGAAGCCGCCCGGACGGCCCGCTGGTCGTGCACACGGATGGCCTTCACCTTGATCAGCCTGGCCGCGGGGGTGATCCTTCCCGGCCGGTGACGGCCGCATCGACCATCAGCCGCCTCCGCGCGCTTGGTGCCGATCAGCCCTCGGCCATAGAGGTGCCGGTGTCGGCCTCCGACGCCGCCGCTCATCGGACGGGAGCCCTTGTCGGACCGTCTCACCGATCCCGGAGCCGTGCGGTGTGGCGGAATCGGCGGACGATGGTGGTCACGAGCATGCCTGTACAGCCGGCGGCATGAGCAGAAGCCGTCTTCGACGGCCATTGACTGGACGTCCTGTGCGTGCTCTTCCAACCCGGTTCACCGGTCTTGAGCCGGCCCGGTGGTTGTCGACTGCCCGGTCCCCCTCCCCGCTGACGGCCCGGCCTCTCGAAGGCGACGTCTTCTTGGCCTCTTGTGTCACCATGCGCTCACACCCGACTGCTGTCGTCATGTCACTGGGCGGCCGGGCCATCCTGTGACATGACCGGCATGGCCCGGCCTCACGCCCGGATGGTGACCAGCTTCTGGCCGTTGCCTGCGAGGATCTCAAAGTGTTCGATGGACCCCGGAGCCATGGGAAGCGATCCTGGGATCCTGGTGCCGGGCGGGTAATGGCCTGCCCGCCAGGTAGCGCCGTCCGTCCTGGCCCCGCCGGGCCCGACCGCCTGTAGCCGGCAGGTGATTCCAGCGGGTGCCCCCCCGGCGGAGATCTGCAGGACACTGCCCCAGGCAGAGGGCGAGACCTTCACCGAGGCCGTGACGCCGGTGGTGGGATCGCTTCCGGAGAAGGTGCGCGAGACCGTCGGCGCGGTCGGCCCGGGGGGCCCCGCCTGACTGCCCACGGATCCGATGGTCGCCAACCATGTGCCGCCGGCCGCTGCCGCGATGAGCGTCAGCGAGACTGCGGCGCCGGCCAGTTGCAGACGCCAGGACTTGCGGCGCCTGGCCGCGGCCTGCTGGAGCAGCCTCTCCAGCACACCCCCCTCCGGCGTCCGTGACGCCGCGGGCGCGGTGAGCTGCTCGGGCAGGGAGCCGTGCGCGCTTTCGGCTGCCCGTGCCACCAGCCGGTCGGTCAGGTCACTGTCGCCCGTCGGCACCGTCCGGCCCGAGGCTTCGGCTTCGGTCACCGTTGCCAGCAGCGCAGGCAATTCCGCCAGCTGGGCGTGTTCGGCCCGGCATTCGGCGCATGCCGCGAGGTGGGCGCGCACCTGTTCCGCTTCCGCCGAGGGCAGCGTGCCCAGGACGTGTGCTCCCAGCGCCAGCCGGAGGGCGTCGTGCTCCGCACTCATGGTCGCCGCCTCCTTCCCGCCGCGGTCATGGCTCGATACCCCGTTCCTGCAGCGCCAGCCGCAGGGCGTGCAGGGCGTAGTACGTCCGCGACTTCACGGTGCCCAGCGGGATGCCCAGAATCTGTGCGGCCTCCGCCATCGTCCGGCCCCGGTAGTAGGTCTCCAGCAGGACGGCGCGGTGGTCCGGGGACAGCGACCGCACGGCGTCGGCAACCGCCCAGCTCTGCAGTGCCTGCTCGATCTCGTCCTTGCCCGGTTGCTGCTGGGCGGCACGCTCCAACACATCGCCGCCGGCCTCGGCCGGCCTGGATTGCCGGGCCCGGTGGGCGTCGATGACCAGGTGCCGGGCGACCGTACACAGCCATGCCCGGGCCGGGCCGCGTGCGGGGTCGAACGCGGCGGGATGCTGCCACGCCCGCAGCAGTGTCTCCTGCACCACGTCCTCTGCCCATTGCCAGTCTCCCGAGGTCAGTCGCAGCACGTAATGGAAGAGGGGTCCTGCGTGCTCCGCGTACAGAGTGCGCAGCAGTTCCTCATCTGCGGTCGATAGAGTCCCTCTACCAGAGACACGGTCCGCGGAGCGATCCGGATCGGTCCTTGGACCGTGTCTTCGGGAACTCCAGGGCATAGGCCGATCATCGCGTATGTACACCGCTTTGTCCTGCGCGAGCAGCTCCGTGCCAGTCACGCTCTGTGAGCGTCGCGCGGGGGATGTCCTTGCCGCGCGTTACGGCCTCGCCAGGGTCAAGCGTGCGTGAGGCCCGGGAGTCAGCTGATCTGCAGCGCCCCAAAGATATTCCACAAAAGGTGCATATCCACCGAACCGCAGGACCCTCACCGTCCGTGGAGACGAACAAGAACCGACCTTACGTCGCAACTCCTCACCGCTTTCCTGTACGGCAAAGGATGGAACAGAGGTGACCGAAATGCATCATGCGACGCCGCCGCTCTCGCCACCGGCCACGCTCACCCCGCCCCCGTGCATCGAAGCCGGTGCCACCTTGCAGCCCCGGCCCGTGCCCGGCGCACATCACGGCGACGGCCCTACTCAGGGCGACCGGGGGCTGCGTGACCACCGGGGCGGCGCTCCAGGCGGGTCAGTGTGCACATCGCCCGTATGGGCGACGACGCCGACCTGCCCGGAGTCACTCGCGACCGCCTGCTCGGGGGAACTGCCGCGTGCCGCCTGCATCTTCGTGGCGCGGCAGGGTGGATGCGCGGGCGCGGGCGCGGGCGCGTCGAGGCGGGTGGCCGGCGCGGGACAGCATCCATGCTCGATCGCTGTGTCCATCAGGGGCGCGTGCCCCTGAACACGGCATCCGCCACACATCCCTGCGGTTGCGTGCATCCGAGCCGGTGCAGTTCCTGTCTCTGCCTGATCAGTGAAGAACGGACGCCATGTACTTGAACCCTCACCCACCAGGTCGTCGATCACGTGCCGCGGCCGGGCTGGCCGTCGCCACCATTGCCACTGCCGGTGCCCTGGGACTCCTCAGCTCATGCGGCCAGTCGTCGCATGCCTCGCCCATCGGTGCCGGCGCCATCACGCCCGGTCCAGGTCAGCATCAGACGGCTGGAATACCCGGTGCCACGGGGTCAGGGAAGGCGGTGGGCTCCGCTCCCGGCGACTCCCCGATGCCTCGCATGAGCATGCCCATGAGTCCCTCGAGTACGGGCCCGGCTGCCGCGCCGGTGGCCGGGAATACCGTGGCGATCAAGAACTTCGCGTTCTCCCCGGCCACGCTGAAGGTCAAGGCGGGCACGACGGTGGCGTGGACGAATCAGGACACCGACGCCCACACCGTCACCAGCGCCGGATCGGGCGGCCCCATGCATTCGGTCGCCCTGGCCACCCACGCCACCTACAGCTACACGTTCACCAAACCCGGCACCTACGCCTACCTCTGCACCATCCATCCGTTCATGACCGCCACCGTGGAGGTGACCTGATGACCGACTACTACGACACCCACGACGGGGCACCGGCCGACGACGCCGGTCGGCCTGAAACCGAACACGGTATGACTCAACGTCAACTCATCCGGCACGCAGGGTGGTTCAGCGGAGCGGTGGTCCTGACCGTGGCCAGTGGAGAGGTGATCAGCCACATCGCGGACTCCCACGACACCAACGCCGGGGCCGCCGCCGGGGCCGTCGCAGCGGGAAGCGGCGCGCTGCGGTTCGTGCAGGTCCCCGACAGCCATATCGGGTTCCAGGGCCCGGCGAACATGGACGTGGCCTTCATCGCCCTGGTCAACACTCTGAGCCTGGAGAAACTCGGGCACCTCGGCAACGCGCGGATCGACTTCGTACGCAAGGACCTGGCGGGACTGCCATCGGACACCCCCGTCGTGATCTTCAGCCACATCCCGCTGTTCGCCATGTACCCGCAGTGGGGCTGGAGCACCGACGACGCTCTCAAGGTCATCGCCCTTCTGCGCCGCTTCTCCTCCGTCACCTGTCTCAACGGGCACGTCCATCAGCTGTTCACCAAGACAGAGGGCAACATCACCTTCCACTCCGCCACCACCACCGCCTACCCCCTGCCCCAACCGGGCCGCGCCCCCGCCCCCACGCCCCAGGTGCTCCCTGCCCGACAACTCAGAGACGCACTCGGCATCCGCAGCGTCGGCTACCGCCGAGGCGATCGCGAACTGGCCGTCAAGGACCAGAGGCTGGCATGAGCACACAAAGATTCCTCGTCCCCGCCCTGCGGGCAGCGACCGCCGCAACCCTCGCCGCGGGCGGATACATCCACGCCCAGCTCTACACCGGCGGGTACCGCTTCATCCACATCATCGGCCCCCTGTTCCTGCTTCAGGCCAGCGCATCCTTCGCCCTCGCTGCCCTGCTGCTGATCGGGACACCACCCCCGCTGCTGAGGATCGCCGAGGCAGGCGTCGCGCTCGGCGCCCTCGGCGGCTTCACCGCTTCGCGCACCATAGGCGTCTTCGGATTCACCGAGCGCGGTCTGCAGCCAGCGCCACAGGCCGTCCTCAGCCTCCTCGCCGAAACCGGCACGCTGCTGCTCCTCGCCATCTGGCAGGTGAGTGTGGCCAGGCAACGCCGCGCTGTCCGACCGCCCGTCAGTACACCCATCTGGAACCGAGCCATCACCCGAACACCACCCGACTGAACCACCATCACCGGTCTCGGCGGTGAAGCCGTTGGGGAGTGTCAACATGGCGCTGTTCCGCGTCTTCATCGGGTCCAGGACCTCCTGGAGGATGGGCTGGCTCATATCGCTTCCAGTGATCTTCGCGCCCTGGGGTTGGGTGCTGATGGGGTTCGCCATCCACTGACCGGACCCGGCGGCCGGGACTGAGGCGGCACCCACCGACGATGGGGCGCCGGCTACGTCCTGCTCGGCATGGTCATCCAGAAGGCCACCGGTCACGCCGCCCACCAGGAGATCGAAGGCCGCATCGTGCGCCCGCTCGGCCTGGATCAAAGCCGGTGGATGGGCACCTCACCCACCCTGCCGCGGCCGAACGCCGAGGCGTACCAGCTCTTCGGCCCCGGATCCCGAGTGGACGTCACCGACCCGATGCCGGTGGACTACGAGAACCTTTCATGGGTCACCACCACGAGGAACGAGAACCGCTTCCGCGCGCTTCTCGCGGTTGGCTGGTACCGCAGCGGCAACTGGCCGGGATGAAGCAGACCGTCCCGGTGAGCGCGGAGGTGCAACGGCTGTGGCCCGGCGGCCGATACGGGCTCGGCCTGGTCGAGCGCCCCTTAAGCTGCGGAGCGACCTACTGGAGCCACGAGGGCGGGGACGGCGGCTACAGCACCCTCAACGGCGTCACCGACGACGGTAGGCGAAGCGCCGTGGTCTCCATGTCCGAGGCACGCGGTGACACCCGGGAGCACATACTGAAGCAAGAGAACTCGGCCAGCGCCCTGATTGACCACGCACTGTGTGCTGGGGGCACCAGCACCCCATGAGCGGAGGCATCGACGCGGCACTCGCTGGTGCCGCAGATCAGCGTTGCGCACGCCTCGTCCCCAGCCCCCTTTTGGGCTCATCTCGGCAATACCCTTAGTACTCCAGTCAGAAATCGTGTTCTGAGCTGCTTCTTCTCGTTGTCCGGTCGTGGAGGGGATTGCTGAAGTGGAGGGCTGGGCAAGGCCTGGGCACCCGAGACGGCGGTGAGGCCGACGAGGACGGAACAGGCCAGCCCGAAGGCGGCAGCACGGCGGGGCGAGGGGCTTCATGTGACACCCCGTTGGACAGTCTGCGGTTGAGCAGCCTCTGGGCGACGTGACCGATCTTGCTCGGGCGCTGGTGGACAGGTATCGGGATCAACCCTGAATCACCCCTGGCCAGCCCTGCCGACACATCAGAGTGACCACCCATCAGGGCCGGATTACGACGCCTGGGAACCTCTGCCGATCACGCGGCTTCGCCCGCCCCGCAGCGTCGCCTCGGCCGGTGTCCGACAAGCGTGCCGGTTGGGAGGCGCGGCTTCCAGGTCCGCTCGCTGCTACCGGTTGTTGTTGAGCTGGTGCCGGCGGGCGGTGACGAACGTGGTGTTCGTCGGGGGCGAGGTGGGGCAGGGTGCTGAAGTCGTGGTCGAAGTCGGCCGGGACGGGCTCGCGGTGCGGCGGATCTCCAGGAAGCGGAGCACGGACAGGTCCAGGTGGAGGGACAGGCCGTAGGAGCGGTGGGTCGTCGCTGGGCTCGACGACCCGCCGCATGTTCCGTTTCCAACAGGTGCGTTCGTGGAGCGCCGAGGATCAACCAGCCTCAGTCGATGCCCAGTCGCCCTGGCTGCGTCGCGGTGTCCTGGCGGTGGTGCTGGACCTTGTGTTGGAGATCGGCCACGCGTGCTTCGCGCGGCGGTCCGCAGGATCGGGTCTGCGTTCGACGTAGCCCAGGCGTTCGAGGTCGTCGATGAGGGAGCCGATGACCTGCTTGTGCTGTCCGGAGGCGCGGGCGAGTTCGCTGGCGCGGATGCCGTCGGCGCGCAGGTAGGCGAGGACGGCGCCGGCGCGGGGCCGAATGTCGTCGAAGCCCTGCTCGGCGAGCTCGGCGAACAGCTCACGCTGAACGGAGAAGAGGATCCGGGCGGCGAGCACGCCGAGGTCCGGTTCCGCAGCCTGGTGCCCGGTCAACGCCGCTCCCATCTCCGCGGCCGCCCGCCACTTGGGACGTGTGACCAGCCATTTTAGTCACCTGCCCAGTGCGCTTGGACAACGCGTCCCAGCTCCGACGGACCCGGGACGGTCGATGCTTGCGCTTCGGAAGGCCGAGGCATAGCCTCAAATAGTCACTAATGATGACTATCAAGTTTAGTGACCAATGTGGCTGTGGCTCAACCCTCGAAGGAGCGGAAGATGAGCGAGCGCAACAAGTTCCTGGAGCCGGTCACCCGGGAGAACACCGCCGTGGTGCTGGTCGACCACCAGGTGGGTCTTCTGTCCGGCGTCCGGGACATCCCCGTCGGGGAGCTCAAGCACAACGTCGTGGCGCTGGCACGGGCGGCCACCGTGCTGGACATCCCGCTGGTCGTCACCACCACCGCGGCCGACAGTATGTGGGGACCGACCACCCCCGAGCTGGTCGAGACCCTGCCGACCGGACAGAAGATCATCGACCGCAGCACTGTCAACGCCTGGCACGACGAGCGGGTCCGCGAGGCCATCGAGGGCACCGGCCGGCGAAAGCTGATCTTCGCCGGAGTGTCCCTCGAGGTATGCGCGGCACTGCCCGCGATCTCGGCGACGGCCGCCGGGTACGACGCCTACGTCGCCGTGGACGCCTCCGGCACCTTCAGCCAGACCAAGCGGGAGGCCGGACTGCTGCGCATGCAACAGGCAGGCGTCATCGTCAGCGACTACGCCACCCTCATGGTCGAGGCCCTGGCCGACAACGCCTCCCCCGAGGCCGGACCCTGCTACGCCGCACTCGACATGCCGTTCGCCGTCCTGGTCGGCCAGATCTCCGCCGCCTACCAAGCCTAGAGGCACGAGGGGCGCCGCCCGCCTTGCTTGGCCGCTGGGGCCGGGCAAGGCGGTCAGCACCGTTGTTCGCGAGCGATCGCACAGACCCGACAGCTCCAGCCCTTGATGGTCCGCGTTGGTTACTGAGGGCGGGTCACGAGAGCTTGGGGATGGTGAGGTGAATCGGCTATCGGTCCCGATGGTCAGACGGTCCCGATGTTTAGAGCTGTGCAGTGGGTGTCTTGCGCAGGAGGTGGTCGAACTCCAGCGGGGGGCGTCCGAGGAGTTCGGTGATGTCGTTCGTGGCGCGGTCGTAGCGGTTCTCGCTGTGCAGCCGTGCCATGGTGGCGATGTGGTCGAAGACGTGGGGCGGCAGGTCCTGCTTCTCCAGGTCCTCTGCCAGCCATTCCTCGTACGGCACGTCGACGTAGGTCACAGTACGGCCCAGGGCGGTGGAGAATTCGGCGGCGATGGCTTCCATGTCGCGGGAGCGCGCCCCGGTCAGTTCGTAGACCCGGCGGGAGGGCGGGGCCGGGGTGAGCAGGAGGTGTGCGATGACCTCTGCCACGTCGGCCGCGGCGACCGGAGAGGTGCGGGCGTGGCCGAACGGGAGGCGGATCGTGCCGTCCCGCTGGATCGAGGCGGCGGCGACCCGGGCGAAGAGCGGGTTCTCCATGAACACCGTGGGCCGTACGTGGACGACCGGCGCCCCCGACCAGTCGAGGACGTGCTCGGCCAGCCAGTGCAGCCGCTGCTGGCGGGATTCGGTGGTGCTGGTGAGGCTCATCTGCGACACCGTCATCTGCGACATGCTCACCAGCAGATCGAAGTCGTCACTGTCCCGGAGGGCCGCCGCGACCGTGGTGGCGGCCTCCAGGAAGACGGGGGAGACGCTCATCCCGAAGTAGGCGCGGCGGCAGCCCGCCAGCGCCTCCACCACGTCGGCGCCCCGAGTGAGGTCGCCGACCACCACCTCGACGCCGTCCAGGGCCCGCAGGGCCGAGGCCCGCTCGTCGTCGTGATGCACCAGAGCCCGCACCGGCACTCCGTGTGCGCGCACATGGTCGAGGACCATGCGTCCGACTCCGCCTACTGTGCCACCGACGCCGGTGACAAGGATGGGCCGTACGCCCACGTCGATCGCCTCCTGACTTTCGGGCCGGGGTGTCCGGTCCGCTCGCAACTGTCCGCCTTGTGTTCTGCCGATCGCCCACGCGCCTGCCGGAACGCGCCTGGGGCACATGTGCCCGCATGCCCTCCCGCCGTACCGGATCTCCAAGAGCGGAGACCGCTGAAGGGTTATGCCGGTGCACCCGGTTGACGTCCTGACGGGCCGTCATCCGCCGGGGGTGAGCAGCATCCGGAAGCGGGCCTTGCCTGCCTGCATCTTCTGGAAGGGTGCGTCCGCCTGGTCCAGCGGCACGGTCTCGATCAGCGGCCGGATGCCGTGCAGGACGCTGAAAGCCATGGCCTCCTCGACGTCCTGCGCGGTGCCTGCCGGGTGGCCGCGCAGCACATGGGCGCCCGTGAGCAGCTGGGACGGGGTGGTGTCGGCCCCGATGACCATGAGTTCCCCCGCGGGGCCAGGCCGCGCACGGTGGCGGTGAGGGCTTCGGAGTTCTCGGCGGTGGCGAGGGCGGCCCTGGCGCCGCCGAGGGCCTGGAGTGCCTCGGCGACCGGGGTGGTGGGCGCCGAGTTGGCCTGGCGGAGCTGTGTCGCAGGCCGTTCAAGACGGTCACGCCCGCACAGGCCATCGGGCCGGCATCGGTGGCCGAGAGCGCGTCGGGGATGCGGGCCAGCGCGTCGGCGGGCACGATCACCTTGTCCGCGAAGCCGCCGTCGTAGGCCCACCCGGGGACCTTCAGCTCGGCGCACAGGATGAAGTCGCCCTTGCGGCAGGACGTGCAGCGGCCGCAGCTGCCCCCGAACCAGCCGACCGCGACGCGGTCGCCGACGTGCCAGCCACGGTCTTCGGCGCCTTCGCCCGGTTCCTCGATGCGTCCGGCGATCTCGTGCCGGGGACCTCGGGGAAAGAGACGCCGGGGAGACCACCGCTGACGAAGAGGGCGTCGGTGTGGCAGACACCGCATGCCTCCACCGCGATCCTGACCTGGCCGGCGCCGGGCTGAGGCACCTCTTTCTCGGTCAGCTGCAGTGTGTTGGGTTCGGTCGTGTGCGCGACTCGGTAGGTGCTCATGTTCACCGCTCTTCGGGGAAGTCGTCGCCGTACATGGGCAGGCCGCTCAGGGACTGTTCGCGAGTGGCCTCCTCTTCGATCACGTCCCAGTGCTCGACGAGGACACCGTCCCCGTCGAGGCGGAGGAAGTCGGCGGCGATCCACGGGGCGGGCTGGCCGTGTCCGGAGAACCGGCCGCGCACCATGACCATGTCCCCGTCGGCCATGACCAGTTCGCATTCGTGCCTGAGCTCGGCCGGCAGGCTCCGGACGAGGTCGAAGAGTCCGTCGCGGCCGGGTGCGATGTGGGCGCTGTACTGGATGTAGTAGGGGGACCAGAACTGCTCGGCGGCGGCGTAGTCCCGCTTGTTGAACAGGGTGTCGAACGCCTCGCGGACGACGGCCTTGTTCCTGTCCTCGACGGTGCTCATGAGGTGGTCACCTTCTGCCTGGTTCTTGTGGAGGGTTGGTCTGGGGGAAGCCAAAGATCGGGTGATGCGTGCCGATGAAACGCAGGGTGTTCCTGACGCTCCCCGCATGCCGGGTCAGTGACGCTCGCTGATGCGGTACTGCGCGAAGAGCCCGAGGGCTGCGACGGCGATGACGGCGGCGCCGTAGCCGAGGACGGTTCCCAGCAGGCCGGCCGGAGCGACCAGGAGGCCCGCGATGATCGCAGGGATGCCGAAGCTCAGGTAGGCGACCAGGTAGACGGACGCGAAGAGCCCGGCCCTTTGGTGCGGCTGAACGAGCGGGGCGACCGTGCGGACGGCGCCGGAGAACGATGCTCCGAATCCCACGCCGCCGATGATGCCTCCCGCCCACAGCAGGGAGAGCATGTCGGCGGCCACACCGGCCTCGATCACCGCGGTGCCCAGCAGTACGCCCGCGCCGCCGACGAGGATGGTGCGCCGGGCCGACAGACGGCCGAGGAACACGCCGGCCGCGGCGGCCGCCGCGGGCTCGACGAAGGCCGTGGCACCGTTCAGCAGACCGCTGCGCAGGCCCAGTAGGTCTCGGATGATGGTCGGGACGAGCCCCATGAACAGACCTCCCAGCATCCACGCGGCCATGTGAACGGGGACGCTCGCGATGAACTCACGGCGCGCCTCGCCCGGCACTGAGACGCGGGGAATCAGGGACCGCGCCGCTCCGGGCCGAGGGGAGACCGTCTCCGCGGAGGACGCGACGACCGCTGTACCGACGACCATGATCAGTGCGAGAGCCGAGAACACGATCCCATTGGCGTGGCTGCTGAACTGGATCGCCACTCCGGTGAGCAGGGCTCCCATGCCCAGCCCGCCGGCCGGGGCGATGCTGGTGATGATCGTGCCCAGCTGCATGAGCCGCCGCGGGGCGTGTTCCACCACCGACGCCGAGAACGCGCTCGTGGCTGCTCCCGTGGCGATTCCCTGGATGGTGCGGGCGGTGATGACCCAGCCGATGTTCGGAGCGAAGACGAACATGAGCATCGCGGCGAGCTCCACGACCAGCGAGCCGACCAGCACGGGACGGCGCCCTGTGTGATCGGACAGCGACCCCGCGAAGAGGAGTGCCGAGAGGAGTCCGAGCGCATAGGAGGAGAACGCCACGGTCAGGACCCAGGCGGGGAAATGCCACCGCTGCTCGAAGACGACGAGGAGCGGTGTGGGCGCGCCTGCTGCCACGTACAGCGCCGCGAAGGCTGCGGCCGATCCGGCGAAGGTCGCGACAGGAGGAAGTGTTCGGCGGGCCCGAAGGGGTCCAGAGGTCACGCGGGCGGGGCTTTGGGGCCGCCGTGAAACGGTGGGGGACACCTCGGGCCTCCTAAGGCCAAAATGTGTGCCTTAGATTCACGGTAGACCCGGACGACCCTTAATGCCAAGTGCTGTGCGTTACGGTGTGGACATGATTGCTGAATCGTCCCCGCGCCGGCGCACCGGCGGTCGTAGCGCCGTGGTGCTGATGTCCATCAGGAAGGCCGTCGAGGACCTGATCGCCGAGCACGGCAGCGACGCCGTCACGATCCCGATGGTCGCGGAGCGGGCGGGCGTCAATCACTCCAGCATCTACCGGCGCTGGGGCGACGCCCGGAGCATGATCAACGACCTCGCGACCTACCGGCTCGATCCGGACCGTGGCCTGCCTGACACCGGAGACCTGCGCGCCGATCTGAC
Organism: Streptomyces durhamensis; assembly: GCF_000725475.1. Taxonomy (NCBI): domain Bacteria; kingdom Bacillati; phylum Actinomycetota; class Actinomycetes; order Kitasatosporales; family Streptomycetaceae; genus Streptomyces; species Streptomyces durhamensis. The sequence continues at coordinate 374,526 of NZ_JNXR01000003.1, forward strand.
GGCGTGGGCACAGGAATTGATCAACCACTACAGCAAACCGGTGAACGCAGCCCTCCTGCGTGGCGGGGCCGCCGCGGCGGGCGAGAGTGAGTCGGACTGCCTGCGTGACCGCCGGGCCGAAGCGGCCGCCTTCGCCGGCCGGCCCGGTAGCACCTTCAGTCACGACCAGGTCGTCGACAAGGTCGTGGCCCCCATCATCTACCGGGTCATCTTCCTGCCCTGGACGCTGTCCGAGCTGGATGCGTGCACCTACGTCGACGATCTCTGCGGCCGGTCCGTCTGATCCTCGCCCCTCCGTGAGCGGCTTCGGCGCGTCAGGCCGGGGGCGCGTTCGGTGGTGACGGGCGCCCAGACGTCTCGTCCGGCAGTGGGGCGGCTTCCCTGACTCCCGTGACGCGCATGACCGGCGGATCTTCCGTGTCCGTGCCTGCACGGGGCGGCGGTCCACCGCGTCGGCGCTGTCTGCTCACGTGGCCCATGGTGCTCTCTCGTGTGCAGGACCGGCGGCCACGCCCGGCCCGGGGTCCTCAGGGGCCCGCCGCGAGTTCGGGATGCTCATGCTCGCAGGTGTCGTCGATGCCGTAGGTGTCCCAGGCGGGGAACGGGTCCGTGGACGGCAGGCTCTCGTCGTCGGCCATGAGGCAGTCGGTCAGTGCCGCGTGCAGTGCGTCCGCGTGCAGGTGCGTGCCGATGAAGACCAGTTCCTGGCATTCGGGGCTGTCGGCGTCGCGTGCAGTTGAGGGCTCGAAGCGCGCGACGGAGCCGGCCTGTGACCACAGACCCGTCACGTGCGGACGGCTGGCGAGGGTGAAGAAGCCCTTGGAGCGCAGGATCTGTCCGTATGCGCCGCTGTCGAGTTGCTCCGTCACCAAGGTCCACAACCGGCCCGGATGGAACGGCAGTCCTGAGCGGAAGACGGTGGAGGAGATGCCGTACTCCTCCGTCTCGGGGACGTGGTCGCCGTTGAGTTCCCTCACCCAGCCGGGGGCCTGTTGGGCGCGTTCCAGGTCGAACAGCCGGGTGCCCAGCACGTCGCCCACCTTCACGCGGCCGTGGACGGCCGGGACGAGGCGTGCGGCGGGGTTGAGGCGGGTGAGTGTCGCCCGCAGCCGGTCGGCGGACTCCTTGTCCACGAGGTCGAGCTTGTTGAGGACGATGACGTCGGCGAACTCGATCTGGTCGATCAGCAGGTCGCTGACGGTGCGTTCGTCGTCCTCGTACTGGTCCAGGCCGCGTTCGACGAGTTCGTCACCGCTTGCCAGCTCGGGCAGGAAGTTCGCGGCGTCCACGACCGTGACCATGGTGTCCAGGCGGGCGAGGTCGCCGAGGGTGGCGCCGTCGTCGCGGGCGAAGGCGAAGGTCGCGGCGACCGGCATGGGTTCGGAGATGCCGGACGACTCGATGAGCAGGTAGTCGAAGCGGCCCTCGCGGGCCAGCCGGTCGACCTCCTGAAGCAGGTCGTCGCGCAGGGTGCAGCAGATGCAGCCGTTGGTCATCTCGACCAGGCGTTCCTCGGTGCGCGACAGGGCCGCCTCGCCGCCCCGCACCAGGGCGGCGTCGATGTTGACCTCGCTCATGTCGTTGACGATGACCGCGACGCGCAGTCCCTCGCGGTTGCCGAGGACGTGGTTGAGGAGGGTGGTCTTGCCCGCGCCGAGGAATCCGGACAAGACGGTGACGGGCAGTCGGCCGGAGGGATCGGACGGCATCAACGCTCAGCCCTCGGGGCGCAGCAGCCCGCGCTCGTACGCCTTCACCAGCCGCTGCGGTACCAGGTGTGACACTCCGTCGACGGTGACCGGTACGAGCGTCGGCGTGGTTGCTTTCCACTGGGCGCGGCGGTGGCGGGTGTTGCTGCGGGACATCTTCCGCTTGGGAACGGCCATGGGGGTCCTCCTGGTTGGGATGGCGAGAAAAGGCTACATGAAAATGAACACCATTACGAAATCGATGGTGCGTTGCAGGGCGAATGCTCCGCCGCCACCCCCGCCGGGGTGGAGTGCACACCGGCTCCTTCGGAGCGTCCCTGTCCCGCTATCCGCTGGCGCAGGGCATAGATGTGTTTGACGTGAATCGGATGGACCGGGCAGATCGGCGTCGGCGCGGCAAATCGGATCCGCTCGATGCCGAGAGCGCGGCGCGAGCCGTATAGAGCGGGAGGGCCCGAGCCGGGCCAAAGCGGGCGACGGGCCGGTGCACATCGCAAGGATGTACAAACTCACGAAGGTGTCGGCCGTCAAGGCCCGCACGCAGGCCATCAATCAGCGCAAGTCCGTCCTGATCACTGCCGATCCCGCCTTGCGGGAAGAGCTGGCCGGACCGGGCAATGCCGAACTCTTCCGGACCTGTACGCGGTTCGCTGAGGTGAGCTGTCGCGAGGAGGTCTAGCGAAGAGTCGGTGCTGCAGGCGACTCGGATCACGCTGGGTCTGCTGGCATCCTGGATCGGCCGGCTCTCCGAGCAGATCCGGGATGTGGGCGCTCGTCTGGCCCGGCTCGTGGAATGTCATGCCCCGCAACTGCTTGAGGTGGTGGGGATCGGTCCTGACACGGCCGTCGCTCTGCTGATCGCGGTGGGGGACAACCCGGAACGGCTGGGCAGTGAGGCGTCGTCCGCTGCCTTGTGCGGGGTCAGTCCGGTCGAGCGTTCCTCGGGACGCCGGCAGTACCGTCGTCTCAACCGCGGCGGCGACCGGCAGGCCAATGCTGCGCTGCATCGCATCGTGTTCACCCGCCTGCGGGTCGACCCACGCACCCAGGACTACTACGAGCGCCGCATCAAGGAGGGCAAGACCCGGCGCGAAATCGTCCGTTGCCTCAAACGGTACGCGGCCCGGGAGGTCTTCCACCTGGTCAGACAGCTACAGTCAGGACCCCGCTCGTAGGGGCTGTCGTGTGACCGCGTCGGGACCAGGTCCGTGCCTTCGGCGGCCGCAGATGCTGTCCCGATTCGTCCGCGAAGCACAGCCATGCGTCCTGGTCCCTCACCGTCTTTCCACCCGCGGCCACGTCTCCTTGATCCGCGTAGCCACCGCGTCCTCGTCGCATTCGGCCGCCCGGCGCACGGGGACCTGCGCCGTCCAGCCCATCTGGCGCGGGATGCGCCAGGTCTGCGCCGGGCTGAACCGCACGTGAAAACGCCGCGCGATCACCATGGCGATACGGGCAAGCGACCATCGCCGGTCCTCCGCCCAGCCATGCGCGGCCGGCCCCTTCTCCAGCTCTGCGGCCAGCCACACCCGCCAGTCGGGCTTCATCCGTGACGGCCTGCCCGACGGTCCCTTGGACCGCAAGGCGTCCATGCCGCCCTCCAGCCGGCGAGCGTGCCAGGCATACGCGGACTTGCGGGAGACCCGTAACCGCCGGGCGACTTGCGGCGGCGCCGCCCCTTGCACGAATAACTCGGCGGCCAAGACCCGCACTTGTTCCCGCTGAGCCCGCTGCTTCGCGGTCAGACCGCCCACATCGGGATACCGCATCACACCGGGATACGCTCACCAGCGAGATCATCGTTCGTCGCCCTGGGCCGAAAATCCCAGTAGCGCTGATGGCGACTCCCAGCCGTCGGAGAAGTAGGGGTCGGATCATAGGGGTCCCTGGGGTGCCCTTCTGAGGGCGAGCGGGGCGGGAAGCGCAAGCTTGGCCGTTAGGGCGAGCCGGTGTTGCAAGCCTCGAAACAGGCTCGTACTGTCCTGTCTTCGCCTCATAATGCCCCACTCACGGCGTACAGTTTTCTCATGGTTCGGCCTCGGCAGTTTGACGACGGGGAGGTTGTGCGGGCTGCTCGCGACCAGTTCTGGTCCCACGGTTACGACCGGACCTCCATCGACGATCTGAGCGCTGTCACGGGCTTGGGACGCGGAAGCCTGTACGGGGCCTTCGGAGACAAACACGCCCTGTTCCTGCAGGCTCTGGACAACTACAACAGTGACGCGATCGGAGCCTGGCGTTCGGCTCTGCGCGGCCCGGGCCCGGCCCTGCCTCGCCTGGAACGCCTTGTATGCGACATCTCCGAAGCGATCAGCAGGGACGTGGAGCGGCGCGGTTGCATGATGGCCAGGAGTGCCACGGAACTCGCCGCAGTCGACAAGAGCGTTGCCGAGCGGACTGCTGCCACCGTCCGCGGGCTGTACGGCGAGCTGGCGGACTGCATCGCCCGGGCCCAAGAGGAGGGCTCGCTGGATGCCGACGCGGACACGGACGGGCTCGCAAGCCTTCTCCTTGCTGTGCTGCGAGGGCTGGAGGCCCTGGGCAGGGCGGGAGCGGCAGCGGAGGTTGTTATCGGTGCTGCCAAGCAGGCTTTGGCCCTTCTGCCCCGTGCGTCGACGAACGAGCGGGCGCCGGATCGGCAAGAGGGCCGTTCAGCGCTGTGACCCGGGGTCTTACGTAGACAGCCCTCGGGTTTCCGTGCCGGGGCCGCACGCCGTGGAGGTCTGGCCCCCGGACAGGACGATCAGCAGCGCAGGGGAGGGCTACCAGGGGCGGATGAGGACGGTTCCGACCTTGCCGGGCCGTTGCGCGTGTTCCATGGCCTCTGCCAGGTCACCAAGGCCATAGGTGCCGGCTACGTCGAACTGGTCCTTGGCGGCCGTTGCGATCAGCTTCGCGGCGGCGACGTCGGATGCCTGCCTGTCGAGGGAGGTGTCCGACAACCACTGGCCGACGGTCATGCCGCGCAGCGTCAGCGATTTGTGCAGCAGCGTCGACGCCTGCAGCGAGATCGGCTCCGCGGCCATCTGCCCGTAGCAGATGAGCGTTCCGCCTGGCATCAGCAGGTCCACAAGGCTCTCGGCGAGTTTCCCGCCGATCGGATCGAGTGCCACGCCCAGCGGGCGGCCGTCGGCCGCGCCGCGGACTTCATCGGCCCAGCCTGCATGGTCCGTCGTCACCACCGGCACGTCCGGGAAGCGGTTTCGCAGTGCCGCGGCACCGCGTTCACTGCGGACGACGTTGACGAGCGAGATGTTGTGGGCCAGGCTCACGGCGGTCAGCAGACGTCCGACCGACGAGCCGGCGGCAGTCTGCAGCAACACACCGTCGTACCCGATGGAGGCGTGTGCCTCCGCCTCGCGGCGCAGCATCACGGCGGTGATCGGGTTCACCAGCATCTGCGCGGCGACCTCGTCCGACACCCCTGACGGTACGGCGACCACCGCCCGGGAGGCCGCCGTGATCCACTGGGACCAGGCGCCCGGGTGCGGGAAGACCGTCACCCGTGCGCCGGGCTCGACCCCCGGCGCCACCGGGGTGTCCGGGCCGACGGCCTCCACCACGCCGGTGGCCTCGACACCGGCCGGGACCGGTTGTCCGCCGCTGCCTTGGTACGCCTCGACCGCTTGGAGATCACCAGGGTGAATGGGGAACGCGGTGACGCGGACGAGTACTTGCCCGGTCTGGGGCGCAGCCGGCTCGGGCTCCTCGATGACGGTCAGGACGTCGGCGGGAGACCCGCCGCAGGTGTAGACGGCACGACGGCTCATGACGCTCCTCCTGTGTGTTCGGCGTGCGTGGCCGGGGGGCGCGAGGTCTGGGACGTCAGCCGGCATCCTGAAGCAGGAAGTGCCGTGCGTTGAGCGGGCCGTCGAGCTGCATCAGCCGCCCGCCCTCCCGCAGACCGCCAAGGTCCAGTGCGGCGAACCCGAACTGGTCCAGCAAACCGGACACGGCCGCCTTCGCGTCGGCGTCGTCGCCCGCGTAGAAGACCACCTGACGGCCTTCCTCGTGCTGCGGGTCCGCGGCGATGAACGCGGCGAACAGGCTGTTGAACGCCTTCACGATCCGCGCCCCGGGTAGGCGCTCGGCGACCCACTCGCTGCCCGTGAGGTCACCGACGTCGTACCGGCCCCTCCAGGGGTTGGCCGCGGCGAACTGATTCGTCGTGTCGACGACGATCTTCCGGGACCAGTCGGTAAGGCCGGTCAGGTCGGTGACGGCGAAGAACGGCACGGCGAGGAAGACGAGGTCCGGCTGGGCCGCCTCCTCTGCTGTCACGGCGTGGGCCTTCGGCCCCAGCTGCTCCACGACCGCCTTGAGTGTCTCCGGGCCCCGGCTGTTGCCGATGAGTACCTCATGTCCGTGACGGACGGCCTTGTCGGCGATGGGCCGCCCGATCTCGCCCGCCCCGAGAATGCCGATGGTGCTGTATGCGGCCATGCTGCCCATCCTTGATCGTATGTCGGGTCCGTGCCGACGCCCCGGCAGCGGCGGTGTGATCGGCTCCGGCCGCTTCCTGCCGGGATGGTCCCGGCTTCAGCGGCAGGTGCGGCGGCGCCTACGCGCGATGCGGGTTGAAGTCCAGGAGGACCTTGCCGTTCTCCCGGAAGTACGCGAGCGCCTCGGGAAAGTCCGCCGCCTCGTAGACGGGCGCGGAGGGCAGGACGAGTCTTCCCTCGGCGACCAGCCGCGCGGACTCCGCGTTCAAAGCCGGAAGCCGGGGAAGAAACTCGTCCTGGTACATCCAGAACTCCGTCGTGGTGATGTTCTTCGTCCCCAGCACGTCAGGATCGGGCGTGAACGGCCGGCCGCTCAGATACCCGTAGACCACCAGCAGGGCGCCGTCGGTCAACACGTCCAGCAACAGCGCGGTCGCCGCTCCGCTGACACCGTCGAGGCCGAGGAGCACCGGATCGGATCCGATGGCTTCCCGCACGCGCGCGCCGGCGTCCGCGGAGTCGACCACCACGATGTCGGCGCCGAGGTCACGGAGTTCGCTCACGGGTTCCGCACGGCGCACGATGTTGATCGTGCGCAACCCTCGTTCCTTGGCGAACACGATGACGGACCGGCCCACCCCGCTGTTGGCCGCGTTCTGCACCACCCAGGAACCGGCCGGAAGGTCACGCATGCCGACCAGAAGTCCCGCGCTGACGGGATTGATGGTGAGCATCGCTGCCTGTTCCAGACTGATGGACCTGTCCACGACGGTCAGGTCCGCTGCCTCGGCCACGACCCGCTCGGACCAGGAAAAGACCCCGAAGGGAAGCAGGATCCTCTCGCCGGGACGGACCTCCGTGACGCCGGGCCCCACGGACACGACCGTGCCGACGCCCTCGTTGCCGATGGCGGTGGGCAGCTCAGGGCGTACGGGGTAGATGCCTTGCGCCAGGAGGAGGTCGTGGTGGTCGAGCGGGGCGTACTCAACCTGGATCAGCGCCTGTCCGGCGGCGGGGGCCGGGGGCTCGGGCACGTCCGTCACCTCCAGGCTCTTCTCCGGTTCCCCGAACTCGGTGAGGTGGATGGCGAGCATGGGACACGACTCCTTGCCTCGTCGAAGTTCGAGAGACCGCTTTGGACGTCGACGGCTCGGCCCCGAGGGTTTCCGCGGGTGCATCCAGTTCGGTCCTGCTCGGCCCGCGAGGGGAACGGCAGAGCCCTCGGAGAGGAACCGGCGGGCTGGAGACAGACTGATGCCGGTCAAGCAGCCACCAAACCGGCCTTGCCATTCAGTTGTCTGCTGTTGTCCGCTTCTTCTTCGATGCAATGCCTCCGGAGACCGGCTGAAACCACAGCACAGAGACCCGCGGCAACTCGTGCCCGGCAACTTTGTAACGCCCACCGACGACGGATTGCTCCGGCCCGCCACCTCGTGCACCGCTTGGTGCAGCCAGATTTGTACCTACCACTAAAGAACCCTTACCGGGGCGCCGCAACCGGAGAGGCACTCGCCCTGACCGGTGCCGCATTCGAGGCAGTGGTCGAGGCGGCCTGACCCAGGTCGGGCAGACGCAGGGTGGCCTCAGTCAAGCGAACGACTCAGGCCACCACCTGGCCAAACCGGTTGCGGTCAGCGGCGGGGGCCGTCTCGTCATCGATCCTCGTCCGCCCCGGACGAGTGAGGGAAGCGCAGTGCCTCCGGCCCTCGCACGGCCAGGCGCCGGCCGGTCCAAGAGGCGGGAGCCCGCCCCGCCTGGTCGGGGCTCTCCTACATTCTCGGGGTTGTCAAGCATCGTCCTGCAGTGCTCCTCGGTCTCCCACTGGGCGTAGTTGAGCACCCGCTCACCGTCGAGTGAGGCGTGGAAGTTGGCGCAGACGAAGCCGGGCTGGTGCTTCATGGTCTCCTCAGTCGCACGGGCGAGCGCTCGATCAGCTCGTCCTGACGGTCGGGAGAGACCGTGAACACATTGATGAGGGTGGCCCCAAGGCGGGTCGTGTCGACCTGAACGGTAACGGTCATGTATTCATATCTCCCCTCACTGTGGCGGGAGTTGTCGCATGCGGCCGCACGTTCGCTCGAACGGAGGCGAGCCGTAAGACCTCAGCGTTCGTGGAGAGTTGTCGGTACGGACTCCAGGGCGTGCCGCAGACGGTCCGAGGACAGGCCGCCGCCCTGGGCCAGTTGCGCCGATCCGCCGCCCTTGCCGCTGAGCATCCCCCAGGGCCAGCCGTTCCCGCTCGAACGGTTCCCTGAAGCCATCGCGCGCGCCGAAACACCCGCCCTCGACGCCAAGCCACTCTTCGTCTTCGAAAACGGGCGAGGCCGTCTTCTTCCGGCGTGAACGCCTCCAAGTCCTCCCGGACCTCGGCCATCTCCCCAGGTGGCACACCACCACAACGACACCGACAGCCCAACAGACACGCCACTCACGAGTGAAGCTGACCAAGCTCTACTAGTAGGACCCGTATCGGCCCCGCGGTCCGCTTCATGCGTCACCGACTCACCCGATAGGCGGCCAGTCGGCGACAGGAGATCACCCGCTGGTGCTCGCTGCCGAGACCGGTACGAGCGCCTCGGCCAACCCTGGCTGTGCCGCCCGATGGCGCGACACGGTCACTGCAGCGCGCCGCCGGCCACTACCAGACCCTGCCCGCTGACCCAGCCAGCCAGGTCCGAGGCAAGGTACTCGGCTGCGTCAGCGACGTCATCCACGGTCCCCATCCGTCGGCCGATGCGCCCGGGCTGGCTGGTGACGAACTGCCGGATCGGGTGATCTGGGTCGGCCGCGGTGAAGACGCCCGCGCCGTCAATCGCCGTCGGCATGATGGTGTTGACCGTGACGCCCCGGTCCGCGAGCTCCTGCGCCAGCACGCGCACGACGTAATGCGGCGCCACCTTGCTCGAGCCGTACAGTGCCTCACCGGCGAACGGCAGAGCCGCCGTGCTCGAACTGATGTAGATGATCCTGCCGTTGTCGACGACGTGACGGGCCGCTGCTTGAAGGGTGAAGAAAGTGCCCTTGGTGTTGATGGCGAACTGACGGTCGAACTGATCCTCGGTGATCTCGACGAAGGGAACGCTGATCAGTTCGATGCCGGCGTTCGCGACGGCGATGTCGATCTGCCCGAATTGCTCAAGGGCCTGGGCGAAGAGCTGCTCGATGTCGGACACCTTGGAAATGTCAGCCTGCAGGGAGAGCGCTTTGACGCCCAGCTGCTCGATCTCCGCGACCGTGGCGTCCGCTGCCTCCCGGTTGGCGGCGTAGTTTACGACGATGTTGGCACCGAGGGTCGCGTAACGCAGCGCGATCGCTTTGCCGAGACCTCGCGCAGAGCCTGTGATCAGGGCTGTCTTGCCTGTCAGATCGGTCATTTCTCGCTCATTCCAGTTCGGGTTCGAACGTGTCGCTCCTAGTCCCGGGAGAGGCGCTAGATCAAGGACTCGGATACGGCCCAAAGACGCGCGGCGTTGTCGCGGTCGAGGGCGTAGGGAGCGACACCGGCTATGGCTCCGGCGCGCTCGGTGACGGGTTTGGCCTCGGCGCAGTCCTCGTAGTAGCGGCCCGTGACGCCGGCCACGGCCGGGGATGCGGCTATCAGGACGGAGGTCGCGGCGCCCTGCTGGACGGTCTTGCCCGGCGGCAGGGCGAGTTCGCCTGCGGCCATCATCCCGGCCACCGCCTCCATGTCGGTGTTGCGGGACAGGCCGGTGTCACCGACGTTGCCCGGCATCACGGCGTTGACGCTGATCCCGTCGTCGGCCCAGCGTTCGGCGGCGGCTACGGCGAAGTGGACGACAGCCGTCTTGGACTGCCCGTAGGAGGTCCACGGGTCATAGGGGCGATAGCGGTAGTCGAGGTCGTCGAAGACGACCGGGGAGAAGAGGTGCCCGATGGAGCTCACGGCGACGACCCGGGCGCCGTCCGCCGCTGCGAGCGCCGGGTGGAGGCCGACAGTGAGGGCGAAGTGGCCCAGGTGGTTGACACCGAACTGCCATTCCCGGCCGTCAATTGTGCGGGCGATCTGGGGTGGCGCCATCACTCCGGCGTTGTTGACAAGGATGTCCAGAGGACCGTCCCAAGCCGCCACGAACGCAGCTACCGTCGACCGGTCTGACAGATCGAGCCGGCCAACCGACAACTTTCCCGAGCCGGACGGAAGCTCCGCCTCCAGGCGCGCCGCCACCTGTGCGCCCGCGTCGGTGTTCCGGACGGCCAAGGTGACGTCGGCGCCTGCCGCGGCGAGTGCGCGGACAGTCTCCACCCCGATCCCGGAACTGGCTCCGGTGACCACGGCGCGGCGGCCGTGCAGGTCAACGCCGTCGATCACTTCGGCGGCAGTTGTGGTCGCACTGAACGTGCGGGGAGTCTGAGGGACGGACATGAACTGTGTCTCCTGATGTGTGAGGAGCCGAGGACCACGTCATGTGTGGTCACTGTCGAACGAGTCCGACACTCGGCAAGGGTTGGCCGCCAGGCCCAGGGGGTGGGAGGGGTTCCTGCGTCGCCGGTCTGTGACGGGTTGGTCAGCCCTGCGCGACCTGGGAGACGTGCTGCCAGTCGGCCCAGGTCTTGAGTCGTTCGGCGTAGAGCGGCTCGATGATCTCGATGGGCTCGGTCCCGAACAGCACACGCAGCGGCGGGTTCTCCGCGTCGACGATCTGCAGCAGGGCGGCACCGGCATTGGCCGGTTCGCTGTAGCGGGCCTCGCCCATGCGGGCCGCCATCACCTCACGGACCGCGTCGTAGGCAGGGTTCAGCTCGGCATGCGTGGCCGAGGAACCGGCCCAGTCGGTGCTGAAGCCGCCCGGCTCGACGATGGTGACCTTGATCCCCGCGCCGGCGACCTCCTGGGAGAGGGAGTCACTGAAGCCCTCCAGCGCCCACTTGGATGCCTGGTACGCGCCCAGCGACGGGAAGGCGGCGACGCCACCGACGGACGAGACCTGCACGATGTGGCCGCTACCCTGCGCGCGCAGGATCGGCAGCACGGCCTGGGTTACCCAGAACGCGCCGAAGAAGTTCGTCTCCATCTGGTCGCGCACCTGCTGCTCGGTGACCTCTTCGACCATGCCGAACAGTCCGTAGCCGGCGTTGTTGACCACGACATCGAGGCGGCCGAACTTCTCGTGCGCCGCATCCACGGTGGCGGCGACGGCCGCCTTGTCGGTGACGTCGAGTGTCAGTGGCAGGACCGCGTCGTCGCCGTACTTGGTGACCAGATCCTCTAGCGTCACCGCGTTCCTCGCGGTCGCAGCGACCTTGTCCCCGCGCGCCAGCGCGGACTCGGCGAAGGCGCGGCCGATGCCGCGGGATGTACCGGTGATGAACCAGACCTTGTTCACTACTTCTCCTTGAGGGTGGCCTCCCGGGGCTGCCCCGGCACCGGGATTCACTGTAACCCATAAAGTTAGACTAGTCCAAAGATAGCCTCATCCAGAAATGTATCCGTACAGGTATCGACGTAACATGGGCTCATGGGAGGAACCACATGAACCTGCGCGAGCGCAAAAAGCTGGCGACCTGGCGTGCCATCCAGACCGCCGCGCTGCGGCTCTTCGACGAGCAGGGCTATGAGGCCACGACGGTCGAGCAGATCGCGGAAGCGGCGAATGTCTCGCGCGCCACCTTCTTCAACTACTTCGCCGGCAAGGACGCCGCGGTCCTAGATCAGGACCCTGAGGAACGGCTCACCTGGCAGGGCCTGATGGACGAGCGCCCTGCGGACGAACCGCTCTGGGACTCGCTCACCGCGATCCTGACGGGGTTCTGCGAGAGTCTGCGCGACCGTATGCCGCTGCAGCGCCGTCTCAAGGCGCAATCACCGGCTTTCGCCCAGTCGGCCCAGCGCTTCGGCGAGCAGTTCTTCAACGACCTGAGGCGCTGGGTGGAGTCCCGCATCACCGATGCCGACGACTTGACCCCCATCCTCCAGTTGAACCTCGCGGTAGCCGCCACGATCACCGCCTACGAGACCTGGCCTGCGGAAGAGACTTTCAACGGGTATCTGCGACGCCTGGAACGCTGCCTACGGCAGGCCGGCCCCGGCACGCCCGTCGAGTGACGGGTGAGGGGAAGGCTTCTGCCTGGGGGTGGAGGCGGACCGGCCCTGGACGACCCCGCAGCAGGCCCGACGCGGTCATCGCGGACAAGGCCTACTCGTCCCGGGCCATCCGCCAGACCCTGCGCAGGCGCGGCGCCCGAGCCGTGATACCGGAGCGGGCGGACCAGAAGGCCAACCGTGTGCGGGGCGGGCAGGCCGGCGGCAGACCGCCGGCCTTTGACCGCGATCTCTAGACGGCCCGCAATGTCGTCGAACGCTGCTTCAGCCGCCTGAAGCAGTTCCGCGCGATCGCCACCCGCTTGGACAAACTCGCCGCTCGCTACACGGTGGGAGTCCACCTCGCCGCACTCATCCTCTGGCTCCGTGAACCCACCCAAGATTGTCTGTCGGACAGGGCCTGGTTGCAGGAGCCGCAGTTGGGCGACGCACACCCGGTTCTGGTACAGCGGCGGACGCAAGAGCGACCGCGTCCGGCACGCCCTCGGCGACCAGAGCGAAGGGGCCGGGGCCGACCTGAGCTATTACTTGGTGGGTGATCGCCGACTGTCCGCCGTCTGGCCGGCTGCGACGAAAGCATGAACGAGCCCAGTCGCCTCATCTGTCCGGCTCATTCGGCGGGACGATCTGGCGCTTGAGGATCTTGCCGGTCGGTCCCTTGGGCAGCGCGTCCACGATCCATAGCTTGCGCGGATACTTGTAGGCGGCGACCTGGCGTTTGACGTACTCACGCAGTTCCTCGGCTGTCACCTGTGAGCCCGGCCTGAGAACGACCGCCGCCCCGACCTCCTCACCGTGATCGGCGTCGGGGAGGCCGATGACCGCGGCGTCGGCGACCGCAGGGTGCTCGTACAGCACATCCTCGACTTCGCGGGGGTACACGTTGTACCCGCCCCGAATGATCATGTCCTTCTTCCGTCCGACGATCCAGAAGTATCCGTCCTGGTCGATCCGGCCGAGGTCGCCGGTGTGCAACCAGCCGTCCCGGATCGCGGCGGCGGTCTCCTCGGGGCGCTGCCAGTACCGCTTCATCACGTTGTGCCCGCGGATCACGATTGCGAGTGAGGTTGGCGTGGGTCAGTTCAGCGCCTTTCGGCTGACCGGTCGTACCCGAGGTGTAGAGAATCACCGCGGTGTCGTCCTCGTGCCGGTCGGCCAGGTCCTCGGCGGATGGGGCGGACGCAAGCGGAGGACCGAATCCGCCGGCACCGACGGCGACCACCTCGGCCTCGCCCTGCTGCGCACCGGCCCGTGCCTCGTCGGCGAAGGCGTCCCAGGCGAGCAGGAGCCGGGCACCCGAGTCGCCGAGGTAGTAGGCGACCTCGCGGGACTTGAGCAGGGGGTTCATCGGGACGACGATGCCGCCGGCCCGCAGTACGCCGAAGTAGGCGAGGGCGAACTCGGGCACGTTGGGCAGCATGACCGCAACTCGGTCGCCGGGCTTCACGCCACGGTCCTGGAGCAGCCCGGCCATGCGGGCGGCGGTCTTCCCCGCGGAGAGCGCGGCGATATCGGTGCCGGAGACGAGCCAGTGGGCTGCTCCGTCGCGCCCCCACAACAGCGATACACGCAGGCTTGCATGGAGTGTGCGGCCGTCGCGGTGACGGATCGTCGCTGTGCCGGACCAGCCGCCCCTGGCGCGGCGCTGCTCGCAGGCCGCCCATGCGTGAAATGCGTTCTGGAGAAATGGCAGCGCGAACCAGACGGGCCGACCCACCACCTCCCCGGCGGCGTATCCGACAAGCTGCTGCGCGGTGCTGGTCCAACCGACCACCGTCCCCTCGCCGTCGATCATCGCAATCGCAGAGTCGGGTACCTCTCGAGGGCTCAGCGGCTCTGTGACGCTGTATCGGAGAATATTGCTCAACTCGGATCACCCCTGGGACGTTTCCGAAGAACGGCTTGAAGACGAGTCGATTCCCCCCGGATCGGCACGTCGGAGAGTCCCTTCAGTAACCAGAGGCTAGGCGTGGACCGCACGACAGCCACTGGGCGCACAGTACGACCTCCGGGTCGGAATTGGTGCCGATGAACCAATCCGTCGGCGGTATTCGCGCAGGCTCGAGGGAGTGCGGCCTATCGCGTCTTGACGATTGCGTACGGGCCAGGACCACCCTGTAGGGTTGAGGTATGGCTGCGGAGCATCCAGAGGCGGCAAAACAACTGTCCGTGGTCGCGGAGAACGTAGGGTCACACCTCCCGGAAGTTGGCCGCGACATAGGGGAGTATGTTATTGCCGAGATTCCGGAACTCAGGGGCGACGCAACCGTCACTAAAATCCTGAATGCGAGTATCGCTGAAAATGTCGCCACATTGTTGCACATTTTCGATAATGGTATTCCTCTGGAAAAGGTCGAGGGCCCTGCAGCTGCTCTTGAGTACGCCAGGAGGCTGGCTCAGAGGGACATCTCTCTCAGCGCGATGGTCAGGGCCTACAGGATCGGCCACTGGCGTTTTCTGCAGTGGTGTTTGGACGAACTCAACCGACAGGGCGCCGACGCGGATCTCGTGACTGCGGCCAACCGGCGCATGCTTCAGGTGAGCTTCGGTTACATCGACCGGGTGACCGAGCATGTCATCGTGGTCTACCAACAGGAACGCGATCACTGGCTGCTCAGCCAGACCGCCGCGCGCGCCGCGCGCGTGCGAGACATCCTCACCGAGAAGGACATCGATCTCAACTGGGCTGAACCAACTCTTGGTTACCGGATCCTGCAGTATCACCTCGGGCTGGTGGCCTGGTTGCCCGCACTGAAGGGTGAGGGCGAGGGGCTGGCCGTACTCGGCCGGATCATCAACGAGATCGCCCGGAAGCTCGACTGCCCCGCCAGGCCGCTCTTCGTCCCCCGAGACGCCATGGTGTCCTGGGCCTGGCTGCCGCTCGGCTCGCACAGCGACGTCTCCTGGAAACAGCTGTCGAATGTGGTCGAGCGCAGCGATCCTTCTGTGCACATGAGCGCTGGATGCGTGGGCTACGGCATCGAGGGATTCCGCTCCACGCACCGACAGGCACTGCGCACGCAGGAACTTGCGGCAGCGGCCAATCCGGCCCCCCAGTTCACCGACTTCTCCACTGTCGCTCCCATCGCCTTGATGGCCACGAACATCGACGACATGCGCGCATGGGTGTGGGGCATCCTCGGTCCGTTGGCCGTCGATGACGAGAACTCCGCACGACTTCGGGAGACGGCACAAATCTTCCTGGACGCCAACTGCAGTTATACTGCCACCGCCAGCGCCCAAATTCTGCACAAGAACACCGTGCAGTACCGCATCCGCAAAGCCGAGGAAATCATGGGACGGCCGGTCCAGAAAGGGCACACTGATCTGGAAGTCGCACTGCGCGCCGTTCAGTACCTCGGCTCGACGCTCCTTCGCGCCCACCCCGCCTGACATGCATGGGATCGTGCCCTACAACATGGCGTTCTGGGGTTGGGTGGGGACCACGATGACTGTGGTGTCGTCGGTGGAGAGGGCCGCCTTGAACTCCCGCTCCAGGTCCTCGGTTGTCTCCACGTCGACCGCGCGGCATCCGAAGCCGCGGGCCACGGAGGCGATGTCGAGCCCCGGCAGGTCGAGTCCCGGAACGCCTGGCGTTTCCTCGAGTACCGCGAACGACTTGAGGATGGAGTACTCGTGGTTGCGCATGACCACGTAGACGATCGGGAGGTTGTGCTGGGCCGCCGTATAGATGGCCTGCACGGAGTACTGGAAGGAGCCGTCGCCGATCAGGCCGATCACCGGCCGGTCGACGCCCCTGTCCCGGTCGCCCAGCGCGACCCCCACCGCCGCTGGGGTGCCCCAGCCGATGCCTCCGCTGGCCGTGGCGAAGAACGATCCGGGCCTGACCGTGGGAAGCCACTCGACCTGCTGCGCCATCGTGGAGGTCGACTCGTTGACGATGGCCGCGTCGGACGGCCGAACTCTGCTCAGGGTGGCGTAGACCTCCGGCGGGGTGAGCGGGCTGTTCGGCGCCTGCGGCAGCTCACGGGGCCGAGGCATCGGTTCCGGAGCGGTCCTCGCGGATCCCTCAGCGACCATGTCCAGGAGCAGCTCGACCGCCAACTTGGGATCGCCCAGGAGGCTGTCGCCCACGCGTGCCGCCGCGGCAACCCCCGGATTACCGGTGATCTGCAGGAGCTCGGTGCCTGCGGGGAGGTAGTCGCCGGGCACGTAGGGGTAGTAGCGGAACACTTCCGCGCCGATCACGACCACCAGGTCGTGCCCGGTCAGCCGGTCGCTGATGGTCTTCACCGACATGCCGAGCGGGCCACGGAAGAGGGGATGGTCCTCCGGGAAGGAGGCGCGGTCCAGGAGCGGGGCGCCGTAGACGGCCGCGCGCAGCTTTTCCGCCAGGGCGACGGCCCCGTCCCAGCCGCCGGCACGGTCGACATCCGGCCCGAAGACCAGCGCGGGACGCCGGCTTGCGGAGATGCGGTCGGCGAATCCGCGCAGTCGCTCGGTGTCGGGGGCGACGCGGTCGCTCACCGTCCGCACCCGGGTAAAACCGGACAGGGGCCGCTTCCAGTCGTCCATGGGAATCGACAGGTAGACAGGTCCTGCCGGCGGCTGCAGCGCCTCCGCGTAGGCCCGCATGAAGGCGTCGGGGACGTCTTCAGCGCGGGCCGACTCGTAGGACCATTTCACCCACGGCTTCGGCAGTGTGGTGGCCTCACGGTTGCCGAGATACGGATCCCCGATCACCAGTTCCCGATGCTGCTGTCCCGAGGTGATGATCAGGGGCGTGTTTCCGTGGTAGGCCGCCACCAGGTTGCCCACAGCGTTGCCCAGCCCGGCCGAGGAGTGCACGTTGACCAGCGCGGGGCGGCCGGTCACCTGGGCGAAGGCGTCGGCCATCGCGATGACGGACGCCTCCTGCAGCGCCAGGACATAGGTGAAGTCAGCGGGGAAATCCTGAAGGAACGTCTGCTCGGTGGAGCCGGGATTGCCGAAGACCGTGGTGAGTTTCAGGGTCCGCAGCAGGTCGTAGGTCACGCTACGGACGGTGGATTGCTCAGTCATGATGGGTCGCCCTTTCGTGCGGTGCGGAGGTGGCTGTGCCTGTGTGGCGGCCCTGGGCGGGGGCCCGCAAGCACTTGTCAGGCGGGGCTGGTGTCATCGGCCCTGCCAGTGCGGTGGGCGCCTTTCCGCGAAGGCGTGGGCGCCCTCCTGCGCGTCGTGGGACGCCAGCACTGGTGCGACGATCCGGTCCTGCTCGACGAAGGCGTCCTGGTCGCTGAACGCCCGCCGCTCGTTGACGACGCGTTTGACGGCTGTCACGGCCAGCGGCGCGTTGTGCGCCACAAGAGCGGCCAGTTCCAGGGCCCGCTTCAGGGCCTGGCCCGGTTCTGTGAGGTAGTTGACCAGGCCGAATCGCTCGGCGCGCTCGGCGGGCAGCGGCTCGCCGGTGAGCAGAAGCTCCAGGGCGATGTTGCGCGGGATACGCTCGGGCAGGCGCACCATGCCTCCTTCGGGCGGCACGATGCCGTAGTGGACCTCGGTCTGCCCGAAGGTGGCGTTCCGCGCAGCCACGATCATGTCGCAGGCGAGCGCCATCTCGGTTCCACCGCCCAGCGCATAGCCCTCGACGGCGGCGATGAGCGGGGTCTTGATCTGGGAGCGTGTGATGCCGGCGAAGCCCCGTCCTTCGACGATGGGCGTGTCTCCGGCCGCGAAGGCCTTGAGGTCCATGCCGGCGCTGAAGACACCGCCGGCCCCGCCGATGATGCCGACCCTGAGGTCGTCGCGGGACTCCAGGCGGTCGACGGCGGCGGCCAAGGCCCTGGCGGTGGCCCCGTCGATGGCGTTGCGGGCCTTCGGCCGGTCGATCGTGATCACGAAGATGCCGTCGCGTTCCTCGGTCCGTACGGTCGGCGTGTCTGTGACCGTGGTCATGGTGGTGGTTCCCTTCTTCCCTGGCGCTGCTGAGCTGTGGCTTCAGTCGATGGCTTCGGCCTTGCGCAGTTCCTCGATTCCGGCGGGGGCGAAGCCGAGGTCGCGGAGCACTGACTCGGTGTGTTCGCCCAGGTCGGGGGCCGGGCCCGGACGGACCTTCTGTTCCTGGTCCAGTCGGACCGGACTGTCGATGGTCAGGTGCGGGTCGTCGTTGCCGTCGTCGATCGGTACGAACACCCGGTTGGCGAGGAGCTGAGGGTCGTGGGCGCACTCTTCGAGCGTCTGGACGACTCCGTACGTGAGGCCCGCGGCGTCGAGCACCTCGCGCCACTCGGCCAGAGAGCGAGCCGCGAACGTCTTGTCCAGCAGGGCAACGATCTCGGCGGCGTGGGCGCGGCGGCTCGGGCTGTCGGCGTAGCGCGGGTTCTCCGCTGCCTCGGGATGACCGATGGCCTTGAGGAAGAGCGGGACCTGCTTGTCCTCGTTGGCGAAGACGAGGACGATCCAGCGGTCGTCCGCCGTCCGGTACATGTTCCCGAGCGCGTTGGGCGGGTCGGACCGGTCGATGGGCCTGGGGGACTTCGCCCCGACCAGCACGGCTTGCAGCCACATGCTCGCCGCCCAGGCGCCTTCGGCGAGCAGTGAGGCCGTGACGCGTGCGCCCTGGCCGGTCTTCTCCCGCCGGTACAGCGCGGTCATGATGCCGGCGAACAGGGTGATCGCCGTGGAGTGATCGCCCGATCCGAACGCGTTCATGGCCGGCGGCACGTCCCTTTGGCGTGTGAGGTCCATCAGGCCGCTGCGCGCCCAGTACGCCGTCACGTCGAAGCCGGGCAGATGCGCGTCCGGGCCTTCCTCGCCGAAGCCGGTGACATCGGCGTAGATCAGCCGGGGATTGAGGGCGGCCAGAGCGTCGTACTCCAGGCCCAGCTTCTCGCGCGTCCGCGGCGGGAAGTTGGTCACCAGCACGTCGGCCCACCGCACCAGACTCTCGAGCACGGGCCGGGCGCCGGGCGACTTGAGGTTGAGCGCGATGCTGCGCTTGTTGCGGTTGTCCAGCTGCCAGGGGTAGTTGACCCCTTCGACATGGGGGTTGGGAGGGATGCG
Organism: Streptomyces durhamensis; assembly: GCF_000725475.1. Classification (NCBI taxonomy): domain Bacteria; kingdom Bacillati; phylum Actinomycetota; class Actinomycetes; order Kitasatosporales; family Streptomycetaceae; genus Streptomyces; species Streptomyces durhamensis. The sequence goes on from NZ_JNXR01000003.1 coordinate 393,740, forward strand.
GCTGAGCGAACGGTATGCGTCGCCCACATGCGGTGGTTCCACCTTGACGACGTCGGCGCCGAAGTCACCGAGTACGGTGGCCGCGGCGGGCCCGGCGATGAAGCTCGCGAGGTCGACGACGTGAAGTCCCTCCAGGAGGGGCGTGTTGCTCATGACTACTCCTTGTCCTCAGTGGGGTCGCGCGCGGCGCCCGGAACCGCCCCGCTGTCACGGGGCGTCGCGAGACACGCCGGGTCAGTGACTGGGCGCCACAGGCACGAAGGCGTTGTAGCCGGTGATGTCGCGGCCGACGATCAGCGCCTGCACGGTGTCGGTGCCCTCGTAGGTGTCGATGGCCTCGATGTCGCAGAGGTGCCGGGCGACGTGGTAATCGAGCAGGATCCCGTTGCCGCCGAGCATGTCGCGAGCGTCGGCGAGGATGGCCCGGGCTCGTTCGGTGTAGTGCATTTTGGCCAGCGCGACCCGGGGCATCGAGTATTCGCCCTCGTCCAGGAGCTGGCTGAGACGGAACTGCATGCACAGCATGTCAGTGATGTCTGCCAGCATCCGGGAGAGCCGGTACTGGACGAGCTGGAAGGCGGCCAGCGGCATCCCGAACTGCTTGCGCTGCTTGGCGTAGGCCAAAGCCGTCTCGTAGCCCGCGATGGCGGCGCCGATCGACTCCCAGGCGACGCAGAAGCGCGAGGCAAGCAGGACCTTCTCGGTGTCGCGGAAGGTGTTCACGTTCGCCAGCCGGTTCTCGGCGGGCACCCGGACGTCGGTGAGGGAGATCTGTGCGTTCTGGACACAGCGCAGAGCCGTCTTGCCCTGGATGACCTGGGCGTCGAACCCGGGTGTGCCCTTTTCGACCACGTAGCCGCCCACATGCCCGTCGTCGCCGCGGGCCCAGATGATCACGTAGTCGGCGAAGCTCGCGTTGCCGATCCACCTCTTGTGGCCATTGAGGACGTAGGAACCACCGTCCCGGCGCGCGGTCGCCTCCAGCTTGACCACGTCCGTGCCGTGCGCGGGCTCGGTCAGGCCGAAGGCGCCGATCTTCTCCAGGCGCGCCATCGGCGGCAGGAAGCGCTGCTTCTGCTCCTCGGAGCCCAGCAGTCCGACCGACATCATGGCCAGGGCCGAGTGGACCCCCATGAACGTCGAAATGCTCAGATCGCCCCGGGCCAGTTCGAGGATCACCAGGCCGGCCGTCAGGTTGCTCATCCCCGGGCAGTCGTAGCCGGAAATCTGAAAGCCGGCGATGTCCAGCTGCGCCAGCTTGGGCACCAGCTCGAAGGGGAATTCCGCCCGCTCCCAGTACGGGTTGATGATCGGGGTGACCTCCTGGTCCATGAACGAGCGGACCTTCTTCCGCAGGGCCCGCTGCTCGTCGGAGAGCAGGTTGTCCAGCAGGTAGTAGTCGGTGTGCTCCGGTCCGCCCAGTACCGGCGGCTCCACCCCGGACGGCTTTCCGTTGCCGCTCGGGAGAGCGCCGTTCAGCACGGTCTGGCCCGGGTCGGCTGTCGTGCCCTGTGTCGCCTTCATGTTCCGCTCCGTCCCATCGGGGATCCGATTGCGTCAGTGAGAACGACGCTAGGAGCGAGCAGCGGCGCGACCATTAGGCCCGGAACACCATATTTACATCTAAATTGGTGCTCTTGACCTAATTCGCCCGGTAGTGCCTGCGCGCCAGCCTTGCACCATGGCCCGGGGAGAGCCGCCGCGCCACCTCGGCTGCCCGAGCTGACCCGACGATCAGAGGAAACAGACATGAGCACACCCAACGCATGGGTCGGACTGCTTCCACCGGACTTCGACCCGGACTACATCGAGCGCGCCGTGGTGCCCTATCTCAAGAGCAGCGAGTACGTGGGCGAACGGCCCGCACTTCCCATGATCGATCTCGCCCTGAGCAAGGAGAACGCGGCTCCGCCGCACTTCTGGGGCATGCTCTACGACGGGTGGGCGCCCGACCCCAAGGAGGGCACCACGGTCTTCATCACGGGCTACGACAAGCGAGGACCGGACAACGAGCGCAAGAAGATCTACGCTTCGGCGACCACGCCCGACCTCTACGCAGCGAAGTACGCCCCCAAGGTCCACGGCTTCCTCGCCCGGCTCTTCGCCGAGACCAACGCCGGCAAGCCCCTGATGCACGAGTACTACCAGAATTACTTCGACCTCTACTGGGACCTTCACCTCGGCGTCACCGGCGAGGCCATCCCGCCCGAGGTATGCACGATCGGCGCCAGTTTCACCGCCGTCCTCGGCCACTGGTATCCCACCGAGGACATCGTGCGGGAGAACATCATGCGGGTGCGCGAACTGCGCCCGCGGCTCAAGGAGTGGATCGACCAGCGGGTGCAGAGAGTGATCGACGGCGACGTCGACGACCCGGAGGGCACTTTCGTCCACTACTGGCTCAAGAACGGCCGAGGGGGCGAGCACTTCCGCCGCGAGGACATCGTCTTCGAGTGCTTCCACAACTTCCTGGCGTTCAGCCAGTGGGGCAACATGATCTACCACACCATGGCCCTGCTGGACGCGGGCCACGGTGACAAGGCCGTCAGGTCGTGGTTCCAGCGGACGATGACGAACAGCCCGGACACGGCGGACGGCGGCGCGTTCACCCCACTCGACCGCTACGTGATGGAGCTCTTCCGCACGGTTTCACCGAACGGAGGCAGCCTGTCGACCGTGAGCACCGAACGTGGTGCCGATCCTCGCCTGGGCAATGTTCTCACCCTGCACCCCTCGGCGAGCCGAGATCCCCGGCAGTGGCGCAACCCGGATGAGTTCGATCCCGACAGGTACCGGGCAGCGCCGACGACCGCCGACGACGCGGAGACGAGAAGCCGCCAAGCAGGGTTTGCGCGCTGTCCCTTCCCACCCACACCGTTCTCCGTCATGGACGGCCGCCGGGCAGAGATGACCAACAGCGTTTTCGGAGCCGTGTACGGAGTCGTCGACGGCACCGCGTACCCGGTCTGTGACACGGCCGGTTATGCACCGTTCGGATTCGGCTACCGGCGATGCGGCGGCGAGCAACTGACGACGGAGTTCGTCAAGGAGTTCCTGCGAACGGTGTGGAGTCGCGGGATCGAATTCACCGCGCTCGACCTTGAGCATTCCGAGAAACTGCCCGTTTCGCCGCGCACCGTCATCGACGACAACATCGGCTTTCGGCAGGGTCCGTGAGAACCACAGCTGGAGACGCGGATACGCCGGAGTCTGCAACGGCGTATCCGCGCAGTTGTGAGAAGAACCGTGCGGAGAACGAAGGGGACCGTCTGCGCCGGCACGACCAACCATCAGGCGATCCCGTCGCGTTGCCGGGGCTGTCTGGTCGGTAGCGGGGCAAACGAACGGGGGCCGGGCCGACCACAAGGCCGTCGCAGCCCCCGCGCGGGTTGCTGTCCCCTTAGCCCTCTCCTCACACCGGGCAGGGGGCGTAATGACCTGCCCGACTGCCTTGGGAGGGGTGGCCCGTCATAGCAACTGGCCGCGCGTCCATCCCGGCTGACGGCGTCTGCGGCAGGGGCTGCTCGGTCCAGATCACCTTGCCGGCCTGCGTGTGTCGCGCCCCCCAACGCTCGGCGAGCCGGGCGACAAGAAACAGACCGCGTCCGCTCTCGTCCGTGGTGGACGCCTGATGCTGATGGGGAATTGCGGTGCTGGAGTCGAACACTTCACACGTAAGGGCGTGGTCACAGAGCAGCCGAAGGTGGATCGGTCCAGTGGTGTAGCGCATAGCGTTGCTCACCAGCTCGCTGAGGATCAGTTCGGTCGTGAAGACAAGATCGCTCAGACCCCAATGCGCAAGCTGGCGCGTAACAGCGGCACGCAGGTCCGCCACCGCGGTCGGCTCGGCGGGCACATCCCAGTCGGCGACCTGGTCAGGTTGCATGCCGCGAGTGCGGGCGACCATCAGCGCGACGGGGCCGCCGGGGCGGACTGGGAGCAGTGCGTCGAACACGGCCGCGCAGGTCTCCTCCGGGCCCACAACGCCGTTCCGGGTGGCGGCTTGGCGCAGGAGCCTCCTCAGCAGTTCGCAACCGGCATCGGTGCCCTGTCGTCGGCGTTGGATCAGGCCGTGGCCGTAGAGCACCAGTTGGCTGCCCTCGGGCACCTCCCACTCCGCAGTGGTGAAGGAGCCGCTGCCCAGGCCGAGGGGCGGCCCGGCGGGCACGTCGGGGAAGTCCACCCGGCCATCGGGGCTTATCACGGCGGGCGGCCGATGCCCGGCCCGGGACACCGCGCAGTGCCGGGAGACCGGGTCGTAGATCGCATAGAGACAAGTCGCCCCCCTGAAGAAGCCCTGCCATTCGTCAGGACCCCGCCCCCACCGGGTCGCGAGATGATCGAGACGGCCCAGGAGTTCGTCGGGCGGCAGGCCGGTCGAGGCGAGGTTGCGTACTGCGCCGCGCAGCCGGCCGATCCAGGCGCGGGCACGCGGGCCGCAGCCCACAACACTGCCCACGGCCATGGCCACGCGATTCTCGGACAGCGCGATGAGCTCGATCCAGTCGCCCGATGTCTCCGATCATGCAGGCCGATAGCGCACGGCCACGTCGACAGCGTGCTGGGCGATCGGGCTCCGGGAGTCGCGGGGCGTCTCGAGGGCTGACGGTTGTGGTGCGTCCGCGGACGTAGTCGCGTTCATTTCCCGCTCCTTGTGTGTTTGTGGGATCGGATCGCATCCCTTGACTCGACGCTAGGCCTGCGGGGCACGACAGCCACTGGGCGCGGGACACCACCTCTCACTTGAAGTTGGTACCAGCGGGCCAATCGGCCTTTCATCGTCGATTTGGCCCTCAACAGCTCGCAACACAGCAGGCGTTCCCGACCGGGAAGCCCCGGCCGGGAACGCCTGACCTGTTTCTAGTAACCGCCCCCACCCCAGCTGTCGCCGTCGTCGCCGTGGTCGCCGTCGCCGTGGTCGCCGCCACCGCCGTGGCCGCCGCCGCCGTGAGCCGAGTAGCCGACCTCGTGGCTCTGCTCCGCCGCAGACGCCGTGCCGACCCCTATACCGGTGCAGGCGAGGACGACTGCGGCAGAGGTGACGGCAGCCAGGCGGCCCATGCGGGACACATGTGCACTCATGATGTTCCCCTTTCAGATCTGAGTATCAAGTTCCTCCGTGCTGTCCATCACGCTACGGACGGGCGTGGATCAATCCCTCGGACGCAGAACACGAGAAAGGCAGCACCGTTCGTACTCGGGACCCAACGTTGGTCACCGAAGGAAGCACGATGCAACGAGTCGTCCCGGGGGAGGTTCAAGCGGCCCGTACCGCGAACGGCCACCGACTGGCAGCCGCGGTGCTCCCGTCTCCCCTCCCGTTCGCCGCCCCGGCGCCGGCCCTTTCCCAAACGGTGAGCGGACGTGACCGGCAACTCGGGGTGAAGCTGTTGGTGCGCGGCAGCACTGGGGTACGGGCCACCGAGGCGGGAACCGCGCTGCTGGCGGAGGCGCGCGCGGTACTCGCCCGGCACGATCAGGCCCTGCGCGCGATGGCCCGGTACACCGGCCCGGGTGGCGGGGCGCTGCGGATCGGGATCCCGCTCGAACTGCCCACGGGACTGCTCGATCCGGCGCTGACGGAGCTGCGCGAGGCGCATCCGGACACACGCGTGCAGGCCCGGCACCTCTCCACGGCCGAGCAACTGGTGGCACTGCACTCCGGTGAGCCCGACGTCGGCGTCCTGCGGGAGCGTCCGTCGGGTCCTCGGTTCGACGCTCTGCTCGTCGTACGGGAGAAGCTGGGTGTGCTGCTGGCTGCGGAGCAGGCCGCCGAAGTCCGCCGGACCGGGCGGCATCGCGCTGGATGCGCTCGTCGGCCTGCAGCCGGTCGGATTTCCTCGCTCTGGCAGCCCCGCCAGGTACGACGAACCGACCGCGATCCTGCGCGGGCACGTCCACGGCCTGGGCCCGGGGGCTCCACAGGGGCAGGCGCTGATCGCGGAGGTGAAGCTGGCGGCGGTGGCGCCCGGGCAGGCGTTCACGCTGGCTCTGCCCGAGTGGCAGCAGCCGCTGCCCGACCGTGTGACCTGGTCGTCGCTGGTCGGATATCCGCTGGGGCGGCGCATCTGGGCCGTGTGGCCGGCCGACTCGCACCGCCATGACCTCGGCCGGTTCATCGCCGCGCTCGACCGGTCGGTGAGCAGCTGAGCCCGCCCCCAGGGCGAAGGCGGATGAGTCGGGCCCCTCGCAGGTGCACTACGGACAGGTGACGCTGGACGGAAACCGCGCCGACGCCCCCTGCGGGTGTCGGCGGAGTGGGGGCTGAGCGTGCTCTACGGCGGTGGTGACGAGTTCGGAGACGGGCAGCAGCACCGAGTCGGCCGCCTCCTCGGTCCCCACCGAGCCAGGACCTCTTGGGCAGCCCCCGCGGCCCCACCACACATGGCCGGACGCGCTGCGGGCGTCAGGCCGTGGCGTGCGTTCGTGGGAGATCAACGGCACCTCCGGCGATCTCTTGCTGACCAGTCCATCCGCCGACGGCAACCTCCAGAGCACCGAGCTGACCCTCTCCGGCGGCAACGGGACCGCGACCGAGGTGAGCCCCTTGACAGTCCCCACCTACCCGTACGCCGACCTGGCCGCCGTACGCGCCGGACCCGCACGCAATGTCGCCGCCGTCTACGCGGCACTCGCCGAGGACCTGGCCAAGGACACCCATGAGGTTCCCGACTTCGCACACGCACTGCGCCTCCACCGGCTCATCGCCGACATCGAAGCCGCCGCCCGCCGCTGAGCGCCGTGGAAACAGTAGCCCGCCACCGTACTTGGGTGCGCTCGCGTCGCGCCGCTGTGCGCCGCCGTCCCCCCCGCGGGTGACCCTGTACCCCTCGTCGCGCAGCGCAGGGCGGCCGTGCCGCAGCCGAGCCCCCAGGCTGTGGCGGCGGGAGTACGGGCCGTGCCGGGTTCGCACTCCTCCACAAGCGCGGGCTGCCGGCTTGAGGCGGCTGGACGTGTTTCCGGCTACTTCAGGAGCCGGAAACCGGGCTGTTCAGTCCACGCTCTGAGGAACTCTGCGGACCCGTACGCGGCAGGCCACGGACCGGTCGTCACTGCGATGATGCCTGGAAGGTCGGCACCGGTCAGCACCTGATCCTCCCTCGACTCGGCGTTGGCGACGCCGCCGATCAGGGCCTGGCTATAAAGCTGCCGGACGTTGTTGACACCTGGGTCTCCGACTACTATGGAGATCCGACATGCCCCCTTCCGTCAGACAGCAGCAGGATCGCCAAGCCCAGCGGCGCCTGGCGATCCTGCGCCACGCCGAGGAAGTCACCGGAAACGTCTCACTGACCTGCCGGTACTACGGGATCAGCCGGAACTGCTTCTACAAGTGGCAGCGGCGCTACCAGGAAGAAGGCCTTGACGGTCTGCGCGACCGCTCCAGCAGGCCCCACCACTGCCCGCACGCCACCCAGGCCGACATCGTCAACAAGATCGTCTACCTGCGGCAGAACTACCACTTCGGCCCAATGAAGATCAAGATGTACCTCAAGAGGTACCACGACACCGAAATCGCCTGCTCCGCCGTCTACCGCATCCTCAAGAAGCTGGGCATGAACCGGCTGCCCGCCTCCCAGCGCTACAAGCGCCACGACATGCGTTACACCCGCTACGAGAAGCAGCTGCCCGGAAACCGGGCCCAGATCGACGTCAAGTTCATCGAACCGGTCGGCGTCCCAGCCAAGACCGCCTCCCAGGCCCCCGTCACGGCAAGCCCCCAAAGGTGCGGCGCCGGGCCAAGTACTACCAGTTCACTGCCATAGACGACTGCACTCGGCTGCGGGTGCTACGCATCTACCCGCGGTGCGATCAGAAGACCGCCATCCAGTTCCTCGACTATGTCCTGGAGCGTTTTTCGGATTGGAACTGGCGCCGATGGACTCTTCCGGCGGCAGTAATCGCGCAGACTTTCCGAGTCCGTCTTATCGCGCACCCTGGAAGCGGATAGGTCACGAACCGCTCTGTAGGATTGAGGTATGGCTGCGGAGCATCCCGAGGCCGCGAAACAACTGTCCGTGGTCGCGGAGAACCAAGGGTCACACCTCTCGGAGGTCAGCCGCGACATCGTGGAGCATGTTACGGCCAAGGTCCCCGAGCTCGGGAGGGACACCACCGTCATCAAAGTCCTGCAGGCGAGCATCACGGAAAATATCGCCACGGCGCTGCACGTTTTCGAGAACGATATATCTCTGGACAACGTCGAGGCGCCTGCAGCCAGTCTTGAGTACACCAGGAGGCTGGCTCAGAGGGACATTCCCCTCACTGTGATGACCAGGGCCCACAGGTTCGGCCAGTTGCGTTTTCTGGAGTGGTGTCTGGACGAGCTCGACCGACAGGACGTCGACTGCGAGCTCTTCACCGCGACCAACCGGCGCATGCTGCAGCTGAGCTTCGGTTACGGCGACCGGATAGCTGAAAATGCCGCCATGGTCTACCAGCAGGAACGCGATCACTGGCTGCTCGGCCAGACCGCCGCGCGCGCCGCGCGCGTGCGAGACATCCTCACGGAGAAGGACGTCGACCTCAACTGGGCTGAACCAGCTCTTGGTTACCGGCTCCGGCAGAACCACCTCGGGCTGGTGGCCTGGTTGCCCACGCTGACGGGGGAGGGCGAGGGACTTGCTCGACTCGACCGGATCACGAACGAGGCAGTCCGGAAGCTCGACTGCTCTGCCAGACCGCTGTTCGTCCCCCGAGACGCGGTCTTGTCCTGGGCATGGCTGCCGTTCGGCTCGCGCAACGAGGTCTCCTCGGAACAGCTTGCGGAAGTGGTCGAGCGCAGCGATCCACCCGTGCACGTGTGCGCCGGGAGCGTCGGGTACGGCATCGAGGGATTCCGCTCCACGCATCGGCAGGCACTGCGCACCCAGGAACTTGCGGCAGCGGCCAGTCCGGTCCCCCAGTTCACCGACTTCTCCACCGTTGCTCCCATCGCCTTGATGGCTACGGACGTCGATGACATGCGTGCTTGGGTGTGGGACATCCTCGGGGCTTTGGCCGTCGATGACGAGAACAGCGCGCGGCTTCGAGAGACCGCACGGATCTTCCTGGACACCGCCTGCAGTTATACGGCTACCGCCAGTGCGCAAATACTGCACAGGAACAGCGTGCAGTACCGCATCCGGAAAGCCGAAACAATCATGGGACACCCGGTCCAGAAAGGGCACAGCGATTTGGAGGTCGCGCTGCGGGCCGTTCAGTACCTCGGCTCGACGCTCCTTCGCACCCGCCCCGCCTGAAATGCTCGGCGATGCCGTCCCCGGCGGATCCAGCTGGAATCCGCTGCGGGCGCGGGCGGCGTCGGCGTCGGCGGTCAGGGTGGACCCGGTCGGTCGCCGCCAGTTCGGTGGCCGGCAGGGCGCCTTCGCGCAGCGGGGCGCGGATCAGCAGCCGGGAGGGCGAGCGCCTGCAGGGTTCTCGCCACCGCTCTCGGAGCGTCGGCGCCGATCCCATGCACCGTCGCCGTCTGCCGCGGCTGCGCCCCCAGAGGTCCGGGGCGTCCACGGCACAGGCGCGCACGAGGGTCACCGCCGTACGCACGTCGCCGAAGGTGGAGATCGCCGCCGAGTGGTAGCCGAGCTCCAGTTCGCCGTGCAGGGCGGCGCCCGCGGAGCCCTTGTTCAGCAGGTCGGCGGCGGCGACGCCCTCCATGAGCAAGGCTGAAACGTCCCGGAGGGCCTCGGAGCCGTAGATTTTGACGGCGGAGGCGTAGCCGTCCCGTAGGACGCGTGTCTTCAGGGAGGCGAGGTCGATGCCGGCGTCGGGCTGAAAGGCCATTTCCAGCCGGCTCGAGCCGGTCTTCGGCGGGCGTAGAAGCCGTTTCGTCGCTGGACCGGTCGATCTTGGTTCCCCTTCAGCCACCGAGCAGCACCCTGGCGCCCCCCACGGGAGAGGCGTCGTGGTCGTTGCCGCGCCGGTCCGGCAGCAGCCGATGTCACCAGATGAACCGGATCCTTCTAGCGATAGGTGGGGCAGACCTGCTGACGGGCGGTCGCGAGCAGTCGTCGAAGTGCAGCTGCTGCGAGACCGTAGCTTCATCTCAGTACCGCGACAGAGCGCTCGCTACTGTGAGTGACCATGCTTAGTGCCTGTCGTCGGTGTTGAGTTTGGTCAGGCCGGGTGCGTTCGCGTTCCCCGCCCAGCACGAGATTTCCCGGTGCTGGTCTGGTGCTGACTTTGGAGGGTCAATAGCGGGAAAACCGCGGGTCGTAGCTCTGATCGAATGAGTTGTCGTACCACTCGATGGTGGTCCCGATGAGGCTGGCGGGGACGATGCGGGGGAGGCTGGACGGGGCTGGTGGAGCGCTTGCTGGCGACGACATCGGCACCACTTCCTGGCGTTCGACGGGGACGTTTGCGAGTCGCCACACCGTAGGAACGTGCAGGTCAGAGGCGTATGTGGTGGGACAGCATAGTTCTGGGCGTGGGAGTGCGCGCGTCCCCCATGAAGGCGCTGCCAGAGCCTCGGTGACGGCCGCAATGAGGCCGCGAAGGGCGCTGCCCGAGTTGCGCTGTCAGGGATGATCTGAAGGCGCCGTGCCGACTCCCGTGCTGGTTAGGGCGCTGACTACGCCGCGTACAAGGAAGCCCTTGCGGCCCGCCCGCTGGGCTGTGATCGGGATTGCGGCAGCGATCGGCGACGGCGTGTGCATGGATGCCGGACGCGCCTACAGCCTGGCACCGGTGAACCTGTACCGCTTGCCTCCGTCCATCACCTGCCATGGCGTGCACCGCGAGAAGCTGTTCACGCCAACCGCGCGACTCCTCCCGTCTCGAGGGCCGTCCAGAGAGCGCCGTCGGGACCCAAGGTGATGCTGTGCGGCTCAGATGACGGCGACGGCAGGTCGTACTCGGCGACCTCGCCGCTCGCGGTGATGCGACCGATGCGGTTGGCTCCCCATTCGGTGAACCAGCAGTCCCCGGTGGCGGTCGCGACGATGACGTGGGGTTTGGCCGTGCGGTCGGGGAGTGGGAACTCCTTGATTCTGCCATCCGGTTCGATCCTGCTGATCTGCCCTGCTGCGATCTCAACGAACCACAAAGCGGCGCCGTCACCGCTGGGCCAGCATGGCTCAGCACCGCGTCGGTGACCTCCTGGCTGTCGTATTCGCCGAGCTCACGCACGCGCGCGAGGAACTCATGGTGCTGCGTCGTTTCGTCACCTCCGCCTACCACCGATCTCAGGGCATCGAAGGCGCCCTCGGTACCCAAGCAGGGGCAAGCCTGTCAGCCGCGCGCGACAGGCCAGGGCGGCTTGTCCGCCGGGGCGGACGACCCCCGGACACCGCACTCCCGCCCCGGTGCACTCCTCGCCGGCGGGGCCGGCCCGGTGACCTCCACAGCCGCCGGGCGCAGCAGGTCCTCGCCCAGACGGTAGCCGGGACGCAGAACCGCCGAGCACACCAGGCGGTCCGCAGCGGCGCAGACATGATGGGTGAGAGCGTCGTGGCACGCGGGGTCGAACAGGTCGCCCACCTCACCGAACGACGTGACGCCCAGCGAGCCCAGCTGCTCCTGCAGGCTGTCGCCGATGTCCTTCAGACCGGGCGTCAGCGGCTCGTGCGCCAACGCCCGGTCGACGGCGTCCAGCACGGGCAGCAGCGCCCGCACCACGTTGGCCACCGCGATCTCGCGCACCGCCAGGCGGTCCCGCCGCACCCGCTTGCGGTAGTTGTCGTACTCGGCCTTGACCCGCTGCAGGTCGGCGGTCCGCTCCTCCACCAGGCGCCGCAGCCTGTCCAGCTCGGCGCTCTGCGGACCGCTCCTGGTCATCGTCAACCAGCCTCCGGCCTGTCATCGTCCACGATCTCGGCGTCCACCACGTCATCATCGGACGAACCACCGCTCGTACCACCGCCCGCGGACGCGCCGGCCGTACCCGCCGGCTGCTCGGACCGGGACTGCTGATACAGGGCGGTGCCGATCTTCTGCGCGGCCTGCGAGGTGCGGTCGACGGCCTGCCGGATCGCGGCCGTGTCCGCGTTCTCGTCCTTCAGCTTCTCCTTCAGCTCGGACAGCGCCGTCTCCGTCTCGGACTTGGCGTCCACCGGGATCCGCTCGGCGTTGTCCTTCAGGAGCTTCTCGGTCGAGTAGACGAGCTGCTCGCCCTGGTTACGGGTCTCGGCCTCCTCCCGGCGCCGACGGTCCTCCTCGGCGTGCTTCTCGGCTTCGCGGACCATGCGGTCGATGTCGTCCCTGGGCAGCGCCGAGCCGCCGGTCACCGTCATCTTCTGCTCCTTGCCGGTGCCCAGGTCCTTGGCCGAGACGTGCATGATGCCGTTTGCGTCGATGTCGAAGGTCACCTCGACCTGCGGCACTCCGCGCGGAGCCGGGGCGATGCCGGTCAGCTCGAACATGCCGAGCTTCTTGTTGTACGCGGCGATCTCCCGCTCGCCCTGGAAGACCTGGATCGTCACGGAGGGCTGGTTGTCCTCGGCGGTGGTGAAGATCTCCGAACGGCGGGTCGGGATGGTGGTGTTGCGCTCGATCAGCTTGGTCATGATGCCGCCCTTGGTCTCGATGCCGAGGGACAGCGGGGTGACGTCGAGGAGCAGGACGTCCTTGACCTCGCCCTTGAGGACACCGGCCTGCAGTGAGGCACCGACGGCCACTACCTCGTCCGGGTTCACGCCCTTGTGCGGATCCTTGCCGGTCAGCTCCTTCACCAGCTCGGTCACGGCCGGCATCCGGGTCGAGCCGCCCACCAGGACGACGTGGTCGATGTCGGACACCTTGATCCCGGCGTCCTTGATCGCGTTGTGGAACGGCGCCTTGCACCGCTCCAGCAGGTCGGCGGTGAGCTGCTGGAACTGGGCGCGGGTGAGCTTCTCGTCCAGGTGGAGCGGACCCTCGGCCGAGGCGGTGATGTAGGGCAGGTTGATGGTTGTCTCGGTGGACGACGACAGCTCGACCTTCGCCTTCTCCCCCGCCTCCCTGAGGCGCTGCACGGCCATCTTGTCCTTGGACAGGTCGACGCCATAGTGGTTCTTGAACTGCTTCACCAAGTGGTCGACGATCCGCTGGTCCCAGTCGTCACCGCCCAGGTGCGTGTCGCCGTTGGTGGCCTTCACCTCGATGACGCCCTCGCCCATCTCCAGCAGCGACACGTCGAAGGTGCCGCCGCCCAGGTCGAAGACGAGGACCGTCTGGTCGTTCTCCTTGTCCAGCCCGTACGCCAGCGCGGCGGCCGTCGGCTCGTTGATGATGCGCAGCACGTTCATGCCCGCGATCTCTCCGGCCTCCTTGGTCGCCTGCCGCTGGGCGTCGTCGAAGTACGCGGGCACGGTGATCACCGCGTCGGTGACGTCCTCGCCCAGGTAGGACTCCGCGTCCCTCTTCAGCTTCTGCAGCACGCGCGCGGAGATCTCCTGCGCGGTATAACGCTTGCCGTCGACGTCCCCGCGCTCGGGAAAGCGCCAGGCGTGGTCGCCCATGTGCCGCTTGACCGAGCGCGCGGTGCGCTCGACGTTCGTCACGGCCTGCCGCTTGGCCACCTCGCCGACCAGCACCTCACCGTTCTTGGAGAACGCCACCACCGACGGGGTCGTCCGCGCGCCTTCGGTGTTGGTGATGACGGTGGGCTCGCCGCCCTCCAGCACCGAGACCACCGAGTTCGTCGTTCCCAGGTCGATACCAACCGCACGTGCCATCTGTGCTCTCCTCCTCGTCCTCACCTCGTTCTCGTCTCACCGGGTCTCACCGGCCGGGGATCCACCGGACCGGACCCGCACGCAGTGGCGGCTCGGGACGTACGTCCCCGAGCACCACCGCGTACCGCCACGCGGACCGCGCCGGCACGGTGGGGACAGCTCCTCGATCAGGCGCCGGCAGCGTGTGCTCGAGGCGCTGGTCGTAGGCCGCCCGCAGGATGGGATCGCGCAGCGTCTCGTACGCCGACCGCACCTCACCGAACCGTGCGGCGGTGTCCGCGTCCACTCGAGTGTCGGGGCGCAGTTCCCGCACCCGGGCTCGGAAGGCCGAGATGATCGCCTCGGCCGTCGCCGAGGGCTGCACCCCCAGCACCGCGTACAGGTCCGTTTCCTGCTTCCGTACCCGCACGTCCGGCCACCTCCTCGCTCATCCTGAGCTGCGGTTTCATACCCACTTGCCTACCTTCTTGAAATAAAACTTGAGTCTTGCCTTGTCAAGTTCGGGCGAGGTGTAGGGGAGGTGTCCGCGGTACTCCCGTGACTGCGTGCAACGCAGAGTGGCCCAGTCGGCGAAGGAGTGGAAGCAGAGATCCAAGGGCGCCGGCCGTGGGCGGCCCGCGCAGACACTGAGACCCAGAGAGCGGGTGCGGATCATGGCACCGTTCCTCGCGGCGCACTGGCACAACGGCCGGGCCGTGATAGAGATCAAAGGTGTCCTGGACACGGCCACGGCTCGGGAACTGCGTGACTTCGCGGCGTCCGTCCACGCGCGGCACCGGCACCAGCATCTGATCTTGGACCTGTCCGACCTGATGAACGCGTCGAGGGACTCCATCAGTTCATGGGACTCCTCGCCCGCCACGTCATGGCGGCTGGAGTCCGTGTCGCTCGCCCCGAACGCGGCGACGGGTCCCGACCCCGCTGTCACGAGTGCGGCGGCTGCGGTGGCGAGTGCCCTTCTGCTGCTTCTCTCCGCCCCGCGGCGCGGTCTGCGCCGTGCGGAATACACACGCATGGACTGTCTCCGGCTTCTTCGGCGTAGGTCGCGGCCGCCCCTACGGCCCTCGATCCTGGCCGTCACGGCCGTACAGCCGAGCCGGGCGGATCGCTGGTGGTGATTGCGGACGCGGCGAGCGATTCCGTCTGCCGGCGCTGCGGCAATTTCGCCTGCTCGTCATCTCCAGGCCGTCCTGGAGACCACGGTGCGCCAGCCATGAGCCAGTTCACTGGAGCGCCCCCCTCAACCGGACCTGAAAGAGGGACGCATGCCCAGACGAACGCCAAGGCGCGGGCTCATCACGCTCGTGGCCGTCGGCCTTGCCTGCTCCGTGATGTCGACCACCGCGGCATCGGCGGCCGGCGGCCCACTGACAGTCGCCGTGTTCGGAGACTCGCCGTACGGCAGGTCCGCGTACGCGCCCGCGGGCCAGAGCGCCGACACGTCGCAGTTCCAGAAGACCCCGGCGTTCATCGGCACGATCAACAGTGATCCGACGATCGGCGATGTCATCCACGTGGGCGACATCCACTCAGGCAAGGAGTTCTGCACCGAGGACTACGACGCTTCGATAGCATCCGCGTGGCAGACCTTCACGAAGCCGCTCGTCTACACGCCGGGCGACAACGAGTGGGCCGACTGCCACAAGGCGTCGAGCCTCACCTCACCCGGTCAAGGCGGAGGCTTCTACGACTCGGCCTCCGGTGGGATCAGCTACATCGGCACGAACGGCTTGTCGGCAGACCCGGCGGACTGCGCCGGTTACCACTGCGGCAACCCGCTCGACAACCTCGCCGAAGTCCGGAAGGACTTCTTCGCGCAGCCCGGTCACACCCTCGGCAGCGGAACACTGGACGTGGTGTCCCAGGCCACTGCTCACGACCCGAGTCACCCGGCCGACGCGCAGTACGTCGAGAACGTGAGGTGGGAGCAGAACGACATCGTCTTCGTGACCATCAACGCGCCGGGTGGCTCGAACAACGACGCCGACCCCTGGTACAAGGTGCCGACCGCGACTCAGGCACAGATCGACGAGCGCACCAACCGGACCGCCGCCGACGTCCGCTGGCTCGGTGCCGCCTTCGCCGACGCGCAGGCCGGACACGCCAAGGCTGTGGTGATCTCGGTGCAGGCCGACATGTGGGACCTCGACGGCAAGGCCAAGGGCCACTTGACGAACTACGAGCCGATCATCAACCAGGTGGCAGCGAAGACGACCGCGTTCGGCCGCCCGGTGCTGATGCTCAACGGTGACTCGCATCTGTACCGCTCGGACAACCCGCTGTCGCCGACGGCGCCGTGCTCCGGCGAGACGGACCCGGCCACCGGCGCCAGCGTGTGCGCCCACGACCCGGACAACAGCGCGTGGAACGAGCACCCGTACTACAACGTCCCGAACTTTCACCGGCTCGTCGTGCACGGCAGCACGACTCCGCTGGAATGGTTGAAACTGACCGCCGATCCGAACGCCAACTACCCCGTCACCGGCACCACCTACGGCCCCTTCAGCTGGCAGCGGATGCAGCAACCTCAGCTGTGACCCGCTGAGTCGTCGGCGCGCCGGCGGACCGGTGGGGGCTCACACGGCGCCGACGCGTCCACGGCCCGTCGGCCTCACCTGGATCCATGCCACCCCGGTGTAGCCCTTGGTTTCCACGTGTATCTCCGCCCGCTCGAAGCCGTTCCCCGACAGTCCTTCGTAACCGGTGGCCACGAGATCCTTGTAGAGCGTGTCGGAGAAGGCGACCGCCAGATGGGAGGAGGGATTGTCGGCGAGCCTGCGGCGGACGGGGCCGGAGTCGAGGACGCGGAAGAGGGCCACCACCGTCGACCCCGCGTAGCCGCTGTCCGCCTCGTGCACGATGCCCTGGTGCAGGCTGGCCCGCATACGCACCTCGCGGGGGGCGGCGGGGCCCCGGTCCGACTCCGTGCCAGGAGGCCGGTGGGCGGCGGCTGCGGCATTGGCGGTTGCCAGACCTGCGGCGAGTCCGTCCAGCAGCTTGGGGACGACCCTGACCTCGTCGATGCCGGGCTCCAGCACGAGCAGGTAGCCGTCTCCCTGGGCCTGGCGGCCGCAGCGCTGCCAGTCGATGCCTGCCTCTGCGCAGGCGGCCCGCAGGGTCCGCAGCAGGACACGCTGCAGCCGGACCATGTCGGCGTTGTCGCGGGCGCTGTACTTCTCGATGTCGACGGCGAGGCAGAGCCGCCGCAGGCCCGGGGGCAGTTCCTCGCCGTCGGAGGAAGCGCCGTCGACATCGCTGTGGACCTCTCTGCCGCTCTCGCCGTCGCCGCCCGGCATGGCGCCGTCGTCGTATCCTGCGAGCGCCCATGACCCGGGGAGTGCCCCCTGGGGCGCGAGCGGTGCGGCGGCCGGCCAGGCGTCGGCGAGCCTCAGGCGGAACCGTGTGTCCTGCGGACTCGCCGCCTCCCTGCGCACGAAGGCCCCGCCCAGCACCGATTGCACAGTCACCGTGGTCAGGCTCAGCCGGCCGGACACCTCTTCCGCGGTCGCCGATACCCGGACGACGGCCTGGACCCAGCGGCCGTCCGGGCGCAGGGCGCCACCCCGGCCCGGGGCACGGAAGGTCCAGCGGAGCCGGTCCCGGCCGAGCCCGAACGCGACGATCTCCGTTCCGTCCGCAGCGATCGTGCCGGGCGCCGGCTGCAGGGCCAGGGCGTGTGTCCCGTCGTCGAACCGTACACCGAGGGTGACCTGCTGATATCCGCGGCCGCCCGGCAGTTCCTCCAGGTCGAAGGGGAAGCACAGAAGCATGTCGCGGTGCACTGCGCCCCCGCCCCCGCCCCCACCGACGGCCCCGGGCAGTACGTAGCCGAGGGGCCGCCCCAGGGAGGCACTGGCGACGCGGTCGTGCACAGGGTGCCCTCCCCCCTTGGCCACCACGCTGTCGAGGGCGATCAGGTCCGTGGTGGCCAGTACGTCGTCGTGGTCGCCGTGCCCGGTGTCCCGGTGTCCCGCGTCCGGGTGCGCCACGTCCCGTTTCCCTGCCTCACGGTGCCCTGTGTCCTGGTGCCCCGAGTCGTGCCGGTCTCCTCGATCGTGCTGCCTCTCCGCGTCGTGCTCGTGGTCCCCCATGTCCCTTTCCCCTTCGATGTCCTGTGCCAGGGCCGGCCGTTCCGTTCTGTCGCACGTCCCGGCAGCGGGGCCACTCAGTCGTCCACTCAGTCGTCCGGTTCCGTCAACCGTGCCGCCCGGCGCAGTCCGGCCGGGGAGACGACGGTGATGCGGCTGTAGCCGACCTGGATGATCTCCTGCTCGGCCAGCGCGCCCAGCACGTGGTGGACCCGTCGTTCCTTCGCTCCGACCAGTCCGGCGATCTCCGCCTGGGTGAGCCGCGGCCCGATCAGGAAAGACCGGCCGTGCGACGGCTGCCCGTAGTCCTCGACCAGATCGACGAGCACCCTGGCGACCCGCGTCGCCACCGGGCAGCCGCTGAAGTCGCCGCGGCGCCGCACCGACCACCGGTTCTTGCGGACGAGCATTCGGCTGACCGCCAGCGCGGCCACAGGACGACGGTCGAGGCAGTCGAGGAAGTCCCGCTGCCCGATACGCCGGGCCGTCACCCGGCCGGCGGCCGTGACCGTGGCCGAGCGCGGTCTGTTGTCGAAGGCCGCGAACTCTCCGACGAGGTCCCCGCCGATCCGTACGGCCAGCAGCGCTGTGTCCCCGTCCCCCGTGAGAGCGGTCACCTTGGTGACACCGCTCAGCAGCAACAGGACGAACGTCTCGTGCAGCCCTTCGGTCAGCAGCGTCTCGCCGGCCTCGTACGACCGCAGGGTCCCCAGGGAGAGCAGGGTTTTGGCGGCCTCCGACGAGCCGGCCAGCTCCGCCAGAAAAGTGCCGTGCGGCCAGCGCTCGGCGGAGTCCGTGCTTTGCGTGTACCTGCCCGGCATCACAGCACCTCTCCGGCTTCTCGGGCTTCTCCGGCACTTGTGACGTACGGCATCGTAGTCGCCGCGCAAGGGCGAACAGTCGCTTTTCCAACGGAAGTTGACGCCGTCCCGCAGGATTCCGCACTACTGCGGGGACGTGGTCTTCGTGCGTGCTGCACGGTGGCTGCACGGGGGACAGCGCGGGGACCCGGCGGCCGTCGGCGGCCACCGGGCCCCCGCCACCCGTTCCTCCCAGGGTCTCGTCCGTGCAGGAGTTCACGCCCGCGCCACCGGAGAGAGCCGGAGATCGGCGTTGCCCAGCAGGCTGAACCCCGCCCAGTCCTCCGGCCGGCGGTGACGTCGCCTGGTCTCGCACACGGCCAGGCGCAGGGCCTCTCCCGTGGTCGACCCGGTGACGAGGTGCCGGTGGAACGCGGTCATGAGATCGGCCGTCGCCCTGTCGTCAACGGGCCACAGGGAGACCACCACGGATTCCACCCCGGTGGCCAGGAAGGTACGGGCCAGACCGAGGTTGCCCTCCGGTGAAGGCTTGCCCCAGCCGGTCTCACAGGCACTGAGCACGACGAGCGGGCAGCCTGTGAGGTCGAGCGGCTCGATGTGGTCGGCCCGCAGGTACGAGCTGTCCGCGCCGGCCCCGTACTTCTCGCGGGCCGGATCGGGCGTACCGCTCGGGGCGAGGCAGAGCGCGCCCGGGATCCGAAGGACTTCCTCACCGGCGAAGGCGTGTGCCGCGAAGTGCGCGAACCGGGCCTGCGGCAGCCGGGCGAGAACGGTCTCGCGGGTGGCTTCCGGGCCGAGGAGTGCGCGGGCTCCGTAGAGGGCGGCGACGTCCCGGGCCTCCCGTTCGGCCGCGGGCAGGGCCCGCAGGACGGGCGCGGGCAGCCCGGGCAGGAGAGGTTGCGTCGGCGGGTCGGGGTTTCCCACCACCAGGGCCCTGGACGCCGGGACTTCGACGGGCCGGCCGCGCGCGGTGGCCCGAGGGCCTTGCCGGGCGGAGGGCGCCACCGCCACGGTGAACCGGTCCACCAGCGGGGTGGTGTCCTTCAGGGGCAGCGCGTTGAACGGCAGGTGGTGCAGGAATCCGTCGGGTACGACCACCAGCCGCCGCGTCCCCGCTGCCGTCAGGTCGTCCTCGACCGGCCGCAGGAACACATCCGCGAGCAGGCGCAGTTGCGCGTCAGTGATCCCGCGGGAGTCCCGCTCGGCGAGCGGGCTGCTGTCGCGGGTGCTTGCGTCCGGAACCGCGGTGCCCTGGGACAGGGCCCGCAGAAGCCGCTTCTCGGGAGGCTCGGGGGCGGTGGCCCCGTCCGTACCGCCGGAGTGGGCCGCGACGGCGCTCGGCATCGCGCTGCGCACGGTGGCAAGGCCGGCCTCGTGATGCCTTCGTGTTCCATCGGGTGATATCACCCAGATGTAGGCGGTGGTGGTGCCGCTGCGAACGCCGGGGCGGGCGGGCCCGGGCAGGCTGTACACGAGCGTGACCGTGTGGGTGCGGGCGGCCTGCTCGGACAGGTGTCGCGCGGTCACGGGCGCCGTCGGTGGACCAGGGCACATGACGGGGCCGGGGGAGCGTCCCGCGAGGAGCCGCTGTTCCAGCAGCAGGCCGCGGACCCGTAGCGCCGCCTCCAGCGCGCCGTCGGTGTCGCCGCGGGCGACCCGGCAGCGCTGGAGGGCCCGGTACACCTGGGCCTGTTCACCGAGCAGCTCGATGTGCTCGAGCTCGTTGCGGGTGGTGGCGCGTACCTGTTCCCAGAGCGTGACCGCCTCCAGCAGGCGGAGGTCGGCCTCGGCGTGCTCTCCGCGCACCTGCAGCATCGTCCCCAGGGCCAGCAGGGCGGAAGCGGCCATGTGCGGCCCCTGACCGGCGTTCCGCGCGGCGTCCACGGCTCGCTCCGCCCAGGCGAGCGCCTCTTCCATGGCGTCGACCCGTGCATGGGCGCCGGCGATGTTGGCGGCGGAGGAGACGATGAGGAGGGCGTCGCCGCGCTCGACCGCCTCCGCGTGGTTGTGGCGCAGCAGATCGATCGCCTCGGCCGTCTTCTGCGGCTCGTCGCAGGAGAGCAGGCATGTCGCGAGCCGTTCACGGGACTGCGCCAGTACCGCGACGTCCTGCCGGCCGACCGGGCCGGACAGCAGTGTGAGGGCCTCGCGGGCGTGCGCGACCGCTTCCTCACCCCGCAGTTCGCGCCGCAGCACGACGGCCCGGAAGCCGAGGGCGGAGGCCAGCACCGTGGTGCGCTCTCGTCGGGTCGACGCCCGCGCCAGCCGTTCGGCCTCGGCCGCGCAGTCGCGGGCGGTGGCGTTGTCGCCCACCGTCGCGGCGGCGACGCCCAGGCTCACCAGTTCCTGGGCCACCTCCAGCCCGGTTCCGGCGGCCCGTGCGGTCTCGACGGCGTGGGCGAAGGCCGTCAGGGCGCCGCCGACCTGTCCGCGCAGGATCAGCGCCTGGCCGAGCCGGTGGAAGGCCTCGGCGGCGAAGTCGGCGTCCTCCCCGGCGGCCATGCCGTAGACCCGGCGGGCGACCTCCTCCCCGCCGGCGAGGTCACCGGTGCGATAGAGGGATTCGGCCAGGGCCAGCAGGGCTCTGATCCGCGTCCTGCGTACCAGAGGGGTACGGAGCACCGTGCCGTTCAGGAGGGCGAGGCTGCGCCTGCTGCAGTCCGCCTGTTCCGAGTAGCGGCCGAGCCGGCCGGCCATGCCGGCGGCATCCTGCCAGCAGGCGGCGGCGAGCACCCGCTGGGGGTAGGCGCGGGCGGCTTCGCGGTACAGGCCGTACGCTCCGGCCCACCGCTGCTGCTTGGCGCTGCGGTCCGCCTGGATCCGGCGCAGTGTCGGGGGCAGGTGAATCATGGACGCCTGCCTTCCGGCTCCGGCAGCGCGTCCGCGTGCACGGTGTATACGCGGTAGTGGAACTCCTGACCCACCTCCAGCATCTGGTCGCGGGTGCCCTCCCAGACTTCCTGCAGCAGCGCGCTCAGGGTGGGATCGGCGGTGTGCAGGGACCGCTCGCGCGACGCCAGAGCGCTGAGGTCCATCGCGCGGTCTCCGACGAGGACGTGGATGGTCTCCGGCCGTGGACCCTGCCTGGGTACGTCGTGCGGCCAGTAGATCGTGACGGGCGGGGTGGTGCGCGTGCCGCGGTGCTCGGCGCCATGGGGTTCCAGACGACAGCCGCTGGGCTGGTCGTTGGTCACCAGAGTGGTGCGGCCGCTCAGTCCGACACCGATCACCCAGAAGTACAGCGGGGCGCCGGAACGGTTGGTGACCGTGACCCGGTAGTGGTCGCCGTGGTGGAGCCGCTCGCCGACCGCGTGCAGTTCGCGCCAGTGCCCGCTCGTGGCGGGCTGCCGGACCTCGATCAGGACGTCCAGGCCCGCCTCCAGACGGCTCGGTCCCTGCGGATCGCCAAGACGGCGTACGCGTTCACCCCGGGCGAGCTCCTCCAGCAGAGCGATCAGCCCGGAGGGCCCGGCGTGGGCCGTTTCGGACAGGTCCCGGAAGGGCAGCCCCTCCGCGTTCAGGATCTCGCAGGTTCCGTCGTGTACGCGGACGGTGGCGAAGGCCTCCTGAGCGTCGTCGGTCTCCGCCAGCCGTGGGCAGCGGGCCAGTTCCTCTCGCAGCGCGTCGGCGAAGAGGGCTTCGGCGTCGATGAGGACATGGCGGCGGTCGTGGACGCGTACGGCAAGCGCATGGGCGCCGGGGGGCAGCATGGCGGTGCGCAGGTCTCCGGCAGCAGGGCTCGAAAGGGCGGACGGCGCCGGGCGCAGGAGAGCGTCGCCGGCCTTCATCTCGTCCACGGTCGCGGGTATGGAGGTCCCGGCGCCGCCGTGCCGCGTGCCACTGCCGGGGAACACCATGCTGACCCGGTCCGCGACGCCGAGACCGAAGACGGCGCCGCCCGGTACGGCGAACCGGCCGTCGCATCGCACCAGCGGGAGCCGTTCGGGCTCGGCGGGCTCGTCGAGGGAGAACGGCAGCCGCCCGGACGGCCCACCCGCGTCGGGCCACTGGCGTACCTGCTGCTGTTTGATGCGGTCGCGGACACGGGCGATCAGCACCGACCAGGGCACACGGAGGTGGGCGCGCGGGCGCAGGAACTCGGCCAGGGCCGCGGTGAAGACGCCCTGCCGTCCCTTGCCGTACACGAGTTCGGCCTCGTACGCCGAACCGTGCTCCTGACATGCTGTCAACCGGACGACACCGGGGACGAGCGGGTCCCCGGGCCGAGCGAGTCGAGCCGCGCGGATGAGTCCCGCGTCCCGGTGGACGGTGGGCAGCTCGACCGACTTCAGGGCCCACCGCCCGGACTCGTACGCCGCCTCCCGCACGGCTCCGCCGGAATGGCAGGAGTCCAGGATCACGGTGAGATTCGGCGTCTGCTCCCTCAGCGCCCGGACGGCTGCTGTGAGTTCCTCGGCCAGATATCCGCGGAAGTCGGTGGGGGTGCTGTCACCCATGTCGACGGGGACGAGGTACTGCAGCTCACCCAGGAGTGCCCCGTGCCCCGAGTAGTACACCACCACGCCGTCACCCGGCCGGGTGTCCGCCCGGAGCCGGTTCATCTCCTCGGTGATGCCCCCGTACGTGGCGTCGCCGTTCACGCACCTCCGCAGGTCGGTGAAGCCGCGGGCCCCGAGCACGTCCGCCATCACCCGCACGTCCGTGTCCACACCGGTCAGGCCGTAGGTCTGGGCGCCGATCAGCAGCGCTCGCAACGTCATCTCAAACCCCCACGTGGATGAAGGGCGCCCAGTGATACGGATGCCGGTCGTCTGCTTCCGTGCCCAGCGTGCCGCTGTCCCTGGCCGCATCCGAGGAGCGGGCCCAGGAGGGCTGTCCGGGGTGGGCCCCGGCCCGGAGGACCAGCGCGTCGAACTCCTCGTCGCGTTCGGCGCGGGACAGGTCGCGCACCGCGCGCTGGGCGCGCGCCAGCGCCGAGCCGACGGAGACAGCGGGGTCCTCCAGGAGGCACCGGTAGGTCCTGGTCATGACCAGGCAGCCCGTACGGTCGTGGACCGGCCACAGTGAGACGACCGCATGCCGGGCTCCCGTGATCAGGGCGGCGCGGGTCAGTCCCAGGACGTCGCCGCCCGCGGTGGCGGTGCCCCGGCCGGTGTCGCAGGCGGAGAGCACGAGCAGTTGCGGCTCGTGGGCGGCACGCAGGAGGTCGGCGATGCCGAGGACATCGTCACCGGCAAGGGACAGCCGACTGCGGTGGGGGGCGAGTTCATCGACGAGACCATGGGTGGCGAGGTGGAGCACCTGGCAGTCGGAAGCGGCCTCCAGCACCCGGTTGCGGGTCGCCTCCGTCGCGGTCAGGAGCCGGTGGCGGGGCAGCAGCCGCGCGAGTTCCGCGGTCTCGGCGACGGTGCCCGGCAGTGTCCGCAGCCCGTGCCGGGGGTCGGTGGCGGGACCGCCGACCAGCAGCGCGTGCAGCGTCGGCCACGGCCTGTCCGGCGTGCGGCGCAGGCGGGTGACCAGAGAGGCCGACGGAAGGTAGGACACCTCGTGGCCGGCGCCGAGGACGTCCCCGTCCCAGGGAAGGGCGTGGAAGGGCAGCAGCGAGAGCATGGAGGGGGGAACCACCAGCACGCGCCTGTGGTCGCGCAGGAGTGCGGCGAAGGGGCGCAGCAGCAGTTCGGCCAGTTCCCGTCCGTCGGCTTCGCCGTCACCCCCGCCACCCGCCGACGAGCACCAGCTGTGAAATCGGCGCACGGCCGCCACGGTGGACTGCGCCCACCGGGTCTGACGGTCGCTCACCAGCGTCCGCCGGGTCATCGCCCAACCGACCAGGGTGTCGTCGAAGGAGTGGTAAGTGAGGAGGACGGTGTCGCCGGGCAGGGCCTCGGCCACGGACGCGGCGTCCGGCAGCGCGCCCGTGCCCGATGCGGTGAGCGCGGCCGGGACGAGCCGGCGCACCTGCGCCTCGGCGGCGTCCAGGACACGCTCGGCCTCCTGGATGCGCACGCGTCGGTCTTCCCGGGGTGCCCGGTCCGTGCGGGCCCGGCTCCTGGCTGTGCCGACCGCTGCCGCGGTCGCGTCGGATGCGTGAGGTGCGCGCGCGCCGGGGACTGCCGGGACGTGCTCCGCGGGACGCCCCAGCGCGGGGAGACCGTCGAGGTCCGGTGCCGGCCGGGACCCGAGCGGGAACGCCCGGCCGCCCAGGGCGGCCGCGTGGTCCTCGAACTCCGCCGACCAGTGGACCTCCGCGGCCAGCCATTCCCTGACGGCGGTGCGGGCGGCCCGGTCCGTGCCGGCGGTGTCGAGGGCCTGGAGCGCGTGCAGGAATCCGGCCCGGCCGCGCTCCGCCTGGGCGAAGGCGGCGGCCGCCGCGTCGGGGCCACCGGGGCGGAGGGACGAGAGCACTGCGACGTGGTACAGGCCGGCGACCACCGGGTCGTCGGCGAAGGAAGCGCGCAGTGCGTCGCGGGCCAGCCTGACCTGGTGCGCCTCATACGCGTCGAGCCCCTGTCGGGCGTGGCCGGCGGCCTGGTCGTACAGTCCCCGGGCCAGGGCGAGGTCCGCCCGGATCGCCGCCCGTTCCCAGGAGTGATCGGGGTCCGCGGCGCCGGGGGTGGGGCCGGCGTCGATGAACGGCACGTGAGCAGCGGCGCGTTCGGGGCGGTGCAGTCGCAGCCAGAGAGCGGCTGCCTGGACGGCGGTCAGGCGTGGTTCGACCGCCGTCATCTCAGTCCTGGCCCGGTGCCATTCACGCAGGTCGGCGTGGGCCGCGCAGCGCAGTACAAGCCGGAACGCCTCGTCCGGGATCCGCTCGGCCGCGTCCAGGGCCCGCCGTGCGAGGAGGTCGGCCTCCCCCTCCCGGCCGGCCGCACGGGAGCGCCGAGAGCGGAACAGCGCCTCCTGTGCGGCGCAGGATGCGAGGTCGGAGGCGAGCATGTCGAGGACCTCGCTCACGGGCTCGACGTCGGCCAGGAAGTCGGCGCCTATACGCAGCGCGAGCTCGATGCGGGCGCGGGAGGCCGCCATCACATCGGGATCCCGAAGCGCGGACGCCTGATCGTGGAAGCTCTTGGCGGCCTGGATGAGGCCCAGGCAGTCCGCGAGGCCGGGCGGCTCGCCCTGTTCGCCGCCGCGCAGAACGCGCTGCAGGTGGTCCTGCTGCTCCAGGTCGGTCAGTACGATGCCTGCCAGGCGGTGCCTGGCCCGCACGTAGGCGCCCGGGGCGGGGACACTCGCGATGCCCGCCGGCCGCGCGTTCGACGCGTCGTCCCGCCCGGGTCCCGGGCAGAGTCGCTCAGCGAGAAGGTCGGCCCTCCTGGCACGGACGACGTCCCCCTGCCCGCCCCAGAACTCGGAGCGCTTCAGGACGAGTTGTCGCAGACCTCGCAGCCACGACGTGCTGCCTGCCGTCGTGGCCCAGGCGACGGCGGCCTCGGCGGCCTCGGTCTCCGCCTCGGCCGCCCGGTCGGCTCGCCCCCGGCACGTGGTGCCTGCCTGGATCAGGTCGAGCGCCTGATGGACCAGGAGCAGGGCGGCACATGCGCCGTCACCGGCCACCACCGCCAGTGCCCTCGCCCGCTCGACGGTTTCCCTGCACGCGTCCAGGCTGCCGCGGAGGCGCTCGACATGGGCGAGGCGCAGAAGCGCTGCGGCACGGCCACGCCGCGAGAGCACGGCCTGGTAGGCCGCGTCGGCTCGCTGATAGTGCTCCTGTGCCCGCCTCAACGCCCGTGGGTCCGGCGCGGCGGCCGGGAGAGCGCACTGCTCGGCGGTTCCCGGTGTGCCCAGCTCCCAGTCACCGGCGAGCAGCGCGTCCAGTCCGGCGGTTGCCTGGCTCCGGGAGGCGAACCGCCGCCCGTGCCGCAGCAGTGGCTGGGCCGCCTGCGGGTCGCCGGCGCGGACACGGAGGTCGGCAGCGAGCAGCAGATGGCAGGCCGCGGCCTCCTCGTGGTGGGAGGCGGCGATCTCTTCGTACAGACTGTCGAACCAGGCGAGCGGCTCGCTGAGCCCGGCCGAGAGATCCCGATGGTCCCGGTCGGCACGCGCCCCGTACGCGGCGGCTCGCTCCTGGGCCGCCAACGCGCACATGGCGTGCCCCAGGGTCGTACGGGAGGAGAGGAGCACGGGGGTGACGCGTCCCGCGAGGTGCGCGCAGAGCCTCAGGCCCGGGTCGGTGACCGACGCGACGGCGGCCTCGATTCCCGCTCCGGCGGCGAACTGCGCCTGCTGGGCGACGGGCGGAAGGTGCGTCGGCGACCCGCCCGGATGCCAGGTGCCGTCCATGGCGATCGCCGCGGTCCGCAGTGCCCGCGAGAGCGGGGACAGACAGGAGGACCCGGGGCCGGAGGCGTCCGGTGGCTGCTCGTCGAGAAGCGCCAGTGCGGCTTTGGGCTCTCCCGCGGCCAGTGCGGCCGCCGGGGCCAGCCAGGGCCCCAGCCGTGCGGCGGCCGTCGCCCCCGACGGTACGCCGGGCGCGGCGGCGCTGGGGTCGGTCCCCCGTTGCTCGACGAGCAGGAGTCCCGTCAATCGTGCGAGATTCTCCCCGTCCGTTCCGGTCCCCTCGGCGTCGTTCTCCGTAGGTGTGGTCATGGCTCTCCCTCCCCTGGGTGCCGGCTCCGGGGGCGCCAGGTTGACGACCGTAGCCGCCATGGGGCGGACAGGAATATGTCCGCCGGTTCAACTGGCCGCCCCTGACACATATTGATCGGCCGAACGGTCAAAAAGTGACACTTTGAAAAACAATTCAGAATCTCGGTGACTGCCTTTCTGGCATCAGTTCTCACGCCTGTCACCTGCGAACTCTTCCCCTGCACGGAGCCCCCGTCCTCGGGCGGCGACGCACAACACTGGATACCGCACGCCCCCGAAACAAATTCCGCAATACGACTGGTTGTGTGCCGCTGTCCAGTGGCATATTTCAGACCGGTTCCAGGCAGGGCCGGGGGGAGCAGCATGGGGTGGCTGGAGACATGGGGGAGGTCACGGGCGCGCCGACGCAGGCACGGCGCCCTGGCCTACGAGGGGCGCGCCACACCCGGACCCACGTATCACGAACCCGAGCGCCTCGCCGCCGAGCTGCGTCTTCTGGCCGGCCATCCGCGCTGCGGGGCGCACGCGGGGGCCCTTGCCCGGCTCGCGGACGCGGTGCAGTCGGGCAGCGAGGACGAACTGGGCCCGTGGGCGGGCGGCGGACTGGTCACCGCGTACTGCGGACCCGACGCCCTCCCCGTTCCGCCCTCGGCCGAGGCAGCCCGAGGGCGACGGCTGCTGTCCGCACTGCCTTCCGTGCTCGTCTTCGCCCCACTGCTGGTCACGTGGGTGGGGCTCGGAGCCGCGGCCTACGCATACCAGCGGATGCGGGACTCGGGAGCCACCGGGCGGGACAGGACAGGGCCATCCGGCTCGTTCCTGACCCTGTGGCAGCAGGGCTTCGACGGCCACCTCTGGCCGGTCCTGCGCTTCGACATGATGGTCGTCTACACCGTCGTGGCTCTGCTGGCGCTGATGGGTACGACCGTTCTGGGCCGCCTCAGGGAAGCGGCGGAGGAGACCGAGCGGCAGCGGCTCGTCTCCCGCCTCTCCGCGGCACTCGTCCAGGTCGAGGCGCTGGCCGCCTGCACTGCCCAGGCTTCCCCCGCGCGTTTCGCCGAGGAGCTCCAGGGTGCGGCCTCGGGCCTGCGGGACCTGCTGTCCGAGGCGACTCGTGTCCAGGAGCTCGCACGACACCTGCTGAAGGGGGCCGGTACGGCCGCGGAGCAGCATCTGGCGGCCGTCCAGGCCCTGGAGTCGGCCGTAGCCGAACTGCGGGCCGGCACCACGGACGTCCGGACGTCCGTCGGCTCGGCCGCTCGGGCAGCCGACGAGGTCGCGGCGGGCACCCGTCGGCTGGCCGAGGAACTGGACAGGTCGGGCACCGCGATGGCGGAGGGCGTGGACAAGGCGGGCCGGCTCATCGCGGAGCGGATAGGTTCCGCCGGCGAGTTGGCCGCCGTACGGATCGGTTCCGCCGGGGAGCTGACCGCCGAACGGATCGACCGCGCCGCGCTCGAGGCACAGGAGCGGGACCAGGCGGCCGGCGATCGCGCCGCGGAGTGGATGCGTCAAGCCGTACGGGAAGTGACAGCAGCTCTCGCCGCCGTGCGGGCCTCCACCGTCGACTCCACCCAGGTCCTCGCCGCCACGCTGGACGGTCTCCACGGCACGTTGACGGGCCTCCCGTCGGCCCTCGAAAGGGCGGCGACCGAGGGCGCCGAACGCATCGGCGACGCCTACGACCTGGCGGTGGCGGCCCTGGCCGTCTCCCTGCGCGACGAGGTCCGCACGGTCACGGCCGAACTGGCCGCCCGCATCACGGAGATGCGGGAAGCGGCCCTCGCCCACCGGGAGGACCAGAGCGAGGCGCGCGACCGGCTGCTGAGGACCGCCGAGCAGGTGCACGACGCCCTGCGGGCCCTCGTGGACGCGCTGCCCAGGACCCCTTCCACCGGGCCGGCAGCGCAGGCGCCCTCCGCACCGCAAGAACCGCTTGGCCCCTCCCGACCGCAGGCGCCGCCTGAGGCTTCCGTACAGCAGCCGTCGCCCGCGCCCTCCAGCCCACAGGCGCGACCCGTGCCTTCCGCGCAGGCGTCCGCACCGCCGACGGTCTCCCTGAGCCGTCCGGTGCCCGCCGACGATCCGCGGATCTCCGAGCCGGCCGCGGAGGCCGACCGATGAGGCCGCCGAGGATGACGGGGGCGCAGACGGCAGGGTGGCTCTTCGCCGATCTCCTGCTGGTCATGGTGGTCGTCACCCTGGGCGGTGAGACGATGGACCGGTTCGACCCGCCCCCTCCCTGCGCCGCGGCAGGCCCCAGCTGCACACCGTCGCCTTCCCGGCCGACGCTCCCCGGTCCCTCCACCTCCGCACCGACCAGTCCGCCGCCGAGCGGCGGACTGGACCCCCACACCCGGTCGATCACGGTGCGCACGGATCCCGAGGCGCTCATCGGCGGCTCTGCCCGCGCCGCCGCGAGCATCCGCCGGCAAGTGGCCCGCCGCATACGGCAGTTCCGGGACAAGCGGGCGGCCTTCGTGATGGTCTTCGGCAACGCCGGCCGGTTCCCGGACGGCGCGGTCGACACCGGGACCAGTACGGCCTTCGCCGAAGCCGTGGCCCGGCTCCTGCCGTCCGCTGCACCGGAGTTCTTTCCGCAGTACCACAAAGAGATCATTCGCGGCTATCACAACACCGACCCCGGCATCCCGTCCGGCACCGCGGAGATCGAGTTGTTCTTCCTCCTGCACTGACCCGCCGTCAGGCCGACCGACCGATACGCCGGCTCGCATCCGACCGCCGGACCGGCAAACCGACTCATCGTCAGACCGCCCGCTCACCGCACTCACCGCGGAGTCGCCGTGTCCCACACATCCGCCTCAGCCGCCCCAAGTCCAGCGGCTTCGCCCACCGCTCTGGCCGATCTGCGGCGGTACGCCAAAGACGCCCAGGCCATGCTCCAGGATCAGGAGATACCCGACGTCCCGGAGTGCCACGCCGCCCGGGCGCGCGTCGCGGAGACCGCCCAGGAACTGCTGGACCGGGTCGATTCACCGGTCACCATCGGTGTCGTCGGGGAGTACAGCGTCGGCAAGTCCCTGCTCCTGGGCACGCTCCTCGGCTGTCCCGATCTGCTGCCGGTCGAGGAGCGCCCCACCACCGGCAACATCACCGTGCTGTCTCTGGCCGCGGGCGAGTCCGGCAGCCCCACGCGGGCAGCGGACACCACCGAGATCCGCTACCTGAGCGAAGCCCAGCTGAGCCGCTGCGTCGGGGACATCCTCTCGACTCTCGTCGCCAAACTCGACCGCAGACACCCCGAGCTGGGCGCCGGCGCCGCGCTCGCGGGATACGACCCGGTGACCGATCCGCGTGGCTGGGCGCCGTTCGACAGCTGGTACCCGTGTCTGTGGCCGACGCCCGCCGACGCGTCCCCGGCCCCGGTGTCGCCCGAGCTCATCGACGACGCCCATCGGGACACCGTGGTGGAGCTGTGCCGCATTCGGGACGCCCTGCTCAGCCAGCGTGGCCGGTACAGCGTGCTGGGTCACCGGGCCCTCGTCGCCCGGAAGATCGTGAACGAGGCGCTGAAACTGCCCCCCGCCAAGGTCACTCCCAAGACGCCGCCCAAGTTCACCCTGCAGCCCTTCAACAGCGAGAACATCGAGAGCGACAAGGACGCGCTCAGCCGCAGCTTCCCGCTGATCGAGCGCGTGGTGCAGAAGGTCACCGTCTCGCCGGACCACTGGGCCCTCGGCGGCCTGCTGGCCGAACACCCCGTCCAACTGCTCGACTTCCCCGGCATCGGCGCCGCCGGCTCGTACGGCAGGGACAAGTCCCTGAGCCGGCGCGCCCTGGTCGACGTGCACACGATCCTGCTGGTCGTGCTGTCCTCCCGCCCCGAGTCCAAGGGCGCCTCGGAGTTCTGGGACATGCTGCTGGAGGACGGCCGCAGTGCCGATGCCCTGGGGCAGGCGGCGCTGGTCGCCGCCAACGTCTTCGACCGGACGCATCTTCCGTCTCTCGCGGCCCTCCCCGGCACCGCCCTGGCCGTGCCCGACCTGCTGCGGCACGCCGACGAACTCAACGGGATCCACGTCTACGGCAGCAAGTTCGTCCGGGGACGCCAGGACGGCATCGTGGTGACCTCGGCGGTACCCGCGATCCGTGCCTACGAACTGTCGTACACCCGCCTCTCCGACGAAACCCGCGAGCGGGTACGCGCCGCCATGGGCAAGCTGCCCCCGCCCGGAGAACGCCCGTGGGAACCGATCGCGGCCCGTCTGGAGAGCACCGACCCCGGCAACCCGTGGACGCCGCGCCTGCGGGCGTACGACAAGGACGGCGGGATCGACCACCTGCGCCACGCGATCGAGGACCACGTACGCAGGAACGGCGTGGGCCAGAAGCTGGAGCGCGCCGAACGTTCACGGAGGAAGCTGGACGCCGCGCTGCTCACGCTGCGACGCCAGGTGTACCGCGCCGCGGCGGGCGGGAACGCCGCATACCGCGAGATCGCGGAGACCTTCGCCGAGCTGCGCTTTCTGCTGGACAAACGGGTACGCCCGGCGCTGCACGCGCTGCGGCGCCCCGACCGGCTCGACGGGGGCGGCTTCGAGGTGCCGACGCACGGCGACGGCGAGGGCGCCACGGCGCCGGCGGCGCCCCCAGGTCTCGCGGAGACGGCGGCTGCCGTGCACCGGGCCGTGTTCCGGTGGAAAGAGTGGCACCATCTGCTGGAACGGGCCGACCGGGACCCGCAGCACCTGGTCACCAAGAGCGGGCCGCCCACGTCCGAGACCGGCATGCGTCTCGACTATCCGGGCTTCGGCGACGCGACAGGTGCCGACGGGGCCGTGGGGGACGAGGATCCGGCGGAGGACTCCTCCGATGCCTTCATCGAGCATTTCGGGCACACCGTCGAAGAGTGGGGGAGCAACGGCCGACAGGCGCTGCGGGAGTGGTGCCAGGACTGGGCCGCGCACTGGCAGCAGGAGTTCGCACCGCTGCGCGAGTGGTTCGCGGACCCGGGGACGAGCCGGCTGCTGATCGAGCTCTACTCACGGCGCCGTGGAACGGCGAAGGCCCGACGCCAGCTGGGCGACCTGTGGACCTGTCTCAACCCCGGGAAGGCCATCGAACAGATCACACCCGCGCTGGACCACCGGGAGTGGGACAACGAGGAGCTGGAGGGTCACTTCCCGGCCCGGCCGCACCACGCCCTGGCCTGGCACCACCTGATGCGGGACCTGGAGGAGCACATCGAGGAGCGGGAACGGCACCCACTGCGGATCATCGAGCTGCGCCAGCACACGGCTGTCGCCGCGGCCCGGGCCGTCACCGACCTGCTGGACGAACTCCTCGGCGTGGTCACGGACAAGCTCGTTCCGCTGTACGACCTGGCGTCGGCGGCGCTGCTCGACGAGAGCGACATCGTGCCGCCCCGGCAGGAGCCGCCGGACGACAGCCACGGCAGCCCGTCCCACGGGCCGTCCGGTGACTCGCCGGACGACCACGAGGACGGCGCCCGGTCCGGCCACGACGAGCAGCCGATCGACCGTCTCATCAGTACCTGGAGCGTCGACTGACCATGAGCACACTGGAGATCACCTTCCGCGTCCCCGACCCGGCCGGGGCCTCGGCCGGCGCGCCGCCCCGCGGCGGTGTCGTCGCGCTCGGCCGCCGGCACTTCCGGGTCTACGCCGACCAGTCCGGCTTCCCGCTGCCGGAGGTGCTGGTGGAGCGCGAACCCGGCAGTCCCGGCTATGTCACCGTCCATCTGCCACCGCGCGTCGAGGTCCGTGCCGAGCCCGGCGTGCTCATCCCGGCGCAACTGGCCCACGCCCTGGAATCCATCTGGGTGCCCCAGGACTACACGGCCGCGAGTGTCGACGGGCCCCGCATCCTCTCCCTGGACTCCCGGTTGCCGGTGAGTCTGGTGTACGGCGACCAGCGCACGGCCGACGTCTTCGGCTCCGGCCACCCCACGGAGGTGCGTGTCGACGTCCACTGGTCTCTCGAGTACACGGGGTCGATCGGTGCCGACACCGCATCGAGCACCGTCGCCCTGGAGTTCGCCCCGCTCGGTGAGCAGCCGCCTCCTGCGGCCCAGGGTTGGTTCTCGGCGGGATCCGGCCTCGCGTCCGAGGATGAGGACGAGTTCCTGAGGCTGCGTCCCCCGCAGCCCACCGGGGAGAACCTCCAGCAGTTCGTCGCGGTCGACCTCGGTTCCACCGCGTCGACCGCGACGCTGTGGGATCTCGGCGCCATCACCCAACGGCTGGTGGACCCCGACCAGACGGCGGCCCTGGCCCGTTTGCTGGGCGAACTCCTGAGCCCGCCCGTGGACGCCCCTGCCGAGTGGCGCAAGGCCGTGGAGTCGATCACGGCCGGAGAGCTGGCGCTGAGCCGCAGGGGCGGGCTGCGGATCACGGGGCGGCAGGCTCTGTCCCGGCTGGACGACGCCGACGTCGTCGACGCGCTGATGGTGAAGGTGGAGCAGATCCTGCACCAGGACGGACGGCCGGCATTGCGGGACTGGCTGGTGCCCCGCCTGTTCGAGGGCTACGCCCGCGTCATGAACACCCCGGCGCTCGATCGGCACAAACTGCGGCCTGTGGACTACCCCGACGTCAACGGCGAGCGCACCAGAGCACCGGCGAGCGCACTGATCGAGCAGGCGCCGGTGGGCGACGGCGGACTCCCGCCGGGGCTGACACCAGGTTCGGACGGCCCCGCTGCCGTCGACGCCACGCGGCCCGGGGACCGGCGCTTCGCCCTGCCCGGTGAGTCCCAGGACGAGAACCGCCCGGAGGTCACCATGATCACCGGCATCAAGCGATCCGTGCTCCAGCAGCAGCCGCCGGCCGTCAACGGCTCCGACATGAGCGCCGTCCATCTCGTCCAGCACCTGTATCTGCGTCTGGTGGAACGGGCCGAGGAGCTCGTGCACCGCCGGCCGGGCCGCGAACGCTCCACCGTACGCACCGCCGTGATCACCTACCCCACGACCATCCTCCCGGAGATCAAACAGCGGCTGCAGAAGCTCGTGCGCTGCGGCCTCGGCATTCCGCAGGTGGTCATGGACTACGACGAGGGGCTGGCCGCCTGTCTGTTCTTCGTCATGCGGGAGCTCTCCGACAACCAGAACCTCGGTCTGGAGGCTCTGCGTTCGCAGTCGCGTCATGTCAGTGACGCCCCGCCGACCTGGCACCGCATTCTGCTGGCCATCGACATCGGCGGCTGCACGACCGACATCGCCCTGCTGCGGCTCGCCCTGGTGGACACCACGCCGCCCCTGACGCAGGAACAGGAGTTCGTCTCCGGCCGCGACTACCGGCTCGAACCGCAACTCCTCGGCTCCACCGGGCACGGGCAGCTGGGCGGGGACCTGCTGACGCTCCAGGTCTTCTACTGGCTCAAGGCATGTCTGGTGGACCAGCTGAGGTCCGGGCCGGGATCCTCCGCTGCGGGCTCGGGGGTGTTCGGCGACCGCGAGGAGCGCCCGCTTTCCACCAGGGTCGCCGAGCAGGCCTCCGAGATGCTCAGGACGATCGTCGCCCCGGACGTGAGGCAGGCCCTCGACCACTTCCTGCCGACCTGCTGGGACGGCATCCAGGACGAGGACGAGCGCACCCGCCGACGGGCCCGGTTCGATCTGCTGTGGCGGCTGGCCGAGTCGAAGAAGCGCCGTCTCGGTGGGGGCGAGGACGACAGCGCGTCACCGGACGCCACCATCGAGGAGGAGCACGTCCTGGGCATCCTCAACTCCGGCTCCCACCGGCTCGGCACCGCCAAGGAGGTCGCTCTCGACCCGGCCGAATTCCGTGTACTTCTCGAACCGGTGCTCCGGCGGGCCGCGGAGATGGGCGCGGATCTCGTCCGCACGGTCTTCACCCGGATCCACGAGGACAACGCCAAGCGGATCGCCAAAGGCTTGAAACCGCATCCCGAACCCGTCCTGGACCAGGTGGTGCTGTCCGGGCGCAGCAGCGCCCTGGAGCAGGTGGGGCAGACCGTGGTCAGTGTTCTCACCCAGGCCGACGCCGGTTCCCAGGTGCGACTCGGCTGGAATCCCACCGCGCTGTCCGTCGAGAAGGGTTCCGTCGCCAAACAGGCGACGTCGATCGGCGCCGCCTGGGCGCATTCCACGCAGGCGCTCGCGGGCCAGCTGGCGATGAGGAACCGGTTGTCCGCCACCGACCCGGTGATCCGCCTGAGCGAGCTGGACATCCGGACGCAGGGCCTCTTCTCCAGTCTGCCCGGCGATTTCGGTACCGTCGCGGCGGGCGAGGCCAGGGTTCTCACCGTGCTGCGCGCAGGGACGCCTTTCGCCGAGCTCGACGCGGTGGGCCGCCGTGGTGTCCGTACCGGCTGGAAGCCGCTGACGGAGGTGGTGATGCTGCACCGAGCCACGTCCTCGAAGGACCACATCCAGTGGGGCAGCTTCAACCTGGTGCTGTCCGCCGGTGCGGAGTCGCTGCCCGAGCCACTGGGAGAGGTGTGGCGCAGGAAGGACGGCACCGGTGTCAACTACCAGCTGGAGATGGACCAGGAGCTGTTCCCGTACATCCTGCTGTGCCGGGGTGTGCCCCATCTGCTGGTGAAGGGGCAGCCCCTGGAGCTGGACGGCGCCCGGCAGGGCCTGTCCTTCGACGCCGGGCTGCACACGTTCTCGCTGCCGGGCAGCATCTGCGTGTCGTTGGGCGAACCGCACACGGGCAAGCCGGAGCTGGTGGAGGTGTTCCCGGCGCCCCGGTCCGAGACGACCTATCTGCCGGAGTTCTTCCACGACTCCACCGACTCGGAACAGCAGTCGGTGCCCGGCCGGGCGGCGGTCCTCGACGCACCACCCGTGCACGGGGGGTACCACTTCTATCTGGTACGCGAGGGGACGGGCGAACCGGAGGTCCTCGGCCGGCTCCCCGCCCCGGGTCTGGCCGACCACTGGGCCACCCTGGACGCCCACGGACGGCTGCGGGTCCACCGCGGCGCCGTTCCGTATCTGCCCGCCGAGACCCTGCGGGAGGTGGAGCAGCGCCCCGGCCGGGTACTGCGCCGGCCCATGAGCAGCGGCCTGACGGAGTTCAACGAGTACTGGGACCCCTCGACCGGGAGGCATTGATGGAGGAGATCACCGCCGCCTCGGCCGATCCGCCCACGGGGCGCCCCGTCGTCGTAGAGCGATGGAACGCGTTCGCGAGGGCTTTGGCCGATGTCTTGGAGTCGGGGCCGTCGGCGAGCCGGAGCACCGTGCTGCACGCCCTTGACGCATGCTTCTGGGAACTGAACAAGGTGGCCTGCCACTCCGAGCCGTACAACGGGGAGGCAGAGGAGACCGCCATCCGCGTGGGCAGGGCGCGTGACGCCCTCAGCTCGGCCATCAGGGCGGCACGGGAGACGGCCGTGCCGGTGGCGGCCGAGGGTGCAGCGGCTGCCGGGGGCGAACCCGGACACGACACGGCGAGCCGACCCGGGAGGGCCGCCGTCACCCCGTCCGAAGGGGACACCGCGGCGGATCCCGAACGTGAACCGGCGACTGAGCCGGAGCCGGTTCCCACGACCGGCCCGGAACCAGGCCCCGATCCGAAACCGGAACCGGACCCTGAGCCGGAACCGGACCCTGAGCCGGAACCGGACCCCGAGCCGGAACCGGACCCCGAGCCGGAACCGGAATCTGAATTCGAACGCGGGCCCGCCCCCGTAGCCCGGTTGGCGGAGCGGCTGGACGCGCTGTGTGCTGCGCTCGGCGGCAAAGAGACCAGGTATCTCAGCGGATGGCGGCACGCCCGGTCCACGGACCGTCCGCAGGCGGCAGCCCCTCGGCGGGCCGGAGCGGTCTGGACGGCGCTGCACATGGCCCTGCTCCGGCTGCCCGACGCCGACCGCCGCCTTTGGCGGGAGAAGGCGGCGCAGGCCGCGCAGGAGTGCCTCGGCGGGCCGCCGCCCGGCTGGGAGGACCCGGCCGTCATCGTGCCCGCCCTGCACGCCCCCGAAGGTCCCGGTGCACCCGACGGACCCGGCGGCATCGCCCCGGAGGTCACCGTGTCCCTGGATCTCAGCGACGCCGATGCCCTGAAGCAGGCCGCGTCAGCCGCACCCCTGGAGGTTCTCAAGGCAGCCGGTGTCATCGACGTCGGTTCCGTCCGGCCCGATGACCTCCGGCTGTCGTGGGCCGCGCGGGCGGGACAGGCTCTGCTGCTCGCGAGGACCGATCCCGAACTGCAGGCCGTCAGCTATGCCCGCAACTACCCCCGCACCAGTCGCGTCCCGCTTGCCGAGGAGAGGCATCGGAAGGAGTTCCGGACCGCGCTGCTGACCAGTCTGACGAGCGCCGCGGATGCTCGCGGGGACGAGCGCGACGGGAAGACCCAGCTGGGCGCCGCCCGTCAACTCGACGCCGTGCTGGGCGGATTGCTGCACAGCCCCGCTGCCGCCCCAGGCAGCTGGTGGTGGCGGTGGCGCAAGGAGGTGTCGCTCATCCTCGAACCGCTGGCCCGTGCCGTCGACCACGAGGTCGTCTTCGACCAGACCTCGGAATGGCAGAAGACCGACCTCGACAACTGCACCGAGACCGCCCTCAACCTCGCCGGCGCGCGGGACCCGGACGAGCGGCTGGTGCAGTGGGTGTTCCTGACGCCCCTGCGTCGAATCGATGCGCCCGAGCTGCGGACCGCGTTCCGCGGCCGGGTGGTACGGCGGCCCGACCGGCCGGCCGGCACATGACGGGCCGTACCGTGACAGCGGTGGAGCAGGGCTGGGGCCGCGCGGGCAACGGACCCTGGTGGGTGCGGGCGTGTGGGGTGCTCGGCGCGTCCGGGGCGGGCCGTGCCGCGGGGCTGTCGCCACAGGTCGCCGCCGACGTGGCGATGCTCGGCGGGGAACCGGGCGGTGGGCGACGGGTTCCCGTGCGGGTCGTGGTGGCTCGTACAGTGCCCGGCCTGGTTCCGGTGCTGACCGGGGTGCGCATCGCCGATCCGCCGTTCGCCACGGACCTCCTGCCGGTCGCCGTCGTCCACTGCGCCGTCGACCGGCCCGAGCTGCGGCAGCCGCCGGGGCAGGCCATGGCGCTCGACCGGCTCGCCCGCCTCCTGATCACCCACCGGACACAGCCGCCACAGGCGTTGCTCCATGCCGCCCCGGGCACGGCGGCATGGCTCCGCATCCGCGTGTCCCAGGCGCCCGCCGGTCCTCTCTTCGGCACCGGCTGCGGGGGCACCGATGCGGTCGCGCGTGTGCTGCGCCGCTGCCATGACCTCACCGCCGCTGCTCCCGAGTCGCCGACACTGGACGCGGCGGTGGCCGCACTGCTCCGCGAGCCGGCGGTGATCAGCGCGCAGCTGCGCGCCGCCCCCCTGCCCTGGCCCGCGCCGACCGCTGCGGACGCCGGTGGGCCGCAGGACCGCCGTCCTCCCGGAGCGCGGCAACGAGCGGCCCCCGGGAGGCTCACGCCCCCTGCGCCGGGGCGCGACGGCCTGCAGGTGGAGGTCGTCGACCTTCCCGTCGCCTCTGCGGACAGGACCGGCCCGGAGAGCGCGCGGGCACTGCGCCGGGCGGCCCTGGAGCTGCTGCACGCCGCACACCTCGTCCTGGCCGTCGTTCCGGCGGCCGAGCTCGGCGGGGATGTGGCACCCTCGCCGGCCGTCGCCGTGCTCGGCGGACTGCTGGACCGTGTCCGGCGGGCACCCCACCCGCCGGCCGTGGTGCTCGTCGCGACGGTGACCGGGCTGTTGAGCGGACCCGACGGCTTGACCGATCTGGGCAGCTGGCTGCGACGCCGTGGCGGACGGACCCTCGGGCCTGCGGCCGAAGGGCTGCCCGTACGGGCGCTGGCCCTGGCCGAGGCCGGACGGGCGGTGGGGCTGCTGGACGGCTCGGCGCGACGGGCCGGGTACGCCGTGCGGCAGGCCGAGGCGGACTGTGCGGCCTCGGGGCTGACGGCGCTGTGCGACGACGTACTGCGGCCGCTGATCCAGGAGGCGCCCGGCCGCGTCCCCGAGCTCACCGCTCAGCGTGTGCGGGCCGCCTGCCGCGACATCCGACTCGGCTGTCTCGATCTGACGGCCCGCCAGGAACATGCCGCCGCCCCGACGGTGATGCCCACCGCAGGGCAGGCGGCCGTCAGCGGTGCAGCGCGCCCACCCGGGGGAGCACGCGCGGGCACGGCGGCCGTGGCAGCCGGTGTCCACCGGGAGGGCGGCGGCCGCGACCTGTGGGACCGCCTCGAAGCCTTCGCCGTCTCCGCACTCGCGGAGCGGACCGTCCGGCGGTCGGCCACGGAAGGAGCAGAGCCGCGTGGAGACTGAACCGCTCGCCCTGGATGTGCTGTACGTGCTGTTGCTGGCGTCCGTCCTGCTCTGTGGGGCGCTCGGCCTCGCGTTGCGCCGCGCGTCACGCCGCCACAGCGTCGCAGCACCGGCGAACCCGTCTCATGAGCTGCTCCCACCCGAGGCGGACCGGACCCGTAGGCAGTACGAAGCGCGGCTCACCGCAATGCTCGCGGAACGGGACCAGGCCCTCGCGGCCAACCAGCACCTGCACTCCCAACTCATCGAGCTGCAGGGAAGCCTGGAGGCACGCGTGGAGGCCGAGGTGGACGGACGGCTGGCGGCCGCCCTGGAGGCGAGGTGGGAAGCCGCTGTGGAGGCGCGGGTGGCCGCCGTACTGGAGGCGAAGGTGGAGACCGGTGTGGCGGCCCGGCTCGCGGAGGCGTCGGCTGAGGCTCTGGCTCGGTTCGCACCTCGTGACACCGGGCAGGTGCGGGAACCGCCGGTCGCGCCACCGCAGTCGCCGGCCGTACCGCACCAACTGCCCCTCGGCCGCGACTGCGCGGCCGACAGCACCGTCGACGGTGCCGACCTCGGCCCGCTGATCGTGCGGGCCGCCTCCGTGCGGGGACCCCGGCAGCGCGAGGACGGTGAACACCGGCGGGACGCCGTCATGGTGAGGCTGGTCGAGGAGATCCCCGCACCGACCCTGCTCAGCGTGGTGGCGGCCGGAGCGCCGCGCGGGCTCTGGTCGCAGTCGGCCGCGCAGCGGGCCTGTCACAGCCTCGCCGCGCAGCTGGGTCACTACGGTGAGCGTCTCGGCGGCGTGCTCGATCGCGGCCGTGATCCGGATCCGCACACCGCCACGCCTCCGGCCGGGCGCGCCGTGGCGGGGGACGAGGCCGAGAACGGTGAGCTGGGTGGTCTGCTGCGCGCCGCCGTGCAGGGTGTCGCGCACTCCATCCATCTGGTGGCACGTGACGAGGGGGGTGCTACGAGTATCGGTGCCGACGCCGCCGAGACGGAAGCCGACGCCGGGGTGGACGTCGCGCTGACGGCCCTGCTGTCCGAGCTCGGTGATCGTCAGCGGCGTCGACACGTGGCGTTCGGTATCGGCGACACCCGCGTCCTGCGGCTCAGGAACGACGTGTGGGAGACGGTCTTCGCCGGGATGCGCGAGGCACGGCTTCCCACCGGTGCGGGTGACTTGTGCTGGGCGCGGTTCGAGACACACCCGAACGATCTCGTGGCCGTGTGCACCGCTCCGATGGCGGAGCTGCTGCTCCGTGGGGATCTCGGCGAGTGGTTCGCGCGGCGGTGGGCGCGCGGCCGTCCCCATCTGACGGAGTTCTTCTCGGACGTCAACGTCCGGGTGAGGTGTACGGGCGGGGACCGGTCGGTGGTCTGCCTCTGGGACTTCGGCGAAGCCCGCCGCGCCCCGGAACCCGCCTGAACCGCTGTTTTCCACGGAGATCTGTGCTGGGTCGGCGCGGGCGATCGTGACGCGACACGGCCCCCTGTCGACCGGGGCGCGCCGCCGGCCGCCGCGGGGCTGCGGGTGGCCTGCCCGGGGTGTCAGCGGCGGCGACTATGCTCCCGTCCATGAGCGATGCGGCCGGCGACAACAGCGGCAGACGGGTTGTCGACCGACGGTTCGAGCTGGAGAAGCGGCTCGGCGGTGGCGGTATGGGCATGGTCTGGCTGGCCCGGGATCTGGTGCTGCACCGGAGCGTGGCCGTCAAAGAGGTCAGGCCGCCCGATCCGGACCTCGCCGAATATGATCCGGAAGCCGCGCGGATGCTTCGGGAGCGGGTCCTGCGGGAGGCTCGCGCCCTGGCTCAGGTCAGTCACCCCAACGTGGTGACGATCCATCACATTGTGGACGACGGCCCGGAGACCTACCCCTGGATCGTCATGGAACTCGTCACCGGCGGTTCCCTGGCCGATCGTCTCGCCCGCGGACCGATGGAACCCCGTGAAGCGGCGCTGGTCGGACGCGAGGTGCTGGCCGCCCTGCGCGCGGCGCACGAGGTCGGCATCCAGCACCGCGATGTGAAACCGGCCAACGTTCTCCTGCGTCCCGACGGCCGTCCGGTGCTCACCGACTTCGGTATCGCGGCGATCCGCGAGTCGACCGTCCTCACGGCCACCGGGTCGATCATCGGCACGCCCGACTACATGGCGCCGGAACGCGTGTCGGGCCACGACGGCGGCCCTTCCTCGGACCTGTGGTCGCTGGGAATGATGCTCTACGCCGCTGTGGAGGGTCATCACCCGCTGCGCCGGAACACGACCCTCGCGACGCTCGCCGCCGTCCTGAGCGAAGAGATCCCGCCACCGGTCCGGGCAGGCGCGCTGCGGGACGTCCTGGCCCGGGTTCTCGTCCGCGACCCTGCGGCACGGCCCGGCGCCGCGGAGCTGGAGCGGATGCTGGACGCCGCGGCCCGTGACGCCGTGACTCCCACCTCGTACCAACTGCACCCCCCGCTCGGCGGGCCGCCTCCCGTCCGCGAGCCGAAGACGTCTGCCCCACCGGCTCCCGGCCCCGCGTCGGCGGTGCCCGCGGTACCGCCTCCCGCTGGCACGACGGCGACGGACGGTTTCGGTCCGGCACCCGTGATGTTCCCGGGGTCCTACGACAGCCGCCCCGGACGTACCGTGGCATCAGACCCCGACTCAGGCCCCGCCGACGCGCGGCCCGGGTCCACAACCGTGTCGGCACACCAGAGCCACCGGCGCTGGATATGGGTGGGCCTGCCCGTGGCGGGAGTGGCACTCGCCGGCAGTCTCATATGGGCGCTGAGGCCGGATGGCGGCACCCATGCCTCCGGCTCGTCCGGCCCCTCGCGGTCCGCCGGTTCCACCACCGGGGCAGCGCCATCGAGCGGACCGGCTCCCGTCTCGGCCTCGCCGGCGGAGAAGGAACGGACCAGTAAGACCGACCTGTTGACACCGGCCGGTATCCGCACCGCCGTCGAGGCGTTGAAGAAGGAGACCGGCAGAGACCGCTTCGGCGGCCTCACCGTCTATCCGCAGTACGTCACCGCCGAGCTGATGGTGAAGGGCAGCGACACCAAGTACGACACGTACACGTACCGTCCCGGGCAGGCCGTCGAGAAGGGCATCATCAGTTCGACGCTGTTCGACGGCGACAAACCCGTCACCCTCGACGGATTCGACTGGGACGCGGTGCCGGCAATGCTGCGCGACGGCGAGAAGAAGCTGAACGTCGATCACGTGACCACGCGCTATCTCGTCCTGGAACTGGCGGACGACGACTTCGGCACGCCCGTCGGAATGGCCGTGTACCTCAGCAATGCCTACGGCCAACTCGGCTACCTCCAGGCGGATTCCAAGGGCAAGACAGTGAGGGTCATGCCCAATGGCGAGTGAGGGGCCGTCTTTGCCGCGCACACCCGTGCCGGCGCCTCGATGGGGTGCGGACGAACAAAGACGGTGTGGGCGGACGGTCCGCAGCAGGACGGGGGCGATCAGGGGGAGGCAGCGCACCAGGCGGTGCAGTCGGCTCTGCCTTGGTGCCTGCGTCTCACCCTCGCTATCCGGGTCGGCGCATGGGCGGCGGCGAAGGCCACTGGGCGGGAAGCGCCCGCACGCGC
The DNA here is from genome assembly GCF_000725475.1 of Streptomyces durhamensis. Lineage (NCBI taxonomy): Bacteria > Bacillati > Actinomycetota > Actinomycetes > Kitasatosporales > Streptomycetaceae > Streptomyces > Streptomyces durhamensis. Next base: position 436,677 of record NZ_JNXR01000003.1, read on the forward strand.
GCTTCCCGCCCTTCCCTGTGATGCCGCGCGGGACCCTCGCCCTGCCGGCGGTACGGGCCCCTCAGCCCGTGGCGTACCAGGCCCTCAGTCCTGGTCGTAGGTGTGGAACCCGCTGCCGGTCCTACGGCCGAGCAGTCCCGCCTCCACCATCCGGTGCAGCAGTGGTGGCGGTGCGTAGAGCGGCTCGCGGAACTCGTCGTAGAGCGCCTCGGCGATCGATGCGACGGTGTCCAGTCCGATCAGGTCCGCGAGCTTCAGTGGGCCCATCGGGTGAGCGCAGCCCAGCTCCATGCCGGTGTCGATGTCGGCGGCCGTGGCGAAACCGGACTCGGCCATCCGGATCGAGGACAGCAGATAGGGGATGAGCAGCGCGTTGACGACGAAACCGGCCCGGTCCCGGGACCGGATCACCCTCTTGCCGAGCACACGGACCGCGAAGTCCTCGACCGTGGCGGACGTGGCGGCCGATGTGTGCAGCGAGGTCACGACCTCCACCAGCGGCAGCACGGGTACGGGGTTGAAGAAGTGCAGTCCCACGACCCGGTCCGCGCGGCTCGTGGCCATGCCGAGTCGCATGATCGGGAGTGAGGAGGTGTTGGTGGCGAGGACGGCGGCAGGATCCTCGACGACCTTGTCGAGGGCGGCGAACACATCGGCCTTGGCATCCGTGTTCTCCACGACGGCTTCGACGACCAGCTGCCGGTCGGCCAGGTCTTCCAGGTCACCGGTGAAGACCAACCGGGCGAAGGCGTCCTGCGCGGCGGCCTTCTCCAGCTTGCCGCGCTGTACAGCGCGGTCGAGCGAGGCCGCGACTCGGTCCTGCGCGGCGCGGGCCGCCACCGCGTCCACTTCACACACCACGGTGTCGAGGCCGGCCCGTGCGCAGACCTCGGCGATGCCGGCTCCCATCTGGCCGCCGCCCACCACGCCGACGCGTCCGATGTCCCCGTTCATGCCACCGCCTCCGTCCGGTGCACGAGGTGCCGGGAGTAGGCGTCCGGGGTGAAGAAGAGCGGCAATTCGCCGGTCAGCGCCGTCCGTTCGAAGAGGGCGCGGACGTCGTCGACGGGTGCCCAGGGGTGTGCGGCGCCGAGCGCGGCGATCTCGTCGTCCAGCAGTCCGAGGACCGTCTCCCGGTCGATCACGCGGTGCCTCAGCCACTGCCAGATCTGCACGCGGGCGATCTCGGCGGTGGCCGCGTCCTCCATGAGGCCGTACAGGGCGACGGCGCCCCGGCCGCGCAGCCAGGCGGCGAAGTAGCGCAGGGCGACCGCGATGTTCGTCCGCACGCCCTCCGCCGTGGGCGGCCCGCTGATCCGGCGCACCGACAGCAGCTCCGCGGCCGTCACGTCCACGTCGTCCCTGGTCCGGCCGATCTGATGCGGCCGCTCGCCGAGGACGCCGTCGAACACCTCACGGCAGACGGGCACGAGTTCGGGGTGGGCGACCCACGAGCCGTCGAATCCGTCCCCGGCCTCCCGCTCCTTGTCCAGCCGTACCTCGGCGAGCGTGGCCCGGTTCGCGGCCGGGTCCTTGCCCGGCACGTGGGCGGCCATGCCACCGATGGCGTGGGCACCGCGCCTGTGGCAGGTGCGCACGAGGAGTTCGGTGTACGCCCGCATGAAGGGGGCGGTCATCGTGACCTTGGCGCGGTCGGGCAGCAGGAAGTCGGTGCGGTGGCCGAAGGTCTTGACCAGGCTGAACAGGTAGTCCCAGCGACCCGCGTTGAGGCCGGCACTGTGGTCGCGCAGCTCGGAGAGGATCTCCTCCATCTCGAACGCGGCGGTGATGGTCTCGATGAGGACCGTGGCGCGGATCGTGCCCTGGGGGATGCCGAGCAGGTCCTGGGCGGTGACGAAGATGTCGTTCCAGAGCCGGGCCTCGTACCGGTTCTCCAGCTTCGGGAGGTAGAAGTAGGGGCCGTACCCGGCGTCGATCTGCCGTCGGGCGCAGTGGAAGAAGTACAGGCCGAAGTCGACGAGTGCGGCGGGCACGGGTCGGCCGTCGTACTCCAGGTGCTCCTCGTCGAGGTGCCAGCCGCGGGGCCGCACCATGATGGTGGCGAGCTGTTCGCCCAGCCGGTACTCCTTGCCTTCGGGCGTGGTGAAGTCGATCCGGCGTTCGATGGCGTCGAGCAGGTTGAGCTGGCCGCCGATGACGTTCTCCCAGGTGGGTGCCGTGGCATCCTCGAAGTCGGCCATCCACACGCGGGCATCGGAGTTGAGAGCGTTGACCGTCATACGGCGGTCCGGCGGACCGGTGATCTCGACGCGGCGGTCGGTCAGGCCGGGTGCGGGCGGTGCGACGCGCCAGGTGGGGTCGGCACGGACGGCGGAGGTGACCATCGGGAAGTCGAGCGGGGAGCCGGCGGCCAGCCGCAGAACCTGCCGGCGGCGTTCCCTCATCAGGTCCAGCCGGCGTGTGCCGAAGGCCGCGGCCAGCCTGCCGACGAAGTCCAGGGCGGCGGGCGTGAGGATCTCGTCGTGCCGGTCGCCCAGGGGCGCGAGAACACGGACGTGGTGGGTCAGAGCACTGGTGGACATCGCTTCTCCTGGAGGAGGGGCGGGACAGGAGCGGGAGCGGGGGTCGCACGGGGACCGTCGTACGGTCCCCGCTCGGCCTGATCGGGCCGGACACGTACCGAAGCGGCCTAGTGGAACTGCTCTTCCTCCGTGGAACCGGTCAGGGCGGTGGTGGAGGAGGCGGGGTTGACGGCCGTCGAGACCAGGTCGAAGTACCCGGTGCCGACCTCCCTCTGGTGCCTGACGGCGGTGAAGCCGTGCGCCTGTGCGGCGAACTCGCGCTCCTGCAGGTCGACATAGGCGGTCATGCCGTGCTCGGCGTAGCCGCGGGCCAGGTCGAACATGCCGTGGTTGAGGGAGTGGAAGCCGGCCAGCGTGATGAACTGGAAGCGGTAGCCCATCGCACCCAGCTCCCGCTGGAACTTGGCGATCTGGTCGTCGTCCAGGGCCGCCTTCCAGTTGAAGGAGGGCGAGCAGTTGTAGGCCAGCATCTGGTCCGGATAGCGCGCGTGGATGGCCTCGGCGAACTCCCGCGCCTGCTCCAGGTCCGGGGTGCCGGTCTCGACCCAGATCAGGTCGGCGTAGGGGGCGTAGGCCAGCCCACGCGCGATGACCGGGGCCATGCCGTTGCGGACCCGGTAGAAGCCCTCCGCGGTGCGCTCGCCGGTGACGAACTCGGCGTCGCGCTCGTCCACGTCGGTGGTCAGCAGGCTGGCGGCGAGCGCGTCGGTGCGGGCGATGATCACGGTGGGCACGTCGGCGATGTCGGCGGCGAGACGAGCCGCGTTGAGGGTACGGATGTGCTGCGAGGTCGGCACCAGGACCTTGCCGCCGAGGTGGCCGCACTTCTTCTCGGAGGCGAGCTGGTCCTCGAAGTGAATGCCGGCGGCACCCCCGCGATCATCGCCTTGGTCAGCTCGAAGGCGTTCAGCGGACCGCCGAACCCGGCCTCCGCGTCGGCGACGACCGGAGCCAGCCAGTCGGTGGTGTCGCCCGCGTCCTCGGCGGTGGCGATCTGGTCGGCGCGCAGCAGCGCGTTGTTGATCCGACGGACCACCTGCGGAACGGAGTTGGCGGGGTACAGGCTCTGGTCGGGGTAGGTGTGGCCGGCCTGGTTGGCGTCGGCCGCCACCTGCCAGCCGGACAGGTAGACGGCCTGCAGGCCCGCCTTGACCTGCTGCACGGCCTGACCGCCCGTGAGGGCACCGAGCGCGTGGATGTAGTCCTGCTCGTGCAGCTGCCGCCACAGCCGCTCGGCGCCGCGCCGGGCCAGGGAGTGTTCCTCTCGGACACTGCCGGACAGCCGGACCACGTCCTTCGCGCTGTACGTGCGCTCGATGCCCTGCCAGCGCGGGTCGGTGGCCCAGCGCCGCGCGAGTTCCTCGGCCGCCTGCGTCCTCGCCTCTGCCATGACTGTCACCGTCTCCTCGATCTGTGGCGTCTGCCAAGCCCGAACTGCTCCAGCCGGGGTGGCACTGTGTGTCGTCTCAGTGGGACGCGGCCCGCTGCAACCGCGAAGGGCGAAAGCGAGCGATGCTGCCGACGCAGCCCGCCGCCGGAGCCGGGATCTCCGACGTCAGGGCAGTGAGTCGGGCCCGGTTTCCGGCGGTGCCTGCCCGGTCCGGCGGGCCGCACTGAAACTCTGGCACTGGCACTGAGTGCCAACAACCTTGGACGGCTGCCAACTTCTGCGAATCTTCCCGCCCCACTCTTGCCAATCTTGCGAAGGAGTCAGCCGGTCCCCGTTGGCCTACACTCGCGATCACCCGGACCCGGAGGAACACACGGTGAGCAAGACCTACGCGGGAGCGCGCCTGCGGCGGCTGCGTGAAGAGCGCCGCATGAGCCAGGCGGAACTCGCCCGCGTCCTGGGCATCTCCCCGAGCTACCTCAACCAGATGGAGCACGACTCCCGCCCGCTCACCGTGCCCGTGCTGCTCCGGCTGACCGAGACCTTCGGCGTCGACCCCGGCTTCTTCTCCGAGCGCGACACGACCCGCCTCGTGGCCGACCTGCGCGAAGCGCTGACGCGGGAGATCGCCGCCGCCCGGATATCCGCGTCCGACCTCGCCGAACTGGCCTCGCGCCTGCCCGCGGTCGCCCAGGTGCTCCTCGACCTGGGCCGGCGCAACCAACTCCTGGCCGAGGGCCTCACCGGAGCGGCCGACGGCCGCGACACGGCGGGACAGACGCCCCGCTCACCCCACGAGGAGATCCGGGACTTCTTCTACCGCCGCCAGAACTACCTCCACGACACCGACCTCGCGGCCGAGCGCCTGGCCGAGGAGATCGGGATCCGGCCCGGCGAGGTCGTGCAGGCACTGACGGATCGCCTGACCGGGACCCACGGCGTCCGCTTCTCGGCCGACACGGGCGAACACCTGCACCGCTACGACGAGGCAACCCGCACCCTGCGCCTGTCCAGTCGCCTGCGCCCGGGCCAGCGCGCCTTCCGTATGGCGACCCAGCTCGCCCTGCTCGAGTACGGCGACGAACTCGACCGCCAGGCCGCCGAGGACTTCGAGTCCGGCTCGCCCGCCCACCGCCTCGCCCGCATCGGCGTCGCCAACTACTTCGCGGCGGCCCTGATCCTGCCGTACCGCGCCTTCCACACGGCCGCCGAGGAGGTGCGCTACGACGTCGAGCGCCTCACCGACCGCTACGGCCTCGGCTACGAGACCGTCTGCCACCGCCTGAGCACCCTCCAGCGCCCCCGCCTGCGCGGCGTCCCCTTCTCCTTCGTCCGCGTCGACCGCGCGGGCAACATGTCCAAGCGCCAGTCCGCGACGGGCTTCCACTTCTCCCGCGCCGGCGGCACCTGCCCGCTGTGGAACGTCTACGAGGCGTTCGCCGCCCCCGGCCGCATCCACGTCCAGGTCGCCGAAATGCCGGACGGCCAGCGCTACTTGTGGACCGCGCGAGCCGTCACCCGGCACCGTGGCGGTTGGGGGGAGCCCGGCAAGACCTTCGCCATCGGGCTCGGCTGCGAGATCCGCCACGCCCACCGCCTCGTCTACTCCGACGGCCTCGACCTCACCAGCGCCTCCGCCGCCACCTCGATCGGCATGGGCTGCCACGTCTGCGAACGCCTGGACTGCCCGCAGCGTGCCGCCCCGCCCCTCGGTCACACACTCCGGATCGACCAGAACTCCAGCACCTTCGTGCCGTACCCCGTGACGGACGACGTGACCTGACCTGGCCGGCTCTCGCCTCCTTCTGCGCCGGCGCCCGCCGCGGGCGGAGTCGATGCCCGCGGAGGCACTGATCCGTACCTCGTTCAGGTTTATGCCTGAAGCAGTTTGCAGTAATCCTCTGCGCGAATTCACCTATATGGCATGAAAGTGGCATAAGACAGTGGCAATCCGGCTACGTTGTCCATGTCCACCCCCTTTCCGGTCACCGTTACTCTGGAGTGCGCCATGCCGGTCCGTTTGAGTTCGTACACACAATCCGCTGTGGCGAGGGACGCCGATCTGGCCAAGTCTCAGCTTTCGGAGAGTCTCCTGAGGCCGTCCTCCGAGACGCGTGCGCAGGTCCTCCGGCAGCCCGCCACTACGCAGCCGGTCCAGAACGTGGTCGGTGTAGGCATCGGCGAGAAGATCGTGGCCGGGCGAAGCACGGGACTGCTCGCCGTCAAGGTGTTCGTACGGCACAAGTTCCCGCTCGACCACGTGCCGGAGGAGCACCAGCTGCCCACGAGCCTCGACGGGCTGGACGTCGACGTAGAACAGGTCGGAACGATCGTCGCGTTCGGGCCGGACCCCAAACTTCGCTACCGTCCGTTGCACCCGGGAAGCAGCGTCGGCTACGAGGACCCGGAGGGCCAGGTGGTGATGGCGGGCACGCTCGGCGCCATCGTGAGCAACCACGCCGGCTATTTCATCCTGAGCAACAACCATGTCCTCGCGGACGAGAGCCGCCTGGACCCAGGTACTCCGATCTACCAGCCCGGACTGTTGGACGGCGGCAACCCGGCGAACGACGAAGTGGCGAAGCTGACTCGCTTCATCCCGCTCAAGCCGGAGAACAACACGGTCGACTGTGCCATCGCTCAGCTTGATCCGAAGATCGTCGCGGCAGTCGCCGAGCTGGTGGCGGGGCCGCCTACCGGAACCGCCACGGCCGTGCTGCACCAGGCGGTCGAGAAGTCGGGGCGTACCACGGGTTTCACCACCGGTAAGGTGACAAGCGTCAACACAGACGCCGCCGTTGCCTACGAGACCGGGACGTTCACCTTCACCGGTCAGATCGCCATCACGGGCGATGGCGGGCATCCCTTCAGCGCTGCCGGCGACTCCGGCTCTCTCATCATGGACCGTGCGACGGGGAAAGCGGTGGGACTGCTCTTCGCGGGCGGTAGCACGACGACCTTCGCCAACCCGATCGACGAAGTAACGGCCGCGCTCGACGTGTCGATCCTCACGTCGGGGCCCGTGACCGGTCCGGGCCCGCACCCGGGGGGCGGGCCCGGCCACGGGGGCGGGGGCCCGGGACATGGTGGGCACGGCGGTGGCCCGTCGACACCAGGCCACCCCACCCACACCTGAGCCGTGTCGACCCGTTGAAAGAAGGTGCCGAGAACACGTTCACCGTGCACCTGTCCGACGAACTTCGTGCGCTCGAAGTCCGTGTCACGCCGTCCTGCATGGATGGGAGGGAAGGCCGTGCCGGAGGATCTGGACGCCCTCAAGACGGAGATCAGCCGCGAGTGGCTCGGTCGCGGCGGGGTGGTCGCCGTCGGTGTCGGTGAGGAGGACGGCCATGGCGTGGTGGTCGTCTCCCTGGACCGGGACCGGCCGACGGCGCAGACGATCGCCGAGCGCTATGCCGGCCGCCCCGTCGTCGTACACAGCGGCGAAGGCGAGATCCGCCCGTTCTGACGGCGGCGACCGGGCGACCCTCGCCATGAACTGCCGACCTGCTGCGCGAAGCGATCGACGGATTCGTCGGCGAGTAGAGGCAAGAGCGCCACCGTGCTGCGTCGCGAAGGTGCAGAGCCGAAGCGGCGGGCCGGCCGCGGAGGCTGCCTGGGAAGGCCGTGCACTCCATTCTGTTCGTGGACGGCGCCTTGGTGGCCCCCCGTGACCAGGTCATGCGGTTGTGTGGTGGAGGGGGTCCAGGACGGCCAGTTCGTCCTCGGAAAGGCGCAGAGAGCCGGCCGCCACGTTCTGGGCGAGGTGGCCGAGGTCGCCGGTGCCGGGAATGGCCAGGACGTGAGGACCGCGGTGCAGCGTCCACGCCAGCCGGACCTGGGCTGTGCTCACCCCGCGAAGGCGGGCGACGGCGTGGACACTGCTGCTGTCGTCGGCAGGCGCGCCGGCCGTGCGCCCGCTGCCGGCGATCGAGTAGAACGGCACGAACGCGACGCGTTGTTCACCGCAACGTCGCAGGAACTCCTCCTGTTCGGGCGAGGCGCCGATGCCGTACATGTTCTGGACGCAGACCACCGGTGCGATGGCCTGGGCCTCGGCGAGGTGGTGGGGGCGGACGTTGGACAGGCCCAGGTGGCGGATGAGTCCGGCGTCGCGCAGTTCGGCGAGCGCGCCGAAGCGGTCGGCGATGGAATCGGTGCCGACGATGCGCAGGTTCACCACGTCGAGGTGGTCGCGTCCGAGCTGGCGCAGGTTCTCCTCGACCTGGCCCCGGAGCTGCTGGGGGGTGGCGTGCGGCAGCCAGTTGCCTGAGGGATCTCGGCCGGGTCCGACCTTGGTGACGATGACGAGGTCGTCCCGGTAGGGCGCGAGGGCACGGTTGATCAGCTCGTTGGCGGAGCGCAGCGGCGAGAAGTAGAACGCGGCGGTGTCGATGTGGTTCACGCCGAGCTCGACGGCCCGGCGCAGCACCTTGATCGCCTGGTCGCGGTCGCGCGGGACGGCGTCGGGCGCGAGCGCCTCGCCGTGCTGGGGCAGGCGCATGGCACCGAAGCCGACCCGGTTGACCGTGCGGTCGCCGAGCTTCCAGGTGCCCGATGCCGCTGCGGTGATCGTCTGTGAGGTCATGGCGGGATGATCGGTGCACGGTAGCCTGACGGGCCATTGTTTAAGGCATGGCTGAATCCATCGAGGGGCGACTGTCGTGGCGGAGCTGGCGTTCTCAGCGAACGATCTCGCGAAAGTGCGGTTCGCCGTCTCGCCGATGTGGGAGGTCGCGCCCAGCTTCCGGCTGCTGACATCGAACACGGCGCATCCGGTCCACCGGTCCTGGGCCGAGCAGGTGCGGCCACGCGTGATGGCCGCGGGCCTGGACAGAGGATGGCTTGCCGAGCTGATCGGCCCCGCCGGCTACGTGCCCGACTTCCTCAACCCGGCCCCCGCTCAACCGGCCCCCGCACCGGTGGCGGAGTGGGATGCGATCCGGGCGTCGCCCGCCGACCGGGTACGCCAGGACCTCGACCATCTCGCCCGCCACCAAGGACATCTCGGCCCCCGGCTGCGTATCCTGCATGCCGACCCGCCCTCCGGCCTGACCAAGCTCGTACAAGAGATGGAAACGTACTGGGAGCTGGCGCTCGCCCCTTACTGGGCACGGATCAGGGCCGTACTGGACGCCGACATCTTCCACCGGGCCCGAACGGTCGCCGAGCACGGCGCGGGCCGTCTCTTCAACGACCTGCACGCCTCGGTGAGCTGGGACGGCAACGCGCTCAGACTGGTCCGCCGGAAGCGCAACATGCCCCGCCGATCCGCGGGCGCGGGACTGCTGCTGATCCCGTCCGCGTTCACCGGCCCCGGCCTGCGCACCCGGGTGCGACCGCCGGACCCGCCGCAACTCGCCTATCCGGCACGTGGTGTCGGGGAACTATGGGAATCGCGGCCTGCCACCGGCGCCTGTGCCCTCGCCCCCGTCCTCGGCCGCTCACGAACCCTGCTGCTGAGCGAACTGGAGACCCCGGCCTCCACCACCGAACTGGCCCGGCGAACAGGCCTGTCGTCAGCCGGGGTATCCCAACACCTCACGGCTCTGCGCACCGCGGGCCTGGTCAGCGCCCATCGCGCCGGCCGTTCCGTCCTCTACGCCCGCACCACCGCCGCCGAAACCCTCCTCAAAGCCGCCTCCTCCTGAAGCTCCGGACGTCAGACCCCGATCAATGTCCGGACCCGACCACCAAGGCGGGGCGGGAGGGCATACGGGATGTCCAGGCCTGCCTGGGCGGCGGCCGCACATCCGGCTCGGCCGGCTGCTCGACGCCGCGGCAGGTGAACCGCGGCAGGTCCAGACGCAAGGTCGCCTGGTGCACCTGACCGCTTGGTCTGTCCAGCCGACCGGACCGAGGGCGCCGCGCTGCGGGGCCTGACGGGGTGAGGGGCGGGGGGCCGCGCCCGCTGTCCGGGCCTGACCGCTTCCCCTGCCCGACCCGCTCGGCACTCCTGCCGCATCCACTTCCCGAAGCGGCGGGAGCCCGGCCCCCTGCTCCGCCTGCCGGACCGGTCCGGGGGCGGGGCAACCGGCCGCACCGTTGCCGCCGGCGGCCCCGGTCAGGGACGACCGCCCGGCCGGCCGCCATCGCGAACTCGCCGTACGAGAGCGTGAATCAGCCAGACTCCGCCAGTATTCCCTAGTTTTCCTATCGAATTACTAGGGAAACGTTGACGGTGGTCGAAGCGGGGGGTGAGGATGATGAAGCCGACGCGTCACCGCGCACCGCCGCACTTCCACGCCGCCTCGCCGGGCACCGCGTCGTCCTCGGTCCCCTGAAGGAAGACGCCATGACCACAGCACTGAGCTGCAGCGACAGCCGCAGTCGCAAGAAGCGGGCGCGGGTATGACGGTGACGGCGGACGAGGTGACCGATGCGGGGGCCGGGCAGGTCGACTGGCTGCACATCGCCCGTGAGGTGGCGGACGACCTGGCCACGGACGCGGTCGAGCGTGAACAGGCCGGCAAGGCACCGCTCGACGAGGTCGCACAGCTGCGCGAGTCGGGGCTGTTGACGCTGCTGGTGCCGGCCGAACACGGGGGAGGGGGCGCCGACTGGCGCACGGCCTGCGCGGTCGTCCGGACCGTCGCCGCGGCCGACGGCGCCGTCGGCCAGCTGCTGGGCAACCACTACTTCCTCTCTTTCAGCCCCCGGTTCTTCGCCGATCCCGCCCGTGCCGTCGGCGTCGAGCGGGATTCGGCGGCCGGGCAGTGGTGCTGGGGAGGTGGAATAGGCTCACATGAACCACCGCTCATCCTGACCCCCACGTCGGGCGGCTATCTGCTGAACGGCTACCAGAGGTACGCCACCGGGGCCGGGATCGCCGACCGGCTGGTGGTCCGAGCCGCCGAGTACGGCACCGGTGAGCCGTTGGCCGTCCTGGTCGACCCCGCCCGCCCGGGCGTCGTGAGCGGCGGCGGCAGGGACACCTTCGGCCAGCGGCTGGCGGCCGGAGGCGGCGTGGAGTTCGACTCCGTGCCGGTCGGGACCGGCGATGTGCTCAGCTCCCTCTCGCCGGACGAGGGCGTCCTGTCACCCTTCGCCTCGCTGGCCGCACCGACCGCGCGTCTGGTCTCCGTCCAGTTCTGTCTCGGCGTGGCCGAGGGCCTGCTGGCCGAGGTCCGCGAGTACGCGAGGGTCACCAAGTCCCCCTGGCAGCCCTTCTCGCCCCAGCCCTGGCCGGGCAGCCCGCCGCAGGATCCGTACGTCCTCACCGTGTACGGCGAGCTCGCCGTCGTCGCACGTGCCGCGTCCGCCCTCGCCGACCAGGCGGTGGATGCCCTGTTGCACGGCCTCGTACAGGGCAAGGATCTCGACGACGAGGAGTGCGCGGAGATCACCGTCGTCGCGAGCGTGGCCGAGAGCGCCGCTTCCCGGGCCGTACAGGAGATCACCACTCGTGCCCTGGACGTCATCGGCGCCGACGCCGCCTCGGCGCGGCACGGCTTCGACCGCTTCTGGCGCAACGCCCGGACGCACACCCTGCGCGAGCCGGTCGCCCACCGGCTGCGCGAGGTCGGGGACTACTTCCTGAACGGTGCGCACCCGCCGTTCACCCTTCCCGCCTGACGGCGCAACAGGTGACGGGCGGACACGGCAGTGATGGATAATCGGGGCATGCGGATCTCGGCGCGGGCGGACTACGCGGTGCGGGCGGCGCTGGAGCTCGCCGCCGCAGGGGACGGCACCTCGCTCAAGGCGGAGGCGATCGCCTCGGCGCAGGGCATCCCGCACAAGTTCCTGGAAGGCATCCTCGGCGACCTGCGCCGGGGCGGTCTCGTGGTCAGCCAGCGGGGCGGCAGGGGCGGCTACCGGCTCGCCCGGCCGGCGGACTCCATCGCCATCGCGGACGTGATCCGCGTGGCGGACGGCCCCCTGGTCTCGGTGCGGGGAGTGCGCCCGCCCGAGCTCTCGTACTGCGGTCCCGCGGAGTCGCTGCTGCCGCTGTGGATCGCCGTACGCGCCAACGTCCGCAAGATCCTCGGCGAGGTCACCCTGGCCCACGTGGCCGCGGCCACGTTGCCCGACGATGTCCTGAGCCTCACGAAGGACCCCGAGGCCTGGACGAACCCCTGACCGGCGCCCGGTGATTCCGACCGCGGGTTCCGTGTCCGTCCGCTCAGCGGGTGACCAGCAGGCCGCGGCTGCGCGGCACTCACCGCTCCACCGGGCTGAAGATCAGCAGATCGGACACCCTGCCGTAGGGTGACAGGCGTGGACATGCTGCATCTGCGCTACTTCGTCGCCGTGGCCGAGGAACTCAACTTCTCGCAGGCGGCGCGCAGACTCCACATGGCGGCTTCCCCGCTCAGTCAGCGGATCAAGGACCTCGAACGCGAACTCGGGCACGAGCTCTTCGAGCGCACCACCCACCGCGTCGATCTGACCCCGGCGGGTGCCGCGCTGCTGCCGATGGCGCGCGACGTCCTGGAGCGCGTCAACTCGATCCCGTGGCGGCTGAGCGAGGCGGTGCGGCCGCGGCTGGACAGGCTGTTCATCGGGATGCCCGCGGGAGTCCACCCGCTGCTGCGGGAGCGGGTCCGGCTGCTGGAGGACGCCTGTCGTGAGGTGTGCGAACTCAAGCGCTGGCCCGGCACGTCGGCGGACCTGGCGGAGGCGGTGCGCGACGGCAGGCTGGCCATGGCACTGGTCCGGCTGCCGGTGTCCGACCCGGCGCTGGAGGTCATCGAGGTGATGCGCGAGGTGCTGGGTGCCGCGGTGCCGGCCGACCGGTTCGCGGGGCGGGCGTCCGTCACCCTGGAGGAGTTGGCCGACCTGTCGTATGTGGCCACGCCGAACGACGCCACCCCGGCATATTTCGAGGAAATCGACGCCCGTCTCAATTCAGTCGGCGTGAAGAAGAGAATCCGTATAAAAATGGCGGACTATTCCGGAAGCTCGGAACTGATCTCCTCCGGCATCGCGTTCTCGATGACCATGCTCTCGCCGGAGAGCCCCATGCACCGCTACCGGTTGGACAACGTGGCCGTGCTGCCGGTCGAGGACTTCCAACCCACCCTGATCACCGGCCTGTTGTTCCGGGCTGATCGGGCGAACGCCGGTGGGGACCTGGGTGAGGTCGCTGTCCTGGGCCGCCGGATCTTCGGTGAGGTCATCACCGTCTGACTGATTTTCACGCAGCCTTCCCAGTGGAATTCTGAATGGGTGTGACCGCTGTGGTCATACCCTTGTTCGCCAGTTGATCGTTCCCTTCCTGGCTGTTCATGCCTAACGTCGTCGGTGGAAACATTCGCGATGAAATTACTGCGTGAACAGGAGTGATGATGGACATCACGGCCGCCGGTACCACAGGTCCGCTGGACGGCGTGCGGGTGATCGATCTGTCCACGGTGGTGATGGGACCCTACGCGGCGCAGATCCTGGGCGACCTCGGGGCCGACGTCATCAAGATCGAGTCCCCCTCCGACACGATCCGGGTGGGTCCGTACCGCACCACACCCGGCATGACCCCGCTCAACCTCAACGTCAACCGCAACAAGCGCAGCGTGGCCTTGAACCTCAAGGACGACGCCGACCGCGCACGGGCCTTCGAACTGATCGACAGCGCCGACGTGCTGGTCACCAACATGCGCCCGGGCGCGCTCGCCCGCCTCGGCCTCGGCCACGCCGACGTCGCCGCCCGCAACCCCGGCCTGGTCTACGCCCACGCCCAGGGATTCCGCAGCGATTCCGACCGGGCCGGCAACGCGGCCTACGACGAGACCGTACAGGCCGCCTCCGGTCTGGTGGACGTGACCAACCGGGCGCTGGGCACCCCGGCGTACCTGCCGACGATCATCGGCGACAAGGTGTGCGCGCTGACCATCGTCTACTCGGTGCTCGCCGCGCTGGTCCACCGTGACCGCACCGGCGTCGGCCAGCACGTCGAGATCCCGATGACCGACACGCTCATCGCGTTCAACCTCGTCGAGCACCTGGCGGGCCATGTCTTCGAACCGCCGCAGGGGCCGACCGGGTTCCCGCTGTCGATGAAGAGGGGCCACCGCGCGGTGCCCACCAAGGACGGCCTCGCCTGCGTCATCCCGTACAACCCGCGGAACTTCCGGGACTTCTTCCTCGCCGCCGACCGCGCCGATCTCGCCGCGGACCGGCGGGTGAACGGCGAGTCCATCGCCGATGACGACGTCGACGCCCTGATGGAGCTGGTGGGGCAGTGCTCGCCGAGCCTGACCACCGAGGAGTGGGAGCGGGTCTGCGCCAAGCACAGCATCCCGATGGCTCCCGTGCTCGAACTCGACCGGGCCGCCGAGGACCCGTACGTGCGCGGCGGCCGGCTGCTCGACGTGGTGGAACACCCCAGCGAGGGCGCCATCCGCTCGGTCGGTATCCCGGTGCGGTTCTCCGCCACTCCGGGCTCGGTCCGCCGGCCGGCCCCGCTGCCCGGACAGCACACCGAAGAGGTCTTCCAGGAACTGGCCGCCGGCCGCTGACCGGCCGTCGAACAAGGACACACACCATGCACAGCACCACCGAGGTGCGGACCGAGATCATCGGTTCCTGCCTGCTCATCACCATCGACCGGCCGAAGGCGCGCAACGCGGTCGACGCGGCCGTCGCCGCCGGACTGTCCACGGCCCTCGACCAGCTGGAGGCCGACCCCGGCCTGCGGGCCGGCGTGCTCACCGGTGCCGGCGGCACGTTCAGCGCCGGAATGGACCTCAAGGCCGCGCTGGCCGGTGAATCGCCCGAGATCCCGGGCCGCGGCTTCGGCGGCCTGACCCGGGCGCGTACGGCCAAGCCGCTGATCGCCGCCGTCGAGGGCTGGGCCGTGGGAGGCGGCTTCGAACTGGCCCTGGGCTGCGATCTGATCGTCGCCGCGGCCGACGCCCGGTTCGGCCTTCCCGAGGTCGGCCGCGGGCTGATCGCGGCGGGCGGCGGAGTGATCCGGCTGCCCAAGCGCATCCCGTACCACCTGGCCATGGAACTGCTGCTGACCGGCGAACCAATCACCGGCGAACGGGCCGGCCTGCTGGGCATCGCCAACCGGGTCGTGCCGGCCGGGGAAACCGTCGCCGCCGCCCTGCGACTGGCCGAGCGGATCGCGCAGAACGCCCCGCTGGCACTGGCCGCCGTCAAGGAACTCGTCCGCGCCGCCGACGGCGCGCCCGAGGAGGAGGCGTTCGCCGTGCAGGCGCGGCAGATGGCCCGCCTCGCCGCCTCCGCCGACGTACGCGAAGGCATGACCGCCTTCACCGAGCGCCGCTCCCCGGTCTGGCAGGGCCGGTAGCCCCCGAGGGAGAACACACGATGCATCAGTACGACGTACCCCGGCACATCGCGACGCCGCTCACCAACCCGGCCTATCCGCCGGTCGTACCGCGCTTCACCCACCGCGAGTACCTCAACATCGTCTACCGCACCGACCACGAGGCACTGCGCGCCGTCGTGCCCGAACCGCTGGAGATCGACGAGCCGCTGGTGCGCTTCGAGGTCATGCGCATGGGCGACGTCAGCGGCTACGGACCGTACACCGAGTCCGGCCAGGCGGTCCCGGTGCGCTACGAGGGGGAGCGGGGCGAGTACCTGCACGCGATGTACCTGGACAACCTTCCGGCCATCACGTCCGGCCGCGAGGCCGGGGCCTATCCCAAGACCGCCGGATCGCCCGCCCTCTACATCGACCACGGAGCGCTGGTCGGTGTCCTCGACGTGGGCACGCTGAGGGTGGCGACCGCCACGATGGGCTACAAGCACCACGAACTGTCCGTCGAGGAGGCCGTGGCCCAGGTCGGTGTGCCGACCTACATGCTGAAGCTGGTCCCCGGCTTCGACGGGGCGCCGCAGGTGGCGCAGTTGGTGCGCACCGAGACCACCGACATCTCGGTGAAGGGCGCCTGGACCGGCCCCGCCCGGCTGCAGCTGTTCGAGCACGTGCTGGCGCCGCTGGCCGGTCTTCCGGTGCGCGAGATCGTCTCCGCCAGCCACATCGTGACCGACCTGACGCTGGCGCCGGTCAAGCCCGTCCACGACTACCTGGCCCACCCCGCCGGACCCCTGCGGTGAACACCGCCGCACAGCCAGAAGGAAGACATGTGATGACCGAGCCATTCACCACCGCCGCGGTGGTCGGCGCCGGGACGATCGGCCTGTCCTGGGCCGCGCTCTTCGCCGGCCACGGCATGCGGGTACGCGTCACCGACCCGCGGCCGGACCTGGCCGAGGCGGTCGCCGAGGCGCTCGACCGAGCAGCCGGGCAGCTGGCCGCGCAGGGCCTGGACACCCACGGCCTCGCCGAGCGGGTGCACATCGCCGACGATCTCACCGACGCGGTGCGCGATGCCGACATCGTCCAGGAGAACGGACCGGAGGACGTCGGCTTCAAGCGGGAGTTGTTCACCACCCTGGTCGGCGCGGCCCCGGCCCACGCGCTGCTGCTCAGCTCCTCCTCGGCGATTCCCGCCACGGCGTTCACCGACACCATCGAGGAGGCCGGCCGGATCCTGATCGGCCACCCCTTCAACCCGCCGCACCTGGTGCCTCTGGTGGAGGTCGTGCCGGGGACGCGCACCTCTCAGGAGAGCGTCGCGCGGGCCGTGGACTTCTACCGCTCCGTCGGCCGGGTCCCGGTCGTGGAAAGCAAGGAGATTCCCGGCTTCGTCGGCAACCGCCTGCAGAACGCCCTCAGCCGGGAGGCGATCTACCTCGTCGAACAGGGTGTCGTCAGCCCGGCGGAGCTGGACACCGTGATGGTGAACTCGCTCGGCCTGCGCTGGGCGACGGTCGGACCGTTTCTCGGCGCGCACCTCGGCGGCGGCCCGGGCGGCTACCGGCACATGGCCGAGCACATCGGTGTGTCGATGCAGAGGATGTGGGACTCGCTGGGCCGCCCGGAGCAGAGCCCCGAACAGACGGAACGGCTCGTCGCGGCCGTCGAGGACGCCTACGGCTCCCGTTCCTACGCCGAGCTCAGCCAGGAACGCGACGCCCGGCAGATCGCCGTGCTGTCCGCCCGGAACAGCGCCACCAGCCTGGAGAAGGAGACCCGGTCATGACCGCCCTGCTGCCCGAGAAGGCATCCGAGAAGACATCCGGCGACGAGCGGCCGGCCGCGGACTTCTACGACTTCGAGTCGCTGCTGCCGCCGCACGAGCGCGAACTGCTGCTGCGCGCCCGCTCGTTCATGCGCACCGAAGTCAAGCCGCTGGTCAACGAGTACTGGGCGAAGGGCGAGTTCCCCCGCGAACTCATCGGCCGGTTCCGCGACCTGGGGCTGGCCGGCGTCCCCTACGAGGGGTACGGCGACCCCCTGCCCGCCGGAAGCAACCTGCTGGTCGGCATGCTCTCGATGGAGTACACCCGCACCGACGCCTCCAGCGCGACCTTCTTCGGCGTGCACAGCGGCCTGGCGATGTACAGCATCTACCGCGGTGGCGACCAGGAGCAGCGGGACCGCTGGCTGCCCTCGATGGCCGCGCTGGAAACCATCGGGGCCTTCGCCATGACCGAGCCGCTCGGTGGCTCCGACGTGGCCGGTGGCATGCGCACCACGGCCCGCTGGGACGGCGAGAACTGGGTGCTCAACGGAGCCAAGCGGTGGATCGGCAACGCGACGTTCGCCGACCTGGTGGTGGTCTGGGCCCGCGACGAGGCGGACGACAGGGTCAAGGGCTTCGTGGTGGAGAAGGGCACCCCGGGCTTCTCCCCGGTGAAGATCGAGAACAAGATCGCGTTCAGGATCGTGGAGAACGCCGAGATCACCCTGACCGACGTCAAGGTGCCCGAGGCCAACCGGCTGCAGCGGATCAACTCCTTCCGAGACGTGGCAGAGATCCTCCGCGCCACCCGCAGCGGGGTCGCCTGGCAGGCCCTCGGCGTCATGATCGGCGCCTATGAGCTGGCGCTCGACTACGCCAAGGAACGACGGCAGTTCGGCCGCCCGATCGCACGGTTCCAGATGGTGCAGGACCTGCTGGTCAAGAGCCTCGGCAACATCACCGCCTGCTGGGGCATGCTGGTCCGGCTCGCGGGGCTGCAGGACGCCGGCGTCTTCCGCGACGAGCACTCCTCACTGGCCAAGGCGTACGTCACCTCGCGGATGCGCGAGGTGGTCGCGTGGTGCCGGGAGATCTTCGGTGGCAACGGCATCGTGCTCGACCACGACATCGCCCGGTTCTTCGCCGACGCCGAGGCGATCTACTCGTTCGAAGGCACCCGCGAGATGAACACCCTCATCGTCGGCAAGGCGGTCACCGGCGAGAGCGCCTTCGTCTGATCCGGGGCTCCCCACCGGTCCGCGCCGGCCCCGGGTGACGTGTGCCCCGGGGCCGGCGCGGACCAGTGGGGAGGTGCCGGCACGGCTTCGTGCGCCGCGCACAAGTCCGGCCGCGAGCGTCGTCGTCCGCGCCCATGGGCCGCGAACCCCGCCGATTCGTACCGTCTCTCCCCAAGTACCGGGCAACCGTCCCGCGCCGGGACGGGCCCCGACGTCCGTCGACGTACCAGGAGGAGCCGACATGCACATCGTGGAACTGCCGGATCTGCGAGCCCGGCGGGACCCGCACGGTCCCTGCACAGCCGACGAGACGTCAGCCCTGGACAACGCGGCGTTCGCCCGCCGGGTCCGGCGGGCCGCGGCGGCCCTGCGGGCGCGGGG
Source organism: Streptomyces durhamensis (assembly GCF_000725475.1). NCBI lineage: Bacteria > Bacillati > Actinomycetota > Actinomycetes > Kitasatosporales > Streptomycetaceae > Streptomyces > Streptomyces durhamensis. Next base: position 455,230 of record NZ_JNXR01000003.1, read on the forward strand.
TGTCGGACGCGGCGACGTGGTGGCACTGCTGCTGCCCAACACGGTGGACTTCGTCGTCGCGCTCTTCGCCGCCTGGCGACTCGGCGCGGCGGTGACCCCGGTCAACCCGGCACTCACCGAGAACGAGGTGTGCCACCAACTCGGCGACGCGGGTGCCACGGTGGTCGTCAGCGCGGAGCCGTCGCCACGCGCCGGGACGCTCACGGTGGCCGAACTGGGTGCCGCGGCCGAAGACACGGCCGCACCGGAGACGGATGCGGACGCGCTCGCCCTGCTGATCTACACCAGCGGCAGCACCGGGCGCCCCAAGGGCGTCATGCTCGACCACGCCAACCTCGCCGCCATGGCGGGCATGATGATCGAGGCCGCCCGCCTCTCCGACGCCGACCACAGCCTGCTGATCCTGCCGCTGTTCCACGTCAACGGGATCGTGGTCGGCGTGCTGTCCCCGCTGCTGGCCGGCGGGCGGGTCACGATGACCCGGCGGTTCGCGGCCGAGACCTTCTTCGACCTGGTCGCCGCCGCGCGCCCCACCTGCTTCTCCGCGGTCCCGGCGATCTACTCGATGCTCGCCGAACTGCCGGACCACGTACGGCCGGACACCTCCTCGGTGCGGTTCGCCGCCTGTGGAGCGGCCCCGATGCCGCCCGCACTCATCGAGCGCTTCGAGCGCCGCTACGGCATCCCGGTCCTGGAGGGCTACGGCCTTTCCGAGGGCACCTGCGCCTCCACCACCAACCCGCTGGACGGCCCGCGCAGGCCCGGCACGGTCGGACGGCCGCTGCCCGGCCAGCAGGTCGCCGTGATGGACCCGCAGGGCCGGATCCTCCCGGCGGGGCAGACCGGTGAAGTGGTCGTCCGCGGGCCCAACGTGATGCGCGGCTACCTGGGCCGCCCGGTGGAGACCGCCCGCGCGGTGGTCGACGGCTGGCTGCACACGGGCGATGCCGGCCGGTTCGACGAGGACGGCTATCTGGTGCTGGTCGACCGCATCAAGGACATGATCATTCGAGGTGGCGAGAACATCTCCCCCATGGAGGTCGAGACCGTCCTCGGCGACCACCCCGACGTGCTCGAAGCCGCCGTGGTGGGCGTCGCCGACCCGCGGCTCGGCGAAGTTCCGGTGGCGTTCGTGGCGCTGCGTCCGGGCGCGGCGACCGACGCGGGTGAACTGCTCGACCACTGCCGCACCCGGCTGGCCCGGTTCAAGGTGCCCACCGAGATCACCTTCGTCGACCGGCTGCCCAGGAATCCCGTGGGCAAGACGGACAAGCCCGGACTGCGGGCCAGGACCGCCGCCGTCACCGCGGCCGGCTGAGCAGAGGACGGGAGGGCCGTCATGGGATTTCTCGCACCGAACACCGCGGACGTCGACCTGCGGCAGTGGCGCAGCCGCCCCTACCAGCAACGCATCAGGCCGCTGGCCGAGCACTGGACCCTGCACGGCTTCGGCACCCCCGGCATCGTGCACCTGCTGTACCTGGTGAAGATCACCGCCTACGCCCTCGGCGGCATCGCGGCCGTCGCCGCGTCCCCCGGCGTGGGCGGCATCGCGCACTTCGGTTCCTGGTGGGCGGAACCGATCGTCTACCAGAAACTCGTCGTCTGGACCCTGCTGTGGGAGGTGCTGGGCCTCGGCTGCGGCTCGGGACCGCTCAGCTCACACTTCCTGCCGCCGGTGGGCGCCCTGCTGCACTGGCTGCGCCCCGGCACGGTACGGCTGCCCCCCTGGCCCGGCCGGATTCCGCTCACCGCGGGAACCCGGCGCACGGTGGCCGATGTGGCCCTGTACGCGGCGCTGCTGGCAGCGGCGGCGTGGCTGCTGTGCTCCCCGGCCGAGGGAGGCGCCCCGGGCGCGTCCGGCGTGCTGGCTCCGTGGCGCGTCGCCGTTCTCGCCGTGCTGCTCGCACTGCTCGGGCTCCGCGACAAGACCGTCTTCCTCGCCGCCCGCGCGGAGCACTACGGTCTGACCCTCCTGGTCTTCCTCTTCCCGGTGAGCGACATGACCGCCGCGCTGAAACTGGTCATGCTCGCCCTGTGGTGGGGCGCTGCCTCCTCCAAGCTCAACCGCCACTTCCCGTTCGTGGTGGCGGTGATGATCAGCAACAGCCCACTGCGCCCGGCCTGGCTCAAACGACGGCTGTACCGCCACCACCCCGACGATCTCAGGCCGTCCGCTCTCGCCGCCGCGGCCGCGCACGGCGGCACGGTCATCGAGTACGCGGTGCCTCTGGTTCTGGTGCTCTCGCACGGCGGGACCGTCACCACGGTCGCTCTGGCCGTGATGGTCGCCTTCCATCTGCACATCATGTCGACCTTCCCGATGGGCGTACCGCTGGAGTGGAACGTCTTCTTCGTCTACTCGGCGCTCGTCCTCTTCGGCCATGACGCGGCGGCCGGCGCCTTCGCCCTGCACTCCCCGCTGCTCGCCGCGGTGCTGGTGCTGAGCCTGGCCGTGGTCCCCGTGCTCGGGCACGTCCGCCCCGACCTGGTGTCGTTCCTCCCCTCGATGCGCTACTACGCCGGCAACTGGGCCACCAGCCTGTGGTGCTTCCGCAGGGGCACCGAGCACCGTCTGGGCGAGCACGTCGTGAAGGCGTCCGGTCTGCCCGTGGACCAGCTCACCCGCCTGTACGGAGCCGAGGCCGCCGAACTGGTGCTGCACCAGGCACTGGCCTGGCGGGCGATGCACAGCCACGGCCGTGCGCTCGCCGGGCTGCTGCCGCGGGCCCTGGACGACGTGGAGTCCTACGATGTGCGGGACGGCGAGACCGTGGCGGGAGCGGTACTCGGCTGGAACTTCGGCGACGGCCACCTGCACGACGAGCGACTTGTCGCCGCCGTACAGCAGCGGTGCGGCTTCGCACCGGGCGACCTGCGGGTCGTCGTGCTGGAGGCCCAGCCGACCCACCGGCAGCGCCAGCACTACCGCATCGTGGACGCGGCGAGCGGCCTGATCGAGGAGGGACATGTGAACGTGGGGGAGATGGTGACCCGGCAGCCCTGGCTCGACGACGAGACGCCCGCGATTCCCGTCGAGCCCGTCGCGCGCCCGCGCCCGGCGACCGGGGTGGCGGCCGTACATGAGTGACGCGATCGTGGTGGGGGCCGGCCCCAACGGGCTGGCCGCCGCCGTCGCCCTGGCCCGGCGGGGGCTGAAGGTGACCGTCCTGGAGGCCGCCGACGAGATCGGCGGCGGCACCCGGAGCAGCGAACTGACGCTCCCCGGCCTGCTGCACGACCACTGCTCCGCGGTCCACCCGCTGGGCGTCGGCTCGCCGTTCCTGCGCACCCTCGGCCTGGAGCGGTACGGCGTCGACTGGGCGTGGGCCGAGGTCGATCTGGCCCACCCGCTGGACGGCGGGCGGGCCGGGGTGCTGCTCCGCTCCATGGAGCGGACCGTGCGCGGGCTCGGCGTGGACGGCCCCGCCTGGGAGCGGCTGTTCGCCCCCCTGGCCGACGACTTCGACGCGCTCACCGAGGATGTGCTGCGCCCGGTGCCCCATCTGCCCGCCCACCCGGTGGCGCTGGCCAGGTTCGGGCTCAGGGCGCTCCAGCCCGCCACAGCGGTGGCCCGGCGCTGGCGCACCGAGGAGGCCAGGGCGCTGTTCGCGGGGGCGGCGGCCCATCTGATGCATTCCCTGACGGGGCCGGCCGGTTCGGCGGTCGGGCTGATGCTCGTCGGCGCCGCCCACCGCTTCGGCTGGCCGGTCGCCCGCGGCGGGTCGCGGACCATCACCGACGCACTGGCCGCACTGCTCGCCCGACTCGGCGGGACCATCGAGACGGGGGTGCGGGTGGACTCGCTGGCCCAACTGGCCCCCGCCCGGATCGTCATGCTGGACACCGCGCCCGGGGCCGCGGCACGCATCTGCGGCGACCGGCTGCCCGGCCGGGTGCGCCGGGCCTACCTCGGCTGGCGGCACGGCCCGGCGGCGTTCAAGGTCGATCTCGCCGTCCAGGACGGCATTCCGTGGACCCACGAGGCATGCCGCCGCGCGGGCACCGTGCACCTGGGCGGCACCCTGGAGGAGGTCGTCCGCACGGAGGCGCAGACCGCCGCCGGGCGGATGCCCGAGCGCCCGTTCGTCCTGGTCGGCCAGCAGTACCTCGCCGATCCCGGCCGCTCCCACGGCGACATCCACCCCGTCTGGGCATACGCCCACGTCCCGCACGGCCACCCCGGTGACGCCACCGAGGCGGTGCTGCGCCAGATCGAGCGGTTCGCACCGGGCGCCCGGGAGCGGATCGTGGGGATCGCGGCGCGCTCGGCCACCGAACTGGCCCGGTACAACGCGAACTTCGTCGGTGGCGACATCGTCGCCGGGGCCAACACCGCACGGCAGGTCGCGCTGCGCCCCCGGCTGTCCCTCGATCCCTACAGCACCGGCATCCCCGGCGTGTACCTGTGCTCGGCGGCCACCCCACCCGGTGCGGGGGTGCACGGCATGTGCGGTGCGAACGCCGCCCGCTCCGCACTGCGGTACCTGCACCGGTGAGCGGTCCCGTGCAGCGGCCGGAGGGGGCGCCCGATCCGGTCGTCCTCGCGGCCCAGGTGATCCTGGCGAACCGGGACGACGTCATCGCCGGGCTGGTTGCCATGACCGAGGCGGAGATTGCCCAACTCGAACACGACGAACCGCTGCACGGGCTCCTGGAAGCCAGCATCACCGAGAACATCGTCACCGCCCTGCACGTCATCATCAACCGCATCGACCCGCGGACCGTGGACGCGCCGGCCTCCGCCGTCTCCTACGCCCGCAGGCTCGCCCAGCGCGACGTTCCGCTCTCGGCCTTGCTGCGCGCCTACCGGCTCGGCCATGCGCGGAGCCTGGACCTGGTCCTCGGCGAGGCGGTCCGGCTGGGGCTGCCGGACCCGGCCGGCACCGTCATCACCCTGGTCGGCCTCAGCTCCGCCTATGTGGACCGGGTCTGCGACCAGATCGGCCGTGTCTACGAGGAGGAGCGTGAACGCTGGGTGGGCACCCGCGGCATGCTGCGCCAGTACTGGGTCAACCAGCTTCTCGACAACCCCCGCGTCGATCTGCGGCAGGCCGAGGCCGCCCTCGGCCACCGGTTGTCCGGCCACCACATGGCCGTCGAGGGCTGGCTCCACGGCACCGCGGCGACCACCGACCCCACCGCGGTCTTCGACCGCCTGGCCGCTGTGCTGTCGGCCGTCCTGCGCGCCGACGGCCGCCCCCTGCTGATCCACACCGACGAGGCCGACGCCCGCATCTGGCTGACCGTCAGGCCCGGCCGCCCGGTGGACCCCGACGCCGTCGCCGCTGAACTGGCCGACGCCGCACTACCGGTGCGTGTCGCCCTGGGCGTCGTCCGCGCGGGCCTCGACGGCTTCCGCCGCAGCACCCGCGCCGCTGCCCGCGCCAAGGCCCTCGCTCTCTCCGCGGGGACCGGCACCCCCCAAGTGGTGGCCTTCACCCGCGTCGCGCCGGTCGCTCTCCTGGTCGAGGAGCCCCGCGAGCTGGCCGACTTCGTCTTCGACACCCTCGGCGACCTCGCCGTGGACGACCGCCGCCGCGAACTCCTGCGCGAGACGCTCCGCGTCTTCCTCGCGACCCATCGCAGCTATGCCGCCACCGCGGACCAGCTGATGGTGCACCGCAACACCGTCCACTACCGGGTCCAGCGCGCCGTCGACCACTACCACCTCGACCTCGACGCCAACGCCTTCGACCTCCACTTCGCTCTCACGATCTGCCGCTGGCACGGGTCGAAGGTCCTGCGCCGCGAGTGAACCGGATACACACGGGCCCCTTCGCGATCGGGGCTGCCACGTATGGAAGCAAGTCTGCGCGACCGTTCCGGACACGGCGAACGGCAGCGGCTCTGTCACCGAGGGTGCATGCCGGGATCGAAGTTCGTCCCGCACTGATCCCCCGAGAGGTGCGAGCGGGCCGGCCCGCCCCAGGCGCAGGGAGCAGATGAGGACCGGCCCGCGAAGAAGGAGGTGACAGGAGAAGCCGGCGCTTCAGCCGATGCGCGCTCCCGTGCCGCTGACCCGGACACGAGGCTCGCCCGCGCGCAGGGCCACCGTGAGCTCGCCGGGGCGGCCCAGGTCCTCGCCCTGATGCAGGGTGAGGACGGCGTCCTCGGGGACCAGACCGAGCTCACGGGCGTAGGCCCCGAACGCGGCGGCCGCGGCACCCGTTGCCGGGTCCTCGACGACGCCGCCGACGGGGAACGGGTCACGGACATGGAAGACAGTGGCCGACTCTCGCCACACCAACTGGACCGTGGTCAGGTCCAGGCGGTGCATCAGGGCTTCGAGGCGCGCGAAGTCGTACGCGAGATCTGCCAGGCGCGCGCGTGTCGCTGCCCCGAGGACGAGATGGCGGGCACCGGCGAACGCGATACGGGGCGGGAAGGCCGGGTCGAGATCGGCGGCCGGCCAGCCGAGCGCGGTGAGCGCCTCCGCGACGTCGACGTCGGCGATCTCCTCGATGTGCGGCTCGACACTGGTGAGTGTGGCCTTGACCGTCCCGCCCTCTTCGGCCACTTCGACCGGCACGGCGCCGGCGCGTGTCGCGAACACCAGCTCCCCGGGGCCGATGCGCTCGGCGAGTGCGACGGCGGTCGCGATGGTGGCGTGCCCGCAGAACGGCACCTCGGCCTTGGGACTGAAGTAGCGGATGCTGTACGCCCGTCCGTCCTGGCCTCCAAGGCCCTCCGGGGGTGCGGTCAGGAACGCGGATTCCGAGTATCCGAGATCGGCGGCGATCGCCAGCATGTCGCTGTCGTCCAGGGCGGTGGCATCCAGCACGACGCCGGCGGGGTTTCCGCCGTCGGGGGTGCTGGAGAAGGCGGTGTATCGCAGGACCTCGGGCCGCGGCGTGTGCGTCGTCATGTGCGCGGCAACCAGGGGAGGGGCCGCGGCTATTCCCGCCCGCGGGAGGAAGCGGACAGCGGAGGCGGACCTTCGCCCCCCTGTCCTTCCCCGGCTCCATGTGACAAGGAGCGCATGGGCGCCTCAGTTGAATCTGACGCCGGATTCAACTATAAACCGTCCGGAGGGGCGGCTCCTGTCACCTCCCGCGCTCCCGGGCGGCCCGGTTCAACAGGAAGCAGTGAGGCGACATGAGGGAAGCAGTCATCGTTTCGACGGCACGGACGCCGATCGGAAAGGCCTACCGCGGCGCGTTCAACGACACCCAGGCGCAGGAACTCGCCGCCCACGCCCTCTCCCACGCCGTGCGGCGCGCCGGGCTCGAAGGCGGCGAGGTGGAGGACGTGGTCTTCGGCTGCGCCGTGCAGCAGGGGTCTTCCGGGTTCAATGTCGCGCGCCAGGCCGCCCTCCGTGCCGGACTGCCGGACACCGTGTCGGGAATGACGATCGACCGGCAGTGCTCGTCGGGCCTGATGGCCATCGCGACGGCCGCCAAGCAGATCGTCTCGGACGGGATGCAGATCGCTGTCGGCGCCGGCGTCGAGTCGATCTCCCTGGTGCAGAACGACCACATGAACACCCACCGCATGACAGATCCCTGGCTGGTCGAGCACAAGCCGGCCATCTACCTGCCCATGCTGCAGACGGCGGAGATCGTCGCCGACCGCTACGGCGTCAGCCGGGAACGCCAGGACGAGTTCGCGCTGGTGTCGCAGCAGCGCACCGCGGCGGCGCAGGAGGCCGGGCGGTTCGACCGGGAGATCGTCGCGCTCAGCAGCGTCCGGAAGGTCCTCGACAAGCAGTCCGGGGAGGTGCGGGACGAGGAGGTCACCCTGACCCGGGACGAGGGCAACCGCGCGTCGACGACGCTCGAGGGCCTGGCCGGGCTGGCGCCGGTGCTGCCCGACGGGCAGGTGAGCGCGCGCTCCAGCGTGACGGCGGGCAACTCCTCCCAGTTGTCGGACGGGGCTTCGGCGTCGGTGCTAATGGAGTCGGGCGAGGCCGAGCGCCGGGGGCTGGAACCGCTGGGTGTCTACCGGGGCATGGCGGTCGCCGGTTGCGGGCCGGACGAGATGGGCATCGGTCCGGTGTTCGCCATCCCGAAACTGCTGAAGCAGCACGGCCTCACCATCGACGACATCGGCCTGTGGGAACTCAACGAGGCGTTCGCTTCCCAGGCGGTGTACTGCCGCGACGAACTGCACATCGACCCGGAGCGGTTCAACGTCGACGGCGGCGCGATCGCGGTCGGTCATCCGTACGGGATGACCGGAGCGCGCCTGGTGGGGCATGCCCTCATCGAGGGCAGGCGCCGCGGGGTCCGGTACGTGGTGATCTCGATGTGCGTCGGCGGTGGGATGGGCGCGGCCGGCCTGTTCGAGATCGCCTGAACGCGGCATCGCAGCCCGTGCACACCACCTACGAGAGAGGCCTGAACACCGTGTCGAACGTGGTGGAGAAGACCCGGACCGCGGTCCTGGTGGACTTCGGCGGCGTCATCACTTCCTCCGTGCTGCGGGCTTTCACGGACTTCGGCGCGTCGCTCGGCGGCGATCCGCGTCTGCCACTGGACCTTCTCGGCCAGGACCAGGCCTCCCGCACGCTCCTGGCCGACCACGAGTGCGGCCGTATCGACACGGAGGCCTTCGAGCGAGGATTCGCCGAACGTCTCCGCGTCCACGGCGCCGACGTACCGGCCGAGGGGCTCACGGCCCGGATGCAGGCGGGACTGTCGATCGACGAGGACATGCTCGCACTGCTCGGTGGTCTCCGGACCGCCGGCCGGCCGGTCGCGCTGGTGTCCAACTCGTTCGGTACCGGAACCTACGACGGCGTCGACCTCGCGGCCGTCGCCGACGTGGTCGTCATCTCCGCCGAGGTCGGGATCCGCAAGCCCTCCCGGCGCATCTACGCGCTTGCCTGTGAACGCCTCGGGATCCGTCCCGAGGAAGCGGTCATGATCGACGATCTGCAGCAGAACCTCGACGGAGCGGCCAGGATCGGAATCGGGGGCGTCTTGCACACCAGCGCCGCCGACACCCGCCACCAGCTTGCCGAGCGCTTCGGGATCACCCCCTGACCTCGCATTTCGGGCTTCCGATCAGGGCGTCGGATGCGAGTACAGTTTCCGGGATGGACAGCACGTCGCCCCAGGAGACCCACGGCGAGGAGGCACCGCCCATGGCGCCCCTCTCGCAGCTTCGCGAGCCGCCCACGACGAAGCGGGGAGCGCGGACACGGGCCGCTCTGGTGAAGGCCGCGCGCAAGGTGTTCGAACGGGACGGCTACCTCGACACCCGCCTGACCGACATCACCAAAGAGGCCCAGTGCGCGGCGGGTTCCTTCTACACCTACTTCGCCAACAAGGAGGAGGTCCTCGCCGCCGTCCTGCTGGAGGCGCAGGAGGACATGATGCACCCCGGCATGGGCCGGGTGCAGGATGCCGACGATCCCTATGCGGTTCTCGAGGCGAGCAACCGCGCGTATCTCGACGCGTACAAGCGGAATGCCCAACTGATGGCACTGCTTGAGCAGGTCGCTCAAGTGGAGCCGGAGTTCCGTGAATTCCGGAGCCGGCGCGCCGACGCCTTCATCCTCCGCAACGCCCGCGGCATCGCGGACCTGCAGGCGCGGGGTGTCGCCGACCGTGAGGTCGACCCGATGATGGCCTCCCGTGCGCTGTCCGGCATGGTCAGCGTCATGGCCTACCACGCCTTCGTGCTGGGCGATCGGCAAGAACAGGGTGCCCCGGCGGACTTCGAGGAGCTCGTCTCCACGGTCACCCGGCTGTGGGCGAACGCCCTGCGGTTCCCCGGCCACCGCTGATCCGGCGGCTCATCCGGGCGGTGTCGACAGATGGACCAGGATGCCGCACACCTCGTCCACGATCTCCCCCGCCTCCGTCCCGTCCCCGCAGTCGCCCAGCTCGCGCGCCGCCCCGCCGATGACGGTGGTCAGTACGCTCACCCGGACCCGGCCGGCGCGCCGGCGCTCGTCCACCTCCAGGAGCCGGGCGTTGCGCCGCACCCATGCGCGGTCCCACTGGCGGCGCAGCGCGTCGAAGCCCGCCGGGCCGTCGTCCTCGGCGAGGAGCCTGGCGAGCCGCCGGTTGTCCCAGGCGCCCTCCAGGTACGCCCTGGCTCCGGCCACGAAGAGGGCGACGGGGTCGTCGACGCCACGGCTGCGCTCGGCGGTCAGCGTGGCCGCGGTCCGGTGCTCCTGCTCCTCCCGGAACTCCTCCCACAGCGCGAGGTAGAGACCGCGCTTCCCGCCGTAGTGCTGGAAGAGTGTGCCTGCCGGGATGCCGGAGCGCGCCGCGATCTCGGTGAGGCCGGCGTCGGTGTAACCGCGCTCGGTGAAGACCTCCAGTGCGACGTCCATCAGCGTGTGCCGGACCGTTCGGTCCTGCTCCGCCTGCCCCTCGGGCAGTCCCGTGCGCCCCTGTCCGTCCGGAAGCCGGCGTGCCGCCTCGGTCCCGGCGGACTCCACGATGCCGCTCACTGGCAATCTGTACCTTCCCCGGCCCCGTCGCGGATGGCGAGGGCGACCAGTAGTTCCAGGAGGTCGGCGATCCGGCGCGGATTGCGGCCGGTGCGTTCCTCGATCCGGCGCAACCGGTAGTGCGCCGTGTTGTGATGCACCCGCAGCCGGTCCGCGGCCAGGCGCAGATTGAGGTCCGCCTCCGCGAAGGCCCGTATGGTGGCGGCCAGCGTGTCGCCGCGTCTGCGGTCCTCCTCCAGCAGCGTACGCACACGGGGATCGATCAGCTGGCGGGCGAGGTCGTCGGCGCGCAGCGCCAGGTAGTCGAAGGGGGACAGCCGCGGCAGCGCCGCCACCCCGCCCCCGCTCGGCACCAGGTCGAGGGCGGCCAGCGCTTCCTCGTAGGCGCGCGGTAGTTCGGACGCGCCCTGTGCGACCGTGCTGATGCCCATGGAGAGCATGGTGCCCTTCCGTGCGAGCCGCTGCTGCACGGCCTCGAAGTGGGCGCATATGTCCTCGGCGTCCATGCCGGCCCGGACCACGGGCACGGCCACCACCTCGGCATGGCGCACCACGACCAGGGTTCTGCCGGCCCAGGGCCCGGCCACGCTGATCGACGCGCTGGTCGCATATCCGTGCTCGGCTGACATGAGGTCCCCGGTGCGTGTGTCGCCCACGCACACCGCCACGACCGCCATCATCGGCGAGTGCGGTCCGATGCCGTACGCCTGCGCCGCCGCGGACAGCGGACCGCGCGTCGGAGCCAGGCCGGCCAGGAGCTGGTCCAGGAGATCCCGTCGCTCCCGGTCCGCGTCCGCCACCACGTGCTGCTGGTACTCGACGTAGGCCTGCGCGGCATGGGTACTGGCGTAGTCGACGTACCGCATCAGCGGGGTGACGAGGGACAGCGCGGCCTGCTGGGCCTCGGCGGACGTGCCCGCGCAGTCCAGCAGCGCGTCCCACATCACCTGCCGGCCGACCCGGAAGGCACTGATCCAGTCCTCCAGCGCGAAACCCGCGCGTGCCCGCCGCATGGCCGCCGCGCGGCTGAAGACGAGGTCTTCGGGAGAGATGTCGCGGTCACCCGCAAGCGCCGCCAACTGCATCCGGTAATGCTCCAGCACCTGCCCCCGTACCTCGTCGAAGAACCGTTCGTCCTGCAGCGCGTACGACGGGATCTCCGCGCGCATCACCTCGACGGCCGTCTCCGCCACCTCCTCCACCCGGTCGTGGACGGCGTGCAGGATCCGCCACCGCTCCCGGCGGAGCGGTTCGGAGAGCCGGGGAGTGCCCAGGGCGGGACCGCGAGGCATGGCGCCGATCGTCGCCGTCCACCTCGTGCTCCGTCAACAGGCTCGGCGTGAGACATCTCCCGGCACCTGTGCGCGGCGCACAGTGCGGCGACCGGGAAGTTGGGTGCTCACACCCAATGTGCGCCCGGAAGGCCCCCACCTACTGTGACGCTCGCCCACCCCCCAGCACGTCGGAAGGGGCGTCACTCATGCTCGCGGTTGACGGCATCACCGTGCGCTTCGGCGGGATCACGGCCTTGGACGGTGTCGGGTTCACCGTCGAGCCGGGCACCGCCGTGGGGCTCATCGGGCCGAACGGAGCCGGCAAGACCACCTTGTTCAACTGCCTCACCAGGCGCTGCGCCCCCGACGGGGGAACCGTGCGGTTCGAGGGCGAGGACCTGCTGGCCCTCCCGCCGCACGCCGTGGCCGGACGCGGCATCGCCCGCACCTTCCAGAACCTGGGCCTGTTCCCGCGGCTCACGGTCCGGGAGAACGTCATGGTCGGTGCCCACAGCCGGGGGCGTACCGGACACCTCGCCGCGGCGCTCCGGCTGCCCCGCGTGCGGCGGGAGGAGAGGGAACTGCGTGACCGGGCGGACGACTTGCTACGGCGGCTCGGCCTCGCCGACGTCGCCGACCAGCCCGCCTCCGGGTTGCCGTTCGGCACGCTCAAACGCGTCGAACTCGCCCGGGCGCTCGCGGTACGGCCCCGGCTCCTGTTGCTCGACGAGCCCGTCAACGGGCTCAGCCACGGCGAGGTGGGCCAATTCGCGGATCTGGTCCGCTCGGTGCGCCAGGACTTCGACCTCACCCTCGTGGTCGTCGAACACCACATGGGGTTCGTGATGGGCCTGTGCGACAAGGTGGTCTGCCTCGACTTCGGCCGCAAGATCGCCGAGGGCGCGCCGGAGGAGATCCAGCGCGACCCCGCGGTCGTCGAGGCGTACCTGGGGGTGGCCGTATGAGCGAGCCCACCGAGATCGAGGCGACGGCGCAGGCGGACTTCCTGACGGTCTCCGGCCTGCACGCCGGATACGGCCAGGCCCACGTGCTCCAGGGCCTGGACTTCTCCGTCGCCCGCGGCGAGGTCTGCGCGGTCCTCGGACCCAACGGCGCGGGCAAGACCACGACCCTGCGGGCGCTGTGCGGCATGGTCCGCGGCCGTGGCTCCGTCACCCTGAACGGCACGCCCCTGCTGGGCCGCTCGCCTGAGCACGCCGCCCGCCTCGGCGTCGCGCACGTCCCCGAGGGCCGGGGCACCTTCAACGACCTGACCGTGGAGGAGAACCTGCGCATCGGCGCCCATCTGCGCAGCGGTCTGTGGCGGCGAAGCCGCGTCGCGCGAGCGGCCGTGGCGGCCGACCTGGAACGGATCTACGGCCACTTCCCGAGGCTGCGCCGGCGGTCGGGGCAGGCCGCAGGCAGCCTCAGCGGCGGGGAGCAGCAGATGCTCGCCATCGGCAGAGCGCTGATGCTGCGGCCCACGCTGCTCCTCCTGGACGAGCCGTCCCTGGGGCTCGCCCCGCTCGTCACCCGCGAGCTGTTCGAGATCGTCCGGGCCGTCAACGAGGAGGAACGCACCACCGTGGTCGTCGTCGAGCAGAACGCCCAGCTCGCGCTGGACATCGCGCACCGGGCGCACGTACTGGAGGCCGGCCGCCTGGTGCTGTCCGGACCGGCCCGGCAGATCCGCGAGGACGGGCAGGTCGCCGAGGTGTACCTCGGTGTCTCCGCCCTCGCCCGGAAGGCGGGGTGAGGGCCGTGACCGATCTTCTCCAGCAAGTGGTGGAGGGTCTGGGCTCCGGCGCGGTGTACGCGAGCCTGGCGCTGGCCCTGGTGCTGATCCACCGGTTCACCGGCATCGTGAACTTCGCGCAGGGCGAGCTGGCCATGCTCTCGACGTACGTCGCCTGGCAACTGGTGGCGTCCGGGATGCCGTTCTGGCTGGCGCTGCCGGTCACCCTCGCGGTGTCCTTCGCCGGGGGCATGCTGGTCGAGCGGCTCGTCATCCGACCCGTGCAGGGCGCGCCCGAGCTGACGGTGGTCATCGTCACGGTCGGACTGTTCATCTTCGTCAACGCGCTGGCCGGCCTGATCTGGTCCTTCACCGTGAAGGACTTCCCGCAGCCGTTCCCCGACGGCGGGCTGGACCTGGCCGGGGTGCGCCTGGACTGGTCGACGCTCGGGATCATCGCTGTGGTGGCCGTCGTGATGGGGCTGCTGTACCTGCTGTTCCAGCACACCTCCATCGGCCTGGTCATGCGGGCGGTCGCCGGCAATCCGGCCTCCGCCCGGCTGTCGGGCATCCGGGTGGGCCGGGTGCTGATGCTCGGCTGGGGGCTGGCCGCCACGGTCGGCGCGGTGTCGGGCGTGCTCGTCGCCCCGGTGCTGTTCCTGGAGCCCAACATGATGGGCGGAGTGCTGATCTACGCCTTCGCCGCGGCGACCCTCGGGGGCTTCGACAGCCCGGTGGGCGCGGTCGTCGGCGGCCTGTTCGTGGGCGTCGCGGAGACGCTGACCGGGGCGTACGTCGGCGTCATCGGCGCCGATCTGAAGGTGGGCGTCCCCCTGGTGATCATCCTGGCGGTGCTGCTGGTACGGCCCCAGGGCCTCTTCGGACGGGCGGCGGTGGAGCGCGCGTGAGAACGATCGTCACCCCACTGGGCACGGACCGCGTCCGGCGCCTGCGGGCCGCGCTCACGCTGCTGCTCGCGGCGGCGGCCGCCGGCTACGTACCGTTCTACTTCGCCCCCTTCCAGGTCTTCCAGCTGACCATGGTGCTCCTGTACGCCGTGGCGCTTTCCGGCCTGAACCTGCTGGTCGGCTTCGGCGGGCAGATCTCGCTCGGGCACGGCGCGTTCTTCGCGGCCGGGGCCTACACGGCGGCCGTCATGCTCGACCGTCACGCCACCGGCCACCTGGCCACGCTGCCGGTGGCGGCCGCCGGATGCTTCCTGCTGGGCCTGGGCTTCGGAGTGCCCGCGCTGCGGCTGCGCGGCCTGTACCTCGCCCTGGTCACCCTCTCGTTCGCGGTGTTCCTGCCGCCCTTGCTCAAGCGCCTCGAACCGCTGACCGGCGGTTCCATGGGCCTGACCGTGGAGAAGCTGCAGCCTCCCGCGTGGAGCAGGCTGGCCGAGGACCAGTGGACGTACTTCGTCGTCCTCGCCGTCACCGCGGTGGCCCTGCTGCTCGCCCGCAACCTGCTGCGGTCCCGGGTCGGCCGGGCACTGCTGGCCCTGCGGGACAACGAGAGCGCCGCGGAGGTCATGGGCGTACGGCTGTCGCTGCACAAGACCCTCGCCTTCGCGTGGAGCGCGATGTTCGCGGGTGTGGCCGGGTGCCTGTACACCTGGGTGATCGGCTTCGTCTCGCCCGACTCCTTCAGCTTCGTTCTGTCCGTCACCCTGCTGGCGGGCCTGGTGGTCGGGGGGCTCGCCTCGCTGTACGGACCGCTGCTGGGGGCGGCGTTCGTCATGTACGTGCCGAGCGTGTCCCAGGACCTCGACGAGGCCGCCCCGGGTGTGGTGTTCGGCCTGTTGATCATCGCGGTGATGTTCGTGGCACCGACGGGACTGGCCGGTCTGCCGGGCCGGGTCCGGGGCGTTGTCGCCCGCCGCCTGCCCCGCGCGGCCGCCGCACCCGACCAGACACCCGAGACAGGGTCCCCGCCCGACGCGCGGCCGGAACCCCAGGCCCAGGACGGGCCCTTCGCGACCCCCGGCCCCGCGGACCCCGCGGTCGTCGACGCCGAACCCGTGGGCGCACCGCCCCGCACGGAAAAGGAATGAGTCACATGCGCAAGACCACCGCTTGGCGGGCGGCCGCGGTCGCCGCGGCCGCCCTGCTCACCGCGACCGCCTGCGGAACCCAGCGAGGGCAGGACGCCCAGGACACCGCCGCCGGCGGTGCCTGCAAGGGCCAGCAGACCACGGGCATCACCGACAAGACCATCACGCTGGGCGGGATCTACCCGCTGTCGGGACCGGCCTCCGCGTACGGCACGATCAGCAAGGGGGTGGCCGCCTATTTCAGGTACGTCGACGACAAGGGCGGCATAGACGGCCGCAAGGTGCGGTTCGTCGTCCGCGACGACGGCTACCAGCCGCCCAAGGCGGTGGAGGAGGCCCGCAGACTCGTCGAGCAGGAGAAGGTCTTCGCCGTGTTCCAGACCCTGGGCACCCCCTCCACCGCAGCCGTGTGGGACTACCTCAACCAGCAGAAGGTGCCGCAGCCCTTCGTCGCCACGGGTGCCTCCGCCTGGGGCACGGACGACAAGCACCCCTGGACCATCGGGTGGCAGCCCAGCTACGTGGCCGAGGCACGGGTGTACGCCAAGTACCTCAAGGAGGCGAGGCCCAAGGCCAGGGTCGCGGTCCTCTACCAGAACGACGACTTCGGCAAGGACCTGCTCGGCGGGTTCGAGAAGGCCGTCACCGGCAGCGGCATCAAGGTCGTCGCCAAGGAGAGCTACGAGGTCACCGACCCCTCCGTGTCGGCGCAGATGGCGAGCCTCGCCCGTTCCAGGGCGGACGTGCTGCTGGATGTCACCACCCCCAAGTTCGGCAGCCAGGCCCTCGCCGCCGACGCCAGGAACACCCGGTGGAACCCGCTGCACATCGTGAACAACGTGGCCTCGTCCACCGCCGTGCTCCAGCCCGTCGGGTTCAAGAACGTCCAGGGCGTGGTCTCGGCCACCTACTTCAAGGACCCCGCCGACCCGCAGTGGGCGAACGACCCCGCGATGAAGACCTACACCAGCGCCCTGCACAAGTACGCCCCCGACGCCGACCCGGCCAACCAGTTCAACGCCTACGGCTGGGCCGTCGCCTCCAGCCTGCACCAGGCCCTGGACGCCATGAAGTGCCCGACCAGGGAAGGGCTGCGGGACGCGGTGCGCAACCTGAAGGACGTGAAGGTGGGGCTCCTGCTGCCCGGAGTCACCATGTCCACGGGCCCGGGCGACGCCTTCCCGCTCGAGACGATGCAACTGATGCGGTTCAAGGGGCAGCGGTGGCAGCTGTTCGGCAAGCCGGTGGACACCCGCAAGGAGTTCGGTCCGCCGGCTGGGTGAGACGGCGGGGCGGTCCCCCGGTGCCCTGGCACCGGGGGACCGCCCCCGCCCCGTCATGACGGACCGGAGCACTCAGACGGCGTTCAGCCCGCCGTCCACCACCAGGCTCTGCCCGGTGATGTAGGAGGCGCGTTCGGAGAGCAGGAAGACGACGGCTTCGGCCACCTCCCAGGCCGTGCCCTGACGCCCCAGGGGTATGCGGCTGAACGAGCCGGAACGCGACGCCCGCCGGGCGGAGGCCTCGCGGCCCATCGGGGTGTCGATCAGGCCCGGCACGACCAGATTGGCGCGGATCCCGCGTGGCCCGCCCTCCTTGGCCACATGGCGGGTGAGTCCGAACAGGCCCGCCTTGGAGCTGTCGTAGGCGGGCGAGTCGGTGGCCGCGCGCAGCCCGGCCACGGACCCGACGAAGACGACCGATCCTCCGTCGGCGAGCGCGGGCAGTCCGTACTTGGCGGCGAGGAAGGGGGCGCCCAGGTTGAGCGAGAGCACGCGCTCCCACTGCTCCGGCGAGGTGTCCGCCAGGCCCGCGCCGAGGCCGATCCCGACGTTGACGACGATCGCGTCGAGGGCGCCGAGCCCACGGCGGGCCTCGGCGACCATCGCCGAGGACCGGCCGGGATCGGTGGCGTCACCGACGACGGCGAGGCCGCGGGCGCCCTCCTCGCCGACCAGCGCGGCGGTGGCCGCCGCGGCGGAGGGGGAGACGTCGGCGCAGGCCACGGACGCTCCCTCGCGGGCGGCGAGCACCGCCACCGCCCGCCCGTTGCCCACCGGGGCATCGGGATCGTCGCTGGACCGGGTGCCCGCACCGACGACCAGTACCTTCCGGCCGGCCAGGAGGCCGACCGGGCGGGCCGCGCCGTGCGGGGTCTCAGACATCGCCGTGCACCCCTTCCGTCGCGTCCGCGCCGGCCCCGGCGGGCGCCGGCAGGACTTCCGCCTCGTAGCCGGGTTCGAGCTCCGTACCGGCGGAGTTCAGGAAGAACGCGACCATGTGGTACTGACCCACGAGCATGGTGATTTCGATCAGCTGTGCCTCGTCGTGGTCGGCGGCGAGCGCGGACCAGGTGGCCGCGGACAGACGTGCGTCCCGGTGCAGTTCGTCGGCGGCACGCAGCAGGTGGACGTCGCCGGGCGGCCACCCCTGGGCGTCCGGGCCCGCGCCGACCCGCCGGATCTCCTCGTCGGTGACCCCGGCGGCCCTGGCCAGCGGCACGTGCCGGCCCCATTCGTAGGGCGCCCGGGTGTTGTAGGCGGTGCGCAGAATCAGCAGTTCCCGGGTCCGGTCCGCGAGACGGCCGTCGCGCAGCAGATGGCTGCCGAACGGCAGGAAGTGCCGGAACAGGCCGGGGTGCCGCACCAGAGTGGTGAAGACGTTGGCGGGGCGGCCGTCGGCGTCCCGGGGAACGGGGGCGAGCAGCTCCCGGGTGGCGGGGTCCCAGCCGTCCTCGGCGAGCGGCGCGAGCCGCGGACCGGCGTCGGCGGCGGGGTGGGGTCGCTGATGGTGCTCATGGGTCATGGCGGTCTCCGCACTGTTCGTCAGGGTGGGTCGGTACCACGGCGGCGGCTGCCGGCACGCCGGTCGGCGCCGCGCTGCACGCACGCCGATCCGCTGCTCTGGCCGCCGTGCCACTGTGCTTCGGGGGACGGCCGGCTGTCGACGGCTCCCCGGCCAAGGCCGGAGGGCGGCATATTGTTCAGTCACACAACGGCCGGTACCGGCGGGGCGGAGGTGAGGGCCATGCCCGGACAGCCGGGCGCGGTGGTGTCCCTCGAACGGGTCATCGCCGCGATGGCCGCGCAGCAGGGGCGCATGGGCGGGCGCCTGCACGCGGATCTGACGGACCACATCCCGTCCTACCGCGCGGTCCCGCGGGAACTCCTGGACCAGATCTGGCATCGGCACTTCCAACGGGCCCTCACCGTGGTGCGAGAGGGGACGGTGCCCGCGCCGGAGGACTTCGACGAAGCCGACGTGGCCCGGGACCGGGTCGACCGGGGCGTGCCGCTCGGCGACGGGCTGCGCGCCTTCCGCCGGGCGCTGAGCGCCATACGCGATCTGTTCCTCGCCGAGGCCACCGAACGTGGTCTGGATCCCGGCCTCGTCGTCGACCGCACCAAGCGCCTGTGGGAGCTGGCGGACGCGGGAAGCCTGCAGATCGCCGCCGTCCACCGGCAGGCGGAGGTCGCCTCCGCCCTGCTCGACGCCCGCCGCCGCGCCGACTTCCTGCGCGGACTGCTCTACGGGACGCTGAGCGCGGCGGAGATCCACAGCGGTGCGGCGATCTACGGACTGGACCTGGCGCGGCCGTACCGGGCGATCAGGGCCGTCCCCCACGGCACCACCGGCCCGGACGCGCTGGAACGCTCCCTGGACTCCCACGGCCGCAGGAACGGCCGGGTCGCGCTGCTCACCGTGCTGGACGAGGCTGTCGTCGGAGTCGTCGAGCAGAAGCCGCAGACCGGTGACCTGGAGGTGACGGCGGGGCTCGGCCCGCCGACGGACCTGGCCGCGGTGCACCACTCCTTCCGTGCCGCCGGCAGGCTGCTGGAAGCCGCCCGTGCGTACGGACGGCGCGGCGTGTACGACCTCGCCGACCTGTCCTGGCGGGTGGCCGTCGTCGCCGAGCCGGAACTCGCCGAGTTGCTGCTCGACCGCTATCTGCGCCCACTGGAGGCGGAGGGGGAGTTCGGTGCCCTCATCGAGGAGTCGGTGCGGGGATACCTGGAGAAGGGACGGCACATCCGCGACGTCGCCCGCAGCGCACACGTCCATGTCAACACCGTCCGCTACCGGCTGCGCCGGTTCGAGGAGCTGACCGGCACCAGTCTGGACGCTCCGGACACCGCGGTGGAGCTCAGCTGGGCCCTGGCGGCACGTGAGCTGGGGACACCCCCGTGAGCTGCTTCCATGACAGGGGCAGGCCGGCGTGCGCGGGAGAAGTGGAGAGCGACCGATTGCAAGGTGGAGTCCAGCGGTGGAGAAGCGCATGAAGGAGTCCAGCGAAAGCCACGACGATCCGTTCGCCCCGCACCTCGCCGCACTGGCGGTGCTCGACGACCGGGGCGTCGTGGTCGGATGGAACCGGCGGGCCGAGGAACTGCTCGGCCATCCGGTGGCAGCCGTGATCGGTCGTCCGGCATCCGAGGTCCTCGCCGATCCCCACGATCTGCCGGCCGTGGGGGAGGCCGCGGTGCGCTGCAGGAGAGCCGGCGGCTGGTACGGGGTCCTGAACGTGCGGCACCGCGACGGGCAGCTCGTGGAGATGGGGCTCAGGGCCCAGCCGCTCCCACGCGGCGACGGGATCCGCGAGTGGCTCCTCGCCGGGGCGCCCACGGCCGACGTCCTGGAGTGGCAAAGGGACCGCGCGGTGCTCGACGGGCTGTACCGCCGGTGCCCCATCGGCCTGGTCGTCCACGGCCCCGACCTGAGGCTGCTCAGGGTCAACCGGGCCATCGAACGCTTCACCGGTGTCCCGGCAGCGGAGTTCCGGGGGCTGTCCACCGGCTGTTTCCTCCTCCCGGACGACGCCCGCAGGGCCGTGGACCGGGTGCGTCAGGTGATGGAGACCGGCAGGCCGATGGTCTACTCCGAGCAGTTCGTCCGCCTGGAGTGGGATCCGGCACGCGAGCGGGTCGCGATGGTCTCGTCCTTCCCCATGGAGGATCCCTCCGGCCGCGTCCTGGGGGTGGCCGAGATGATCGAGGACATCACCGAACGCCATCAGGCCCAGCGTCGGCTCGCGCTCCTCGACCAGGCCGGCAGCCGTATCGGAACGACCCTCGACGTGGCGGAGACCGCCCGGGAACTCGCCGAGGTGATGGTGCCTCACCTCGCCGACCATGCGTCGGTGGACCTGCTGCAGCCGGTGACGCGCGGGGAGGAACCGGCGCAGGCCCTGGCAGGGCCCGTGGTCCGTGTGGGGGCCTGCGGCGTCGGTGCCCAGCAGGCCGGTCCGCCCCACCCCCAGGGCGAGCCGGTCCAGTTCGCTCCGGGCACGCCCCAGGCCAGATGCCTGGCCGAAGGGCGGCCCGTCCTGGACCCGGTCATCCCGGCGGACTGGTTCTCCACGGGAGGCCGGCAGGGGACTCACGCTCCGGACCTGAGCGCCCACTCGATGATCGTGGTACCGGTCGCCGCGCGTGGCCTCGTGCTGGGCGTGATGACCTTGTGGCGTTCGCGTCGCCCGGATCCGTTCGAGGCGGACGACCTCACTCTCGCCCAGGAACTCGCCTCGCGCGCCGCCGTGTCCATCGACAACGCCAGGCGCTTCACCCAGCAGCAACAGACCGCGTTCACCTTGCAGAGCAGCCTTCTGCCCCGGGCGGTTCCGGACCAGTCGGCCGTCGAGGTGGCCCTGCGGTACCTGCCGGCCAGCGCGGCGCCGGGCCTGGGCGGCGACTGGTTCGACGTGATTCCGCTGTCCGGGACACGGGTCGCCCTCGTGGTCGGCGACGTGGTGGGACGCGGCATCCACGCCGCCGCCACGATGGGCCGGCTGCGCACCGCCGTGCACACGCTCGCCAGCCTCGACCTGGAACCGGACGAGGTGCTGTCCCGTCTCGACGACCTGGTCAACCTCCTGGCGGCCGAACAGGAAGCGGTCGGCGAACGGCCCGTGGACGAGCAGGTCGTCGGCGCCACCTGTCTGTACGCCGTGTACGACCCGGTCTCCGGGCGGTGCTCCGGGGCCCGGGCCGGCCACCCGCCGCCGGTGGTGACCGCTCCGGACGGACAGGCGGCTGTGCTCGACCTGCCCGCCGGCCCCCCACTCGGCGTGGGCGGCCTCCCCTTCGAGGCCCGGGACGTCGAACTGGCCGAGGGCAGCCTGCTGTGCCTGTACACCAACGGACTCATCGGCGAACGGCACATCGACACCGACCTGGGCCTGGCCAAGCTGTGTGCGGCACTCGCCCGCCCCGCGAACGCGCTGGAACGGACGTGCCAGGCGGTGGTCGACGCACTCGTGCCCGCGCGCCCCGCCGACGACGTCGCATTGCTGATCGCCCGCACCCGGATGCTGCCACCGGACGACGTCGCCTCCTGGAGTCTTCCCTCGGAGCCCGCCAGCGCCGCCCGGGCCCGGGCGCTGACCTCGGCCAAGCTGAGCGAATGGGGCCTGGAACACCTGGCGTTCACGACCGAGCTGATCGCCAGTGAGCTGGTCACCAACGTCTACCGCTATGCCGGCGGCCCCGCGACCCTGCGGCTGATCCGTGAACGGTGCCTGGTGTGCGAGGTCAGCGACTCCAGCCACACCTCACCCCACCTGCGCCACGCCCGTACCACCGACGAGGGCGGGAGAGGCCTGTTCCTGGTGGCGCAGATGACCGAGCGCTGGGGCACCCGCTACACCCGGGAGGGCAAGACCGTGTGGACCGAACAATCACTGACCGGCACGTTCGCCTGACCGCCTCGGGCCGTCGCGGGGCTCCCGCCGCCCCGTCACTCGGCTGCGGCGAGCAGCCGCGCCTCGCTCTCCTCGTAGAGCCGCCGGTTCTCCCGGCTGGCGGCGGCGCGGCGCCGGTGATCGAGACGGCTGCCCAGCCAGCCCGCCAGATAGCCGAACGGGACGGACACCAGTCCGGCCGACTGCAGGGGGTACAGGTCGAAGTCGGCGTTCGGGAAGACGGCGGCCGGCGTGCCCGAGACGGCCCGGGAGAAGACCATCAGCAGCAGCGCGCAGGCCGCTCCGCCGTAGAGGGTGGCGAGCAGGCCGGTGCGCGTGAATCCGCGCCAGAACAGGGAGTAGGTGAGCGCGGGCGCCACCGCCGAGGCTCCTATGCAGATGGCCAGCGTGGTCAGCACCCCGACGTTCCAGTTCTGGACCAGGACGGAGAGCCCGATGGCGACGATTCCCACGCCCACGCTCGTCCACACCGCCACCGTCATCTCCGTACGCGGCTTCGAGAGCCCCCGCCGCACCGCATGGGCGAACAGGTCGTGGGCGAGCGAGGAGGCCGCGGCCAGGGTCATCCCCGCGACCGACGACAGCAAGGTGATGAAGACGACGCCCGCCACGGCCGAGTAGAGGATCGTCGTGCCCGCGGAGCCGGGTGCCCCGCCGAGCACCTGGGACAGCATGAGGACCGATGTCCTGCCCTGTGGGTCGGCCGCGGTGATGTACCGCGATCCCACCAGCGCCGCCGCGCCCGTTCCCATGATGATCACGAGCAGGCAGAACGTGGTGACCGTGCCCACCGCCCACGACATGGAGCGGCGCACCGCCGGCACGTCCTGGGCGGAGTACAGGCGCATCGTGATGTGGGGCAGGCAGGCGACACCGAGGACCACGGTGATCTGCAGGCCGATGAAGTCCAGCCGCTCGGTGGCCGAGGTGCCCAGCTGAAGGCCCTGCTGGAGGAAGGCGGGGCCCGCGCCGCTGCCGTGCTGGGCGGCCCTGAGCAGGTCGCCCGGGCTCCAGTCGAAGCGGTTCAGGACCAGGACGGCGACGACGGCGCTGGTGCCGAGCAGGAGCACGATCTTGATCATCTGAATGAGCGCGGTGCCCCGCATCCCGCCGAGCGCCGCGTAAATGATCATCAGGCTGCCTACGATGACGATGCACACCGTCCTGGCACCGGCCACGTGCGGCAGGTTCAGGATGAAGGTGAGCAGCGACCCGGCCCCGGAGAGCTGGACGACGAGGAAGGGCAGGGTGGCCGCGAGCGTCACCACACAGGCGGCGACACGCACCGCGCGCCCCGGCATGGTGCGGGCCAGGACGTCGCCCATGGTGAACCTGCCGGCGTTGCGCAGAGGTTCGGCCAGCAGGAACATCAGCAGAACGAGAGACAGGGCGGTGCTGACCGCAAGGACGTAGCCGTCGTACCCGGCGAGCGCGACGATGCCGGTGGTGCTCAGCACCGTGGCCGCGGAGATGTAGTCACCCGCGATGGCGAGGCCGTTCTTGAGCGGGGTGAGCGAGCGGTAGCCGGTGTAGAAGTTCGTCAGATCGTCGCGGTCCGGGCCGGCCATCACGCACATCAGCAGCGTGACGGTGACCAGGACGGTGAACAGCATGAGGACGGTGGCCTGCGTCCCGGAACTGAAGTCGTTCATCTCGCCACTCCCGCGTTGCCGCCGGCGGGGGCCGTCCGTTCCCTGATGACACGGGCCAGCGGATCCACCGAGCGCCGTGCGCTGCGTCCGTACCAGTGGACCGCCGCGAAGGTGACCACGAGCTGGAGGACTCCGAGGGCCATTCCCAGGCTCAGCTCCCCGGCGATCTTGGACCCCATCAGGCCCGGCGCGGAGCAGGACAGTACGACGTACACCACGAAGGAGCCGAGCGCGGTCAGTGTGGAGATCCGGCGAAGCAGCCGGTACGCCGAGCGCAGGGCGGTCAGGTCGTCCTGGTGAGGACGAGCCTGCGCCACAGGCTCGTCCCACGTGGCGTGTCCGTACCAGTCGTGTCCGGGGGCGTCGTATCCGTACCACTGGGGCTGGGTGTGGGACCAGGGCGATCCGGCCGGTCCTGATGGCGGGTACTGGTTCTCGTCGGCGTATGTCATGGCCTGGCCTTCCGTCACGGCGTGAATCCGTGGAGGTGAACGGGGGAGGAGCCTCCGGGCCGCGTACCATACCGACTGGTTGGGATGCTTGTAAGTCCGCCGTTGGTTACGTTTCAGGGACGATGCCGTTCCCCCGGACGGGGGCCGGTCCGCGGATCAACGGGAGGGGTCGAGGAGGATCTTGCGGACACCGGCGGCACGGCTGTTGAACAGTTCGTACGCGGCGGGGCCTTCGGAGAGGCCGAAGCGGTGGGAGACCACGGCCTCCGGGGTGATCCGGCCGGCCTGGGCGAGGGGGATCAGGGCGGGGAGTTCGTAATGGATCGAGCACAGACCGATGGCGAACTCCAGCTCCTTGATCTGCGCCAGTCCCATGTGGAAGGGGAAGGCCTTGCTCTGGCTGACGCCGATGACGCTGACCCGTCCCGCCTGCCGGACGGTTTTGAGGGCCAGCCCGATGGTGGCGTCCGAGCCCACGGCCTCCACCACGGCGTCCGGTCCGCGCCCTGCCGTCATCTCGCGTACGGCCGTTCGCGCGTCCTCGCCCTCGACTGGCTCGACGCCCAGGGTCTCGGCGAAGGCCCGGCGCTCCGCGACCAGGTCCACACCCAGCACACGGGCCGCACCCATCGTGAAGGCGGACTGCGCGGCCATGAGGCCGACCGGGCCCAGGCCGATGACAAGAACCGTTTCGCCCGGCTGGATGCGGGCCCGGCGGCAGCCGTACCAGGCCGTGGGGGCGTTGTCCGTGAGAACGACCGCCGCCTCGTCCGAGATGCCTTCGGGCAGGCGCACCAGGTTGACATCGGCATGGGGCACGGCCAGGAACTGGGCCTGACTTCCCGGGAGGTGCGGGCTCACTCCGTAGCAGAGGTCCGTCGGCGCGTGTGCTCGCTCGCACCTGGCGGTGAGTCCCTTAGCGCAGGTTCCGCACAGCGTGCAGCCGACCGAGGCGGGAACCAGGACGCGGTCGCCGGGCTTGAACCGGGTGACCCGGTCGCCGGTGTCGGTGACCACGCCGACGCACTCGTGTCCCGGGGTGTAACCGGTCTCCGGGGTGAACCCGTGACCGCCGTAGATGTGCAGGTCGCTGCCGCAGATGCCGGCCGTGGTCACCTCGATGACCGCGTCGGTGGGGCTGGTGACGGCCGGGTCGGGGACATCTTCGAAGCGGATGTCGTGGGGGCCGTGGTAGGTCAGTGCCTTCACTGGATTGACTCCCGCGGCGCACCAAGGCGCCTTTATCAGTCGTTAATGCACGTGTATTACTCCGGCCTGGCGACGCTAGCATGGGCAACCGTGACAGCACATGAGACGCAGGCCACGTCGCCTCGGAGCCGGAAGGCGGGCGACACGCGCGCCACCCTCATCCGGGCCGCCGAGCAGTTGTTCGCGGCGAAGGGCGTCGACGGTGTGTCACTCAACGAGATCAAGCGGGCCGCAGGCCAGCGCAACGCGATGGTCCTGCAGTACCACTTCGGCGACCGGGCGGGTCTGCTGCGTGCCGTGCTCGACAAGCACCTCCCCGCGGTGGACGCCCGCCGGGAGGTGCTGCTGCAGCAGTACGAGGACGGCGGCGCCGTGGACCTGCGATCCCTCGCCGCCGCACTCGTGCTGCCGGCCGCCGCGAAACTCGCCGACCCCGACGGCGGCCGCGCGTTCCTGCAGATCGTGGCCGAACTGCTCAACCGCCCCGAACCCCTGGTCGAGGCCGTCGTGACCGAGGGGTCGAGCATCTATCCCTGGCGGCGCCTGGTGGAGCCGCTGCTGGCTCCCGAGTCGGTCGCGGTGTTCCACACCCGCTTCACCGCCATGAGGTTCTGCCACGCCGAACTCGCCGCCCGGGCCGCCGGACGCCCTCGCAGGGACGACCGGTTGTTCACCAGCCGGCTGGTCGACCTGGTCACCGCCCTGCTCGCCGCGCCGGTGTCCACCCAGACCGGGCGACTGCTGCAGGAGCGATACCGCAAGGGCAGGCCCGAGCGGAAGAGTCCGACGCCCTGACCGGTCCGGACTTGTTGACGTCGGGTCGCGCACCGCCAGGATTCGACGCACGGTTATGCACCAGTAAGCTGCACTCGTTTATTTCAACCTCATACGCAACATTGGAATTTTCTCTTGCGGTGCCTGCCCGGCTAACTGTAGCCTGCGGTACGCAAAGATAAAGGCACGCCAAGCGGCATACGCATCGCGTGGAACGGTCACGTCTCAGCTGCTTCAAAAATTCCTCCATGCCGTTCATTGAAAAGCTGCCATGGGACCCGCTGCCGGAAAGTCTCTGCGTCGCGCGCTGGTGAGAAAACGGGGGGCGAAGGAATGCATTCCCTATTAATGCGATTAGGGGAATGGCGTCGACTCGGGTACCTGATTCAGGGTGTCATCGCAGGCCTGACGGCGTTGCCGTGCGCCACTCCCGTCGCCCCGTCCCCACGGCGAAAACGCGGCTGCGAGACGACCGGTCCGCCTGCCCCGCCTCACGGGCGTGCGACGCCGCCGGGGCCCCGCGGGGCTGCGCTCCGCTTGAGAAGTCTCTTACGCGCAAGGCTTTCTGACGGTTGCTCACATACTCACAACCCGTCCGGTCACGGGAGGTCCCGTGGCTGCCCGCGCGTCCTCCCGGCCACTCCGCGCGCGTGGCTCACGCGAGGGCCTGCCGCACCCGCGCGGCCGCCAGGGTACGGGCGGTTCGTGTGCCCAGGTCGACCGGGTCGACCGGAACGCGCCCACGGCCCACTGGGCGATCTCGATGGTTCCCGCGCGCCGCTGATGACGTGACCATGGTCTTCGCGTCAGGCATTACCGGCAGCGATATGAACTCGCGGCCTGACGTCATCGAATTCCTTATGAACAATCTGCATCCTATTGTTGCGTCCCTCCGGCTTGCTCGCGCCGCAAGCTCACACACCCGATGGACGCAACGCATGGGCGCACTCGGTTCCCAAGCCCTTTGATCCACGTGGCGGGGTGCCGACCGAATCCGATAGTCCCGCCCGAAAGACAACGGGGGAGTTCAGCAATGTCCGAATCCAGCACGCCCGCCCGCTCGAACCGACCGGCCGGCACTTCCCGAGCGCGGGCGAACGTCCAGATCTCCTTCGCTCCGGGAGCGGTGGACCTGCCGTCGCTCGTGCCGATCATGTACACCTTCATGTTCCGGAACATCGCCAGTGACGGCTTCGTCTTCAGCGACCCGCAGTCGCCGGGCGACATGTCCCGGAACTCGAAGCCGGGCTGCATCATCGCCGCCCCGTCCTTCCCGGCCGACACCCCCGGCATCGACGAGGACTACGTCTTCAACTGGGTGCGCGACGGCGCCATCACGGCCATGGAGGTGGCCCAGGCCGGCATGCCCACCCGCCCGGGCGGCACGGTGCAGACGCTCAACGACTACGTGCAGTTCGCCGATCTCTGCCACTCCAACACCCAGCCGCCGCTGACCAAGGGTCACGCCTGCTTCAACATCGCCGGCGACGCCCGCCCGTGGACCGAGCAGAACGACGGGCCGGCCCTGCAGACGATCACCATCCTGGCCGCCTACGACCAGCTCGATGTCGGCACCCAGAAGCGGGCGGTCGACCTGGTGAACGCGAACGTGGCCTACCTCCTCAGCGTCTACCAGGGCCCCACCACGAACCTGTGGGAGGAGCACAACGGGTACAGCTTCTTCGCCCGCTCCGCCCAGCTGCGCTGCTTCGAGGAGATCCAGGCCTCGACCATCGTCGGCATCGACAAGCCGACCGGACTGCGGCCGGCCGTCAAGTGGCTGCGCCAGGCCCTTGCAGGCCACTGGGACGGGAGCAAGTACGTGAGCATGCTGGCCGACCCCGGTGACGGGTCCCAGCCCTCGCCCCAGAACCCGGTCGTCAGCGGCTACGACCCGAACATCGACATCGTCCAGTCGGCCGTCTACGGCGCCGTTCCGGTCACCGACTCCAAGCTGCTGGCCACAGCGGCCCAACTGCGCTCGCAGTGGGAGGAGGGCGGCATCGCCTTCTACCCGATCAACAAGGCCGACAAGGACAGCTTCGGCATCGGGCCGCTGTTCGGCCGCTACCCGGGCGACGTCTACGACGGTGACACCGCGCACCCGGTGCTCGGCGGCCACCCCTGGGCCCTCTCCACCTGCAACGTCGCCGAGCTGCACTACAAGCTGGCCGCCACGATCAAGTCGAGCGGCAAGGTGCCCGTGGACGACCTGTCCGCACCCTTCTTCGCCCAGTCCGGCATCGACGCGTCGACGTCCCCGGCGGCAGCCGCCGCCGCCCTGA
This sequence comes from Streptomyces durhamensis, assembly GCF_000725475.1. Classification (NCBI taxonomy): domain Bacteria; kingdom Bacillati; phylum Actinomycetota; class Actinomycetes; order Kitasatosporales; family Streptomycetaceae; genus Streptomyces; species Streptomyces durhamensis. The sequence goes on from NZ_JNXR01000003.1 coordinate 483,769, forward strand.
CGGCGACCGGTGACGCCATGGTGCAGGCCGTCATCTACCACAGCGACAACCTGGAGCTGTCCGAGCAGTTCGACGGCACCACCGGCTTCGAGCGCAGCGTGCACAACCTGACGTGGAGCTACGCCGCCTACCTGTCCGCCATGCGGGCCCGGGCCGAGGCCGTCTGACCCATGGCCGACCGACTCGAATCCTCGACCCCACACCGGTCCCGACCGCGCCCGGCAGCGGAGGAGTGACTGCCCCATGTACGCGAAGTTCCCCGAGGGGGCGGCGAAGCGAACCGCCCCCGCGGCGGCGGCCGAAGTCCTCTACGACGCCGTCATCGTCGGCGGCGGGATCGCCGGCGCCCTCATCGCCGCGCGGCTGAGCGACGCCGGCAAGAGGGTACTGATACTCGAAGCGGGCCCGGCCGAGGACCTCACCCTGAGGGGCTACGAGGGCTACCTCGACCGCTTCTACTCGGCTGCCGGCAAGGACAACCAGTCCCCCTACCCGGTCGTCGCAGGCGCCCCGATGCCCCGCGGTACCGACGCACGGCGCATCTCCCCGGGCGCGCCCGACGCCTCGGCCTACCTCGTCCAGAGCGGGCCCTTCGCCACGGACACCACCTACACCCGGGTCCTCGGCGGCACCACCATGCACTGGGAGGCCAAGACGCTGCGGATGCTCCCCGAGGATTTCCGCATGCACACGCTCTACGGCGAGGGGGCCGACTGGCCGCTCACCTACGAGGACCTCGCCCCGTACTACAACGAGGCCGAACGCGAGATCGGCGTCTCCGCGGACGTGGAGGACCAGGCCTACCTCGGGATGACCTTCGACGAGGGCTATGTGTTCCCGATGAAGGGGCTGCCCCTGTCCTACCTGGACCGGATGGTCGCCAAGGACCTCGACGGGATGCCGGTCGAGCTCGACGGGGAGCGGCGCGAGCTGCGGGTACGGCCGTTCCCGCAGGGGCGGAACGGGATACCGAACCCGGCCTTCGACGGCGGGAAGGGCTACGTGCCGCGAGGCGCGGTGAGCACCTACCAGGTCGAGGTCGGCGGGCGCTGCCAGGGCAACAACAACTGCGTGCCCATCTGCCCGGTGCAGGCCAAGTACCACGCCGGCAAGACCCTCGCGGTGGCCCTCCAGAGCGGCCGGGTCGACCTGGTCGCCCAGGCGGTGGCCTACAAGGTGCACGTCGACGAGCAGACCCGACGGGTGACCGAGATCGAGTACCGCCACTACGACCGGCCCGACAGCCCCGACTTCACCACCATGCGAGCCCGGGGCCGGCTGTTCATCCTGGCCGCCAACGCGGTGGAGAACCCCCGGCTGATGCTGGCCTCCGGCCTGCGCAGCTCAAGCGGCCTGATGGGGCGGAACTTCATGGACCACGCCTACCTGCTGGCGTGGGCTCTGCTCCCCGAGGTGGCCGGCACCTTCCGGGGCACGAACTGCACGGGCGGCATCACCGACCTGCGCGGGGGCCGCTTCCGCCGCCGCCAGGCGGCGTTCAGCGTCGACATCCACAACGACGGCTGGGGCTGGGCCCGAGGGGCGCCGATGACCGACCTGATGGACCTGGTGGACGCCGGTGGCCGCTACGGCGAGTCCCTCCGCCAGGGCCTGGTGGACCGGGTCTCCCGCCAGCTGCAACTGGCCTTCATGGTCGAGGTCCCCGCCAACCCGAGCAACCGGATCACCGTGGACCCGGCCTACACCGACCAGCTGGGGAACATGCGGCCCATCCTCACCTACGACATCCCCGACTACACGATGCGCGGGGTGGCGTACGCCAGGCAGCTGTCGCGACGGATCTTCGCCCGCCTCGGGGCCGAGGACCACACCGAGTACGACCCGAACTTCTGGGGCTACGCCGTCCATGGCGGCGAGGGGTACGAGATCCGCGGGGGCAACCATCTCTCCGGCACCCACATGATGGGCCGCGACCCGTCCACATCGGTGGTCAACGCGGATCAGCGGAGCTGGGACCACGAGAACCTCTACCTGGTCGGCGGGGGAAGCATGCCCACCGTGGGCACGTCGAACGTGACACTCACCATCGCCGCCCTGTGCCTGCGCAGCACCCGCGCCATACTGGCCCAGCTCGACTCCGAGACCGCACCGGTCGAGGTCACCTCGACCGAAGCCGGCCGGCGCCGGCCTCAGGAGGTGGCCCGGTGACCGCGTCGACCATCAACAACCGTGACGACCTGATCAGTTATCTGCACGTGGCGCTGGCCCTGGAGCACGCGACCATCCCGCCGTACCTGACCGCGTACTACTCCATACGGTCCACCACCAACTCCGATGCCGCCCACATCATCCGGGTGGTCGCGGTGGAGGAGATGCTGCACCTGACCCTCGTCGCCAACGTCCTGAACGCCATCGGCGGGAAGCCCGACCTGAACCGCCCCGGCTTCGTGCCGTCCTACCCGGCCTACCTGCCCGACGGCGAGAACGACTTCACCGTCGACCTGCGGCCGTTGTCCCCCGAGGCGGTGGAGACGTTCTGCAAGATCGAGCGGCCGGGCCAGGCTCCCAGCGCCGACGCACGGCTGGTGCGCACACCGGACAGCGGGAGTCCGGTCCTGGCCTTCAGCCCGACGGCCGAGGGGATGCGCTTCTACAGCATCGGCGAGTTCTACGCGGAGATCATCGAAGGCCTCGAGAAGGTGGCGGCCGACGACCCGAAGCTCTTCTCCGGAGACCCGGACCTCCAGGTGGGGCCCGAGTACTTCTACTCCGGCGGCGGGAAGGTGATCGTCGTCTCCGACCTGGACTCGGCCTGCGGGGCACTGCGCTTCATCGCCGCTCAGGGCGAGGGCCTGGACTCCGGCATCTACGACGCGGACGGCGAGCTGGCCCACTACTACCGGTTCCGGCAGCTGCAGCTCGGCCGCTACTACCAGGTCGGCGACGAACCCGACGCGCCTTCGGGGCCGCCGCTCAGTGTCGCCTGGGACGATGTGTACCCGGTGAAGGTGAGTGCCCGGCTCGCCGACTACCCGGCGGGGTCGGAACTCGCCGGTGTCGCCCGGGACTTCAACGCCGCCTACGGGGCCTTCCTCGCCCTGCTCACCAAGGCGTTCAACGGGCGGCCGGGCCTCCTGCAGGACGCCGTCTGCGACATGTTCCGGCTGCGCGACGGGTTCAACCGGCTGGTCCGCAATCCCCTGCCGGGCAGCGACGGCCTGCACGCCGCTCCTACCTTCGAGATCCCGGTCGCGTTCGGGTCCGATCCGGAGGCCACACCGGCCGCCGGCGAGCGTACCCAGGGGGTGACGCGGTGACCGCCCCGTCGTTCGAGGAGTTCCTTTCCCTGTCGGTCGACCTGACCGCCTTCGAGGAGACCGTGCTGCTCGGCACGGGTCTGGCCCGCGACTACCTGGCCAAAGTGCAGGCCGCCTGCGGGGACGAGGTCGTCACCGCCCTCTTGGACGCCCACCGCGCGGCCCGCGCGGACGCGGCCGTTGACGCCGGCGGTCGTGACCGGGCCCTGCCCTACCGGACCTTGCCCGATCGGGCCCTGCTCGATCGCGCCCTGCGCCACCGGATCTTCAGCGACGACCGCCTCGGCCCGGTGGCCCGCAATGTGATCAAGCTCTGGTACGCCGGGATGTGGTACGCACTGCCACCCGAGTGGACCGACCGCTACGGAGCCCATGCCGCGGGCGAGACCTCCACGGTCACGGCCGCTTCCTATCAGGAGGGGCTGCTGTGGCGGGCCATCGGGGCCAATCCGCCAGGTGCGAAGGCCCCCGGTTACGGCTCCTGGGCTCAGCCACCCCGCATCGAGGACCGCTACCTGAATGGGGCGACGAAATGACCGACCTGGCGGACCGCCTCGGCCCGGACAAGGTGAAGCTCGGCGTCTGCTGCACCCTGTGGTGGAACGACGACTTCCCCACCATCGACGCCGGCATCTCCTTCGGCCAGGCCGTGAGCGAGATGGCACTCGCCGGCTTCCAGGGCTGCAGCATCGGGCACAAGTACCCCTCGGACGCCGCCGCGCTCAAAGCCGCGCTCGATCTCCGCGGCCTGCAGGTGTCCGAACCCTGGACGAGCACCTACTTCACCATCGGCAAGATGCGGCAGAAGACGATCGCCGCCTTCGAGGAGACGCTGGCCCATGTCAAGGCGCTGGGCGGGACCGAGTTGGTCGTGGCCGAGTTCGGAGCGTCGTCGCACCTGCTCCCGGTCGACGTCTTCGCCAACCGCCCGGTCTTCACCGATGCCCAGTGGGACGCCCTGACCTCGGGCCTGAACGAGCTCGGCAAGATCGCGGGCTCGGCCGGGATGAAGCTCAGCTACCACCACCACATGGGTACCGGCGTCATGACCCGGGCCGACGTCGACCGGCTGATGGCCTCGACCGACCCGGACCTGGTGCACCTCCTGCTCGACACCGCCCACATCGCCTTCGCCGGCGACGATCCACTGGACATGGCCCAGGCCTACGCCGACCGCATCGGCCACGTCCACATGAAGAGCATCCGGCCCGAGGTCGTGAGCCGGGTGCGTGAAGAAGGCCTGTCGTTCCAGGAGGGCGTCGAGCTCGGCGTCTTCACCGTGCCCGGAGACGGCGCGATCGACTTCCGGCCCATCCTGGAGGCGCTGGCCGACGCCGGCTACCAGGGGTGGCTGGTCGTGGAGGCCGAGCAGGACCCGAACAAGGCCAACCCGCTCGAGTACGCCCAGAAGGCCCGCGCCTACCTCGCCGACGTCCTGGGCTGGTGACGATGAACGCGACATTCAGGCGAGACGTCTTCTTCAGCTTCTTCATGTTCACGGCCGACCTGCGGCCGCAGGACCCGGGTTACACCCAGATCCTGATCCGTCATCTGAAGGCCCTCACGGACATGGGCTACGACGGCTTCGACGTGCACATCGCCTCCCAGCCCCCGACCGTCGACCACAAGCTTGAGGTCGACAGCTACATCGGCCTCAGGAAGGCCTTCGACCAGGCAGGGCTGCAGGACGCCAAGTTCACCACCAACGTCGGGACCACGCGGACCTTCGACCCGACGTCACCGTACGAGGAACAGCGCAAACAGGCCCTGTCCTACCTCAAGTCACGCGTTGACATCACGCGGGTCCTGGGCGGCGACTCGATCATGTCAGGGCCCTTCCTCTACCCCTACGGCGTCTTTCCGGCCACGGACACCAATGAACCGCTGTGGAGCGACGCCCTCCAGGACTGGATGAAGCCGCGCTATCACGCGGCGCGTTCCGTCTTCGAAGAGCTGTCGGAGTACGCCGCGGCGCGCGGAGTACAGCTCGCGATCGAACCCGTCAAGAGCTGGGAGACGCCCCCGCCCAACATGGTCTCGGAGGTGCTCGATTTCCTCGACAGCCTCCGGCACGCGCAGGGCGGTGTCACGATCGACACCGCGCAGGTGGTGATGGAAAGCCAGGGGCCGTCGGTCTTCAGGGACAACATCGCGCGAGCCGTGCGGCGGGATCGGCTCTCCTACGTCCACATATCCGCACCCGACCGGGGTGCGGTGAAGGACAGCTGGATCCCCTGGGACATCATCCTGAACGAGATCGAGCCGGTGTACCGCGGGCCGTACCTCATCGAAGTGTTCAACGCGATCCCACCGTTCGACAGCTCCATGCGCATGGCACGCCGGCGATTCTGGCGCCCGGGCGAGGACGACCCGGTACCGGGCGGGGACAGCGCCTACGACGTCGCGAGGGCTGCGTTGGCGGAACTGCGAGAGCACACCACATGACCTCGGAAAGGTCCCGCATGCTGGCTCAGGTGTCAGATCCCATCATCATGGTCGTGAAGCAGGAGGGCGATGTCCGTATCCACACCTTCGTCTCCTCCTTCGCGTACAACAACATCGCGAACGCCACGCACATCGTCGAAACCAGGAACCAACTGGTCCTCGTCGACGGGCAGTTCCTGGTTCCCTACGCAAGGGCGTTCAGGGACTACGCGGACAGCCTGGGCAAGCCGATCGAAAGGCTGTACCTCTCGCACCGGCACCCCGACCACTGGTTCGGCCTGGGAGCGGCGTTCAGCGACATCGCGATCCACGCGCTGCCCGAGACCATGAGCTTCATCCAGGAGCATGGAGAAGCCTCGAGGAGCGACCACTGGAAACTGGGCGACCTCGTTCCGGACCAGATAGTCGTGCCCAAGCAAGCCGTCGGCCCCGGCACCGAGACCATCGACGGGGTCAGGTACATCTTCGACCGGGTGACAGAAACCGAAATCGACTTCCACCTGACGATCAGGCTTCCTGATCTGGGAGTCTATTTCACTCAGGACCTGATCTACAGCGGTACCCATCTGTATCTGACGGATCATATGGACCACTGGATCCGGGTGCTCCAGGGGATGCTGCTATCGGACTACGATCTGTTCATGCCGGGCCACGGCCTGCCGGCCGACAAAAACGAAGTCGCTCGCAACATCGAGTACCTCTCGGCCGCCCGGCAGGCGATCGGCAACGGGTTGGCAGGCGACGCCTTCAAGGGTTTCATGCTCCAGCGGTATCCCGAACGCAAGTGTCCGGGGATATTCGACATCTACATGCCCCGGCTGTTCGGCGGCGCGAGCGACTACTGACCGCGGAGGTATCCAGACGTGAACGAGACCTGCACCGTAGGGCAGTATCTGGTAGACCGGCTTCGCCAACTGGGCCTCGAGCATCTGTTCTCCATCGCGGGCGACTACTCGATCGACTGGTTGAACCACTACGTCACGCCGAGCAGCATTGAAATCGTAGAAGAAGTCAACGAGGTCAATGCCGGATACGCGGCGGACGGGTACGCGAGGCTGAAGGGCATCGGGGCCCTCTGCGTCACCTACTCCGCGGGTGCGCTGTGTGCCGTGAACGCCGTCGCCGGTGCCTACGTCGAAAAGGTGCCGCTGGTGTTGATCAACGGCACGCCGAGTATCAAGAAGACGCTCACCTTCGAGCAGACCGGCTTCAGCGCGCACCACTTCATCAGCGGACGCGAAACGGACATGCAGTCGTTCGAGCACATCACGGCCGCCACCGTACGCGTCGACAACCCCGACCTTGCGCCGACGCTGATCGATTATGCACTCACCCAGTGCATAACAGAACGGCGCCCGATTTATATCGAGCTCCTCCAGGACATGGTCGACTTGGAATGCGAGCCGCCGAGGGGCGTTCTGAAGCCGGCCAGGATCCTGTCGGACGAGACCAGCCTGGAGCAGTCGGTCGCGCGGATCTGCGAACGGCTCGAAAGCGCCGAGAACCCGCTCATCTGGGTTGGTGTGGAGATCGACCGGTTCGGCCTGCAGGACAAGGCCCTGAGCCTGATCCAGCAACTGAACGTCCCCTTCGTCACGGAACTCCTCAGCAAGTCCGTCCTGTCCGAGGACGATGCGCTGTTCGCCGGCGTCCTCGACGGCCAGGCGTCAGCGCCGGCCGTCACGGATCTGGTCGGGACGGCTGATTTCGTGCTGGCCCTCGGTGTGTGGCTGACGGACATCAACTCGTTGGGCTGGGACCCGGACTACGACAAGACCGCATTCGCGTCGTTCGACGCGGTCAAGTTGGGAACCTACTTCGGCGGACAGGTCGCGTTGGAGCATCTGATCGACGGCATCCTGGCTGAAAAAGTGGCGCCCAAGGTGCGGAGGCTGCCGGAAAGGCCGGCGCAGAGCGCGCCGACCATGGGCTCGTCCGACGTGATCACGTACCAGGGGTTCTACAACTTCATCCAGCGGTACATCGACAGGAACACCATCGTCAGCGCCGACGCGAGCATGAACTACTTCGGCAGCCTGCTGCTCGATGTGCCAGGACCGGGCGGGTTCGTCGTCCAGTCGTCGTACTCGTCGATCGGCTACAGCGGGCCGGCTGCGACCGGTATCTCCCTGGCGAAGCGGCCCGACCAGAGGGCCATGGTCTTCACGGGCGACGGCGGCTTCCAGATGACCGCCCAGTGCCTCTCGACGCAGACTCGTTTCAACCTCAATCCGATCATCTTCGTCATCGACAACGGCGTCTACGCCGTGGAGCAGTGGCTCGCCGATGCATCGGTCTTCCATGCCGACAAGCCGTTCTACAAGCCGTGCATCCTGCACCGGTGGAACTACAGCCTCCTGTCCGAGGTCTTCGGTTGCCGGGGGTGGGAAGTCGGCACGTATGGAGAGTTGAGGGATGCCGTGACGGGCGCTCTGGAGAACGTGAGCGGCCCCTCCATCATCCAGGTCCGCGTGCCGAACAAGTCGATTCCCGACAATGCGAAGTGGAAAGCCCAGTAGCAGAACACGAGGAGAGAATCGTGCCGACGAAGATCACTGCAATCTACGAGAACCCGAAGTCCCCCGAGGCCTTCGAGGCCGGTCACCACGAGCAGCTCGATCTGGCGCAGAAGATCCCCGGAGTCCAGCGGATCGAGAGCGCGAAGATCTGGCCGAAGGAGGACGGCAGCGCGACGCCGGCGTACCGCGTACTCGACATGTACTTCGCCGACTACGACGCGGCCAGCAGGGCTGTGACGACCGAAGAGGCATCGGCGTTCGTCGCCAAGGCCTTCGAGCTGGCGACCGGCGGGGTGCGGCTCCTCTTCCTGGATGTCGAAGAGGTCTGATCTCGACTCCTTCCGAGTCGTGGTGTCCTCGCAGTGAGCGGCTGACGGCCCGACAGGCCCCCTGGCGGGACGGGCTGTCGCACGACACTGCGGGGACGTCGGGTTCCACGGGCCCCGGTTCGTCACCCGCTGCACCCGCGTCCTGCCCGTACGTCGGCCGGTCACCGGGCTTCGACGTCGACGCCGTCAGACCCCGCCGCCTCCGCTGTGTCCGCGCTCGCGCAGATGTAGCGGGTGCGAGCCGCGTAGGAGCGGGCCGCCACGATGAGTGCGAAGCCGAGGCCGCCGAAGGCCAGGCCGCCGAACCACACCATCCAGGTGAGGTCCGCGCTGGTGGTGAACGGCGGCTTCGGCTCGAAGGCGGGTATCACCCGGATGGCGCTGAGCAGGGCCATGACGTTGAGGACCACCCCGTACACCGACAGCGCTCCGCCGGTCAGCCAGGCGGGGACCAGCGGCAGCAGGCGCGGGACCCGGCGCCCGGACAGGAACGGTGTCCAGCGGGGAAAGGCCATCCCCCACCGGTACATGAGCCCAGTCAGCAGGAAGACCCCGAGCAGCGCGGCCATCACCGACGCGTCGAGCCCGGCCGAGGCGAGTGACCCGGCGGCCCCCGCGCCCTCGTTCAGCTTCCGCCAGCCCTCCGCCGTGACGCCCAGCGCGTCGCCGCCCAGCGTCCAGATGGTCTTGAGGCCCGCCCACGGCACCAGGCCGCACATGAGGACGTACGCCGTCACCTGGGTGCGCGCCGAGGCCATGGAGGCGCCCGGGTGGACCAGCGGACCGTCGCCGGCCCTGGTGTGCGGGTGCCCGCACCGCGGGCACCCGCCCCGGCGCCTGCGGCGATGCGCCACTACGGTCATCAGCAGCAAGCCGGCGCCGGACGTGTTCAGCAGGATCTGGACCACCCCGGTGGCGCTCTCGATCCCGGACAGCGTCACCAGCGTCACGAGGATCTCCGTCACGCCCAGCGCGCCCGCCCCGAAGACGAGGAGGGAAGCGGCGAGCGCCACCGACACCACCACCCGACCGGGTCTGCCGAGCGGCCGGGAGGTGGCTTGGGCCGCGGCGCCGCCCAGCACGGCGAGGGCCGCGAGGGCGAACTGGACCCCCCGCTGTGTACGTCTCGTGCGGCTTCACGGGCACGCTGGTCCCCGTCACCGCCCACGCGGTCTGGACGACGGCATCCCCCACGCCCCACACGAGGGCGGCGCGCGGCGCCCACCCGGGCCATCGCCGCCACCACGTCGTCCACGCCGTGGCCTCGGGCGGTGGCCCGGCATCGACGCGTGTCGGCGAGTTGGTGGGAACAGCCACCGCAGCCTCCGTAAGTCCGCCGTCCTTTCCGGCACAAGGCTTCGCGGCGGACAGGCCGGGCACATCCCCCACGCGGACCACCGCGCTCCGCCGCACGGCGGACCGGGCGTCACCCGGCGGGACGAGGCTGCCGACTCAGGCTCGGCACCACGACAGCCGCCTGTGCGCGGCCTTGGAACTGCCGAGCTCCACACACGGGTCGCGCCACGGATCGGATCGGCGACCACGAGCTCGCGATCAGCGGCCGCTGCCGCACGCCCACCGCCGCGCCGCACTCACTGGGGCTTCGGCCTGTGGGCGGCGAGGCGTTCGCGTGCCTCGGTGTAGGTGTCCGCGTCGATCTCACCCGACGCGAAGCGCCGGTCGAGGATCTCCTCGGGCGTCTCCCGCGGCTGCCACCCCGGACCCGGCCCGCTGGAGTGCCCCGGGGAGTGCGTGAGCCGGACCACCGCCCACAGGACGACGCCGAGCAGCACGATCCACACGATGGGCATGAAGGCCATCAGGGCCCAGCCACCGCCATGCCAGTACCACACTCTGCCCACCTCCCAAGGTGGCTTCCTCTACCTACTGTCCCTCCGGCCTTGAAGGGGTGCCAGGGCTCTTCGGCCCTGCGCCGGTCGCTCGGCGCCCGCGGCCGGCCGGGGCCCGGCCCGTCCACCACCTGGGTGGACGGGCCGGGCAGCCGTCGGGGCGTGGCCGTCAGCCGACGTGCAGGGTGAGGGCCGCGGTGTGGAGCTTTCCGCCGGTCCGGAACTGGAGGAAGAGCCGCCAGTTGCCGGACCGGGCGAACACGGCGTGGAAGCTCAGCGCCGGTCCGCCGCGGTCGCCGTCGACCTTGGTCTCCGGGTGGAGGTGGGCGAAGGCGGTGTCGCCCTGGTGGAAGGCGGTCAGGTGGGCATAGGTGTCGAGGTACGGCTGGAGGTCGGTGACCGGCTTGCCGTCCTTGGTGAGGGAGGCGGTGAGCTCGTGGGCCATGCCGGCCATCAGGTCCCCCTTCACCGCCACGGTGTAGCCGTCGACGGTGGTGGTGCCGGACACCTCGGGCAGGGTCGTCGCCCTCGCCGTGCCGGGGACCTTCACGGTGCGGCTGAGCACGAGGTCCTCGCCCTTGCCGGAACCGCTGTCCGGGGTGAAGGAGGCGTACAGCCGCCACAGGCCCGGTCGCAGTGCGGCCAGCGGCGCGGTCCAGGTGCCGTCGGCGGCCATGGTGGGGTGCAGGTGCTGGAAGCCGGTGAGGTCGGAACGGATGGCGTAGAAGTGCATCCGCTTGGTCTGGTCGACGGCGAAGTCGGTGACCGGCTTGCCGTCCGGGCCCGTGATCGTGAAGGGGAAGGCGGCGGCCTCGTCGGTGGGCAGGGTGGAGGCCGCGGACGTCATCCGGTAGCCGTCCTTCGCGGCGGCCAGACCGTTTCCGGTGGACGCGGTCTCCATACCGGGCATCGACCCCATCCCGTCGGCCGATGCCGACGGGGACGGCGCGCTTGCGTGGTCCATGCCGGGCATGGCGGAGGAGCGGCCCGAGTCGTTGCCGGAGCCGCACGCGGCGAGGGCCAGAGTGAGCAGTGCCGTGGCGGCGGCTGCCGCGAGAGCATGGCGAGTCGTCCGCAGACGCTGGGACATGGGTGTGTCTTTCCAGGTGGGCGCCGTGACGTGGCGCGGGTGGACGTGAGACCTGTGCGGGACCGAAGCGATGAGCCGAAGTCCGCAGGTCTCGTCACGTCCGCGCGATGCACACCTGGAGCAGTAGTGAGCGCCCGCCGGCCGGTGGCCCGCGATGCCGGGTGTCGCCGTACGCCCGCCGGGCCCATGGCAGCAGGACGCCGGCCGGGAGCACCAGGGCGACCGCGGCGAGTGGCGGCAGCGGGATCTCCGAGCGGGGATGGATGGCAAGGCACAGCGCGCCCCGCATGGCCTCGCCCGCATGCGCGGTGGGCTTTTCCCCCGCGGTCCCGGAGGCCTCCACGGGGTGCGCGGTCATCGTGCCAGGGGCTGCTTGCAGGACCGCCGTGTCAGACATGGCCCCGTGGCAACCGCCGTCGGCCGCGGCTGGGCCGCCGTGCATGAGGAACAGCCCGAGCAGCACCGCGACCAGCACGGCCGGCCGCACCACCCGGCGGTGGCGGGCCGCGGCCGTGCTCGGGGCGGGCTGCGAGGCGATCACGGCTACACCCTACTCACCTCGTACGCGTCGTCCTGGACCGTGGTGCCCGGGGGGCGCGTGCGAGGCGGTCGTGTGCCTCTTCGCACGCGGTCGACGTACTCGAACGGGGACTGTTCGGGCGGCGCACGACTCCGTGTGCCGCCGTTCAGGCATAGGCGCTGTCGCCGGGCACGGTGAGCCGGAAGCCGATGCCGCGGACGGTGGCGATCCATGCCGGGTCGCCCAGCTTGCGGCGCAGCGCCGACACGTGCACGTCGAGTGTGCGGGTGGGGCCGAAGTAGTTCGGGTCCCACACCGTGTCCAGGATCTGCTGGCGGGAGTGCACCGCGCCTGGATCACTGGCGAGTTGGGCCAGGAGATCGAATTCCTTCGGGGTGAGGGTGAGCGGGCGGCCGTCGAGGGCGACGCCCCTGGTGCGCCGGTTGATGGTCAGCGGCCCGAGCTGCTGGACGCCACGCTCCTGCGGAAGTTGCGTGCGCTGAAGGGGGAGTCCCGCTGTCGCGCCGGTGTGCGGTGGGGCGTGTCTGCCGGGGTGGGTGCGGCGGGTGACGGCTCGGATCCGGGCGACCAACTCGCGTACACCGAAGGGCTTGGAGAGGTAGTCGTCCGCTCCGACTTCCAGACCGACGACGCGGTCGGTCTCCTCGCCGCGTGCGGTGATCATGATGATGGGGACGGCGGAGCGGGTGCGCAGGGCCCGGCACACGTCGATGCCGTCCATGTCGGGCAGTCCGAGGTCCAGAAGGATGAGATCGGCGGTGCAGGCCGTCAGGGCGCAGGCTCCGGATTTGACGTGGTCGACGGCGAAGCCGTAGCGGTTCAGCCCCTCCATGAGGGGTCCGGCGATCCGGTCGTCGTCTTCGACGAGCAGGAGCCGCATGGTCTCCGCTGGTGGTTCGGCCGGGACGACCTGTTCGGCCCCTGCGGTGTACGAGGGATCGCTGTTCGTCGGCATCGCTGTGTCCGTGATCGTGTGGGTGCGCTGTCGCGACGACCCTACGGGTGAGAAGGGCGGCTCGGGGCCAGAGGCCCGCCAGCGCCGTGTCAGCAGATGGCCAATGTTTCGACATGGGCGCGCGGCGCGCCCGTGTGCTTCCACCGCCTCACTGCTGCCGGTCGGATACGGCACGGGGCGGTTCGGCGGGGAGGGCAGGCACCGCTGCCTGCTTCGCCCACATCGCCGGCCGGGGACGTCGAGGCGGGGCGGTGCGGTGGACGTCCTCGGTCCTGAGGCGGACCACGGCATCGAGTCCCCCGCCGACCGCGGCCCGCAAGGTCACGTCGCCGCCCGAGGCGCGGGCGAGCTGCTGCACGATGGGCAGGCCCAGGCCGGTGCCTTCGTGGTCGGCGTCGTTCGCCCGCCAGAAGCGGTCGAAGGCGCGCCGCCGCTGCTCCTCGGTCATGCCCGGACCCTGGTCGATCACGTGCAGCTCCACGGTTGCGGGCGTTCCGCCCGCCCAGGCGGTGGCCAAAGTGATCGTGGTGCCGGGCGGTGCGACCCGCAGCGCGTTGGAGAGCAGGTTGTCGATGATCTGCTCCAGGGCACCGGGAATGGCCCGCACCCGGCCGATCTTCGGCCCGACGACGGCGATGTCCACGCGATGCTCGCCGGCGAAGGCGGTCCACACAGCCGCGCGGTCGGCGACGACGGAGTCGAGGTCGGCGGCCTCCGGGGTGGTCGCCGCGTTCTCCAGCCGGGCCAGTGCGAGCAGCCCGTGCACCATCCGGCTGAGCCGCTCCACCTCTCCCACCGCTTCGTCCAGGCTGGGCTGGGCACGCGGGTCGAGGTGCGGCTCGAAGTTCTCCAGCCGTAGCCGCAGCGCGGTCAGCGGGGTCTTCAGCTGGTGGGAGGCCTCCGAGGCGAACGCGTGCTGTGCCTTGAGAAGATGCTGGAGCCGGGTCGCGGTCCGGACGAAGCTGGCGGCCAGGCGTCGTAGCTCGGGAGGCCCGAGGTCGGTGGCGGGCAGGTCTTTCAGGGTGCCGTCGGCCAGTTGCGTCGTGGCGTGCTCCAGCGCCCGCACCGGGCGGGTGATCCAGCGGGCCAGCGCGAGAGCTATCAACGCGACGGCCGCCAGCACCCCCAGTCCTACGGCCGCCAGTACCAGCCAGGCGTCATGGACCTTGGACGTCACCGTCGTGAGGGGAAAGGACGCCCGTACGACGCAGCGGACCGTTGCGCCCGAGGCGCCCGGCACGGTGGCGAAGAAGGCCGCTTCGTCGAGAGCCGGATCCCGCTGGGTCCGCGCACGGGACCCGTTCCGCAGGGCGGCCGCGATGTCCGGCTGCGCGGACAGGTCCGTCCCGGCGGGCACCGCGTCGCGGGAGTCGGCGAGCAGTCTTCCTTCACCGTCCACGACCACGACATGGCTGCCGGTGCGCTGCGCGAAGCTCTCCACCAGCTCCGGCACGTCGGTGACGGACCGCCGCTCGACCTTCTCCTCCAGCACCTCTGCGAGCATGACCGCGGCCTGCTGCCCGTTGCCGGTGAAGCGGGACATCTCACCGCGGGCGTAGACGTAGCCGAACGGTACTTCCAGGCACAGCAGGACGAGCAGGGTGAGGCTGAGATAGCTGAGCAGGAGGCGGCGGGTCACCGGTCGCCTCCCTCGTCGTTCTCTTCCGCCCGCCGGGTGGACGCGCCGGCGGTGGGTGGCATGAGCCGGAATCCCACGCCGCGGATGTTGTCGATCCAGGCGGGGTCGCCGAGCTTGCGCCGCAGTGCGGCGACGTGGACGTCCAGGGTCTTGGTGGGCCCGAAGTAGTCCGGTTCCCACACCGCGTCCAGGATCTGCTGTCGTGTGCGGACGGCGCCGGGATCGTCGGCGAGATGGGCGAGCAGGTCGAACTCCTTGGGCGACAGGGCGATGGAGCGCCGGCGCAGGTGGACCTGGCGGCCCCGCCGGTCGATGCTCAGCGGTCCGATCCGCTGGACGTGGGCCACCGGAACGGGGTGGCCGCCGCCCGCAGCGGACAAGACCGCGACCGGCTCGGCCGCGGCGGGCCGGGTACGACGGAAGACGGCCCGGATCCGCGCGACCAGTTCCCGCACCCCGAACGGTTTGGACAGGTAGTCGTCGGCCCCCAGCTCCAGACCGAGGACGCGGTCGACCTCGTCGTTTCTCGCGCTGATCATGATGATGGGCACCTGGGACCGCAGCCGGAGCAGCCGGCAGACATCGATGCCGTCCATGTCCGGCAGCCCCAGATCCAGCAGCACCATCTCGGCCTCCGCCGCGGCGAGTCCTTCGGCGCCCGTACGGGCGTGCTCGATGGTGAACCCGAAACGGCTCAGGCCTTCCGCCAGCGGGCCGGCGACCCGGTCGTCGTCCTCGATCAGTAAGACACGCATGCCGACAGACTCACAGGCCAGCAGGGCGCCGCGCCGGGAAAACGGCTCAGTGTCGCGTGAATTACCTTCGGCGAACCTGAACAACCGTATTCCTTACCGTCTCCTGCCTTTCGACGACCCTACGGAGCCCGCGCCCAGCAGAACGTCAGCGAAAGTACAGCGTTGTGCAAGCAATCTGTTAAGAAAGGGCAGCGCCGGCTCCGTCGCCCAGCAAACGCTTCCTGTCCAAGCGCCGGTCCGGCGTCGTCGCTTGGCCCCTCACCACGGGCACACAGGACATCCCGCACATTGTCCGACGACAGCTGTATTTTTCGGGACGGCCGAGCGCGCGGAATGCTGGATCGATTCTGATACCGGCCTTCCTTTTCTCTGGCGATCAGTTAACTAACGATCCCGTAACGTTGTCAGCGGCTGATCTCGGGCGGTGCTCGCATTGCGCGCTTTCTTTTTCCTTCCGCAGCCTCCCCCTTGCTTTCCTATGCCACGGGACGGTGAAACATGCCGTACAGCAGCACGAACGACGAACTGCGCCACGTGCGACCCGATCTGGTCGAGCCGTTCGAGGCCGCGCTTCCCGGTGCGCGTGCCACGGTGCTCGGCCGACTATGGGGCGCCCTCGCCCGCGAACCCCTGCCGGGTGTCGTCGACCGCCGCCACGACGGCTCCCTCGTCATCCGCCTCACGGCCGGTGGACAGCTCTCGGGTCCTGCCGCTGCGGCCGAACGATTCGCCCCGATCCCCGCCGACTTCACCGTGCGGGGCCCCGAGGGCCCGATCGAGGAGCCGGTACGGCTCCTCGCCGCCCTCGCAGCCCACTCGCAGGGCGCATCACGGCTGGCTGCCGAGCTCGACAACAGCGTCGCCAATCTGGCCCTCGCCCGCGCGGCCAACCCGGAACCGCACGAGGTACGGGACTCCGTCGACGCGGAGCAGGCCGTGGTCGACGGCCATCCACAGCACCCCTGCTGCCGTACCCGCACCGGAATGTCCGTCGCCGAGGTCCTCGCCTACGCGCCCGAGCACCACCCGGTCGTCGGCCTGGCGCTCGTCGCCGTACCGGCCGACCGCTGGCAGGGCACCGGCGACTGGCCGCAAGAGCTGCGCGACGGCGACACCGTCCTGATGCCGCTCCACCCCTGGCAGCGCGACCACGTCCTGCCGCACCAGACCGGCCTGACGGTCGTGGACCGTACGATCGCCGCCCGCCCGCTGCTGTCGATGCGCACCCTGTCCCCCCTCGACGCCCTGTCCGGCTGCCACATCAAGACGGCGCTGGACGTGCAGGTCACCAACTACCGGCGCACCATCTCGCCGGCAGAGGTGGCTGACGGCCCCCCACTGTCCGAGCTGGTCACCGCGGTAGTCGACAAGGCCGGACACGGCGAGAGCCTGCGCATCCTGCGCGAACTCGCCGGCGGGGCCATCCGCGTGGACGGCACGCCCTCGGCGAGCCTGGCGGCGATGATCCGTGAGTCCGGCGAACGGCACCTCGGTTCCCAGGAGATCGCCGTCCCGCTCACCGCGGTCCACGGCACCGGGGCCCGGATGGTGAGCGCTGACCCGGTCACCTGGCTGGCGGAATTCGCCGGACTCGTCCTGCCGCCCGCGCTGACGCTCCTGTCCCTGGGCGTGGCCCTGGAGGCGCACGGCCAGAACACGCTCGTCGTGCTGCGCGACGGACGTCCGGTGCGGGTGCTCTACCGCGACCTGGACGGGGTCCGCATCCACCCGGGCCGGCTCGCCCGGCACGGCTTCTCGCTGCCGCCGCTGGCCGGCACCCGGGCCGGCAACGACGAGGCGGCACTGCGCACCAAGCTGTTCGGCGGCCTGCTCAGCGGTGTCTTCAGCGAACTGGTGGACGTGTTGTCGCGCACGCACGGAACCGAACCCGAAGAGCTGTGGGCGGCGGTGGCCGCGGTCGGCCGGAACGTCTACGCCGGCCTCCCCGACGCGGCGGGGGACCGGGAGGTGTTCTTCGGGGACACGCTGCCGTTGAAGGCGACCGTCGCGATGCGCCTGGCGCAGGACTCCGGCCTCGCCCGGTGGACTCCCGTCCCCAGCCCCCTGGCCCGCCACCGCTGACGGTCCCCCTCCGGCCGCCCGGCCTGCCCCCACACCTCCTTGCACCGACTGGAGTCGTTCCGCATGACGTTCCCCAGCACCACCGGCAGCGCTCTCGCCACCACGGCCCGTCCCGCCCAGGTGGCCGACACCGTCACCGCCCACACCCTGCTCAACTGCCTCATCCGTGAGGTCTCCGCGCCCGAGCGACAGGTCACCGTCGACAAGGACCACCTGCTGCTGTCGCTGCCCCGCCGCGACATCCTGCTCCGCGTCCCGCTGCGCCGCGTCTCCCTGATCGGCGCACACCGCTTCGACGGACCGGTCAAGCGCTACGACCGTGCCCGCTGGTCCCCGATCGGCTGGCGCGAGCTCGCCGGATACATCCGGGACGAGCTGGAACTGCGGACCGGTGTGGCCAACGACGAGTTCCTGGACCAGGTCGGCGACAGCCGGAACACCATCCGCACCGTCCTCGCACACCGCGCCACGGCGGTCCTGCCGGAGGACCCGTACGTGGAGTCCGAACAGTCCCTGGTCTTCGGCCACCGCTTCCACCCCTCACCCAAGTCGCGCACCGGCGACACGGAGGACTGGCTGGACTACGGCCCGGAGACGGGCACCCGGTTCCCGCTGCGCCACCTCGCCGTGCACCGGAGCCTGGTGCGCGAGGAAGGCGATCTCAGCAGGCTCGACGCCCTTCATACGGACGGGCGAGAGGACTACGTCACCCTGCCGGTCCACCCGTGGCAGTACCGGATGCTCGGCGACCATCCGGCCCTGCGCAGGGCCATGGCCGCGGGCTCGGTCATCGACACGGGCGTCATGGGCCCGGACTTCGCCCCCACCGCCTCCGTGCGGACCCTCTACCAGCCGGACGCCGACACCTTCCTGAAGTTCAGCCTCGACGTCCGTCTGACCAACTGCGTCCGGAAGAACGCGGCCTACGAGCTGTCCGGCGCCGTCGCCCTCAACCGGCTCCTGCCGCCCGTCTTCGCTCACATCGGAAAGGCACACCCCCGAAGCTCGCTGCTCGCCGAGCCGGGTTACCGCACCCTCACGCTCGACGACGACCTCCGCCTCCTGGAGGGCTTCGGCGTCATCGTCCGCACCGGCCTGCGCGAACACCTGCGCCCGGGCGTGACCCCGCTGCTCGCCGCAGCGATCGCCGACGAGCACCCCACCAGCCCGGCCCAGGCCTCCCGCCTGCTGGCCCGCGGCGACGGCGATGTGCTCGCCTGGTGGGACGCCTACCTCGGCCTGCTCCTGCCGCCCGTCCTGACCGCCTACTTCGAGCACGGCATCGTCCTCGAACCGCACCTCCAGAACGTCGTCGTCGGCGTACGCGCCGACGGCACTCCGGCCCAGCTGCTCTTCCGCGACCTGGAAGGCACCAAGCTGCTCCCCGAGCACCACCGCGCGTTCCTCGCCGCCCTGCCCGAAGACGTGCGCACGCCGATGACGTACGACGCCGAGCGCGGCTGGAACCGGGTGGCCTACTGCCTCCTGGTCAACCACACCGCCGAAGTCCTCGCCGCCCTCGCCGACACCGAGCCCGCTCTGGAACCCGCCCTGTGGGGGCTGGTCCGCGACCACCTCGACGCCTACGCACGCAGCGCGGGCGAGCCACCCCGGCTGCGCGCCCTGCTCTCGGGCGTCCCGCTGCCCGCCAAGGCCAACCTGCTGCTGCGCTGGTCCCGG
This sequence comes from Streptomyces durhamensis, assembly GCF_000725475.1. Classification (NCBI taxonomy): domain Bacteria; kingdom Bacillati; phylum Actinomycetota; class Actinomycetes; order Kitasatosporales; family Streptomycetaceae; genus Streptomyces; species Streptomyces durhamensis. The sequence continues at coordinate 502,932 of NZ_JNXR01000003.1, forward strand.
CAGGCCGACCGGCACGCCACCTACGTCCCCCTGCCCAGCCCACTGGGCGAGGGCTTCCCCCGGGAGGTGACCCGGTGAGGCGGCAACTCCTCCAGCACGTCAACGAACTACGCGGCGACTGCCTCCCCGCCTACGTCTACGACCTGCAGGATCTGCGCGAACACGCGGCCGCCATCCGTGCCGCCCTGCCCGAGAGCGTCCAGCTGTTCTACGCCGCCAAGGCCAATTCCGACCCTCGCCTCCTGGGCGTCCTGCGCGACCACGTCGCCGGCTTCGAGGTCGCCTCGGGCGGGGAACTCCACCACCTCCAGAGCACCTGCCCAGGCGCGCCGATCGCCTTCGGCGGACCCGGCAAGACACCCGCCGAACTCGAACAGGCCCTCCGCGGCGGAGTGGACCGCCTGCACATCGAGAGCGAGCAAGAACTTCACCTGCTCACCGGCCTGCTGGGCGAGCGCAGCGTGGACGTCCTGCTCCGGGTCAACCCCCCGATCGCCGTCGGCCCGGCGGCCCTCGCCATGGGCGGTCAGCCCAGCCCCTTCGGCCTGGACCCTCAACCCCTCGACCGCTGCCTGGCCCTCATCAACGGCGACCCCCGCATCCGGCTGCGCGGCATCCACGCCCACCTCGCCAGCGGCCTCGGTGCCACCGCCCACCTCGACCTCGCCGGCCGGGTGCTGGCCTGGGCGACCGCATGGGCGGACCAGAGGGGCGTGGAACTGACCGAGGTCAACCTCGGTGGTGGCATGGGAGTCGACTACGCCCGCCCCGACCGTCGCTTCGACTGGGCGGCCTTCGGCACCGGCCTGCGCCGTCTGCTGGCGGGACGTCCGGACCTGACCCTGCGCATCGAACCGGGCCGCTCGGTCACCGTGTACTGCGGCTGGTACGTCACCGAGGTCCTCGACATCAAACGCAGCCACGGCCGCGCCTTCGCCGTCCTGCGCGGCGGCACCCATCATCTGCGCACGCCGGCGGCCAAACAGCACGACCAGCCGTTCACCGTCGTCCCCGTCGACACCTGGGACCGGTCCTGGAAGCGTCCCGAGGCACGGGACGAAGCCGTCACCCTGGTCGGCCAGTTGTGCACGCCCAAGGACGTCCTCGCGCGGGGCGTGCGGGCAGGACGGCTGCGCGTCGGAGACAAGGTCGCCTTCGCGCTGGCGGGGGCGTACGCCTGGAACATCTCCCACCACGAGTTCCTGATGCATCCCGCGCCGCGGTTCCACCACCTCGACCACGCCCCCGCCCTCGCCGGACCCCACCGGTAGAAGGTCATGAGCAAGCACCGCAGTGTCCTCAGCAGCGACAGGTCGCAGACTCTCCGCGCCCGCCTCGCCGCCCTCGACGTGGGCGGCCGGCACCGCAGGGTGCGCAGGGGCGGCAAGCGACGGGCCCCGAGCGAGGCACTCGCCACGCTCGGGGCCCGCAACTTCCGCCGCTACCTGACCGGGCAGCTCGTCTCCAACGTCGGTACCTGGATGCAGCGTGCCGCCCAGGACCTGCTGGTCCTGAAGCTCACCGGCAACAGCGGCAGCGCCGTCGGCGTCCTCACCGCCCTGCAGTTCCTGCCGCAGACACTCTTCGGCCTCTTCGGGGGCGTCTTCGCCGACCGCTTCGCCAAACGCCGCCTGCTGGTGGTCACCCAGTCCGCCATGGGAGTGCAGTCGCTGGTTCTCGGTGTCCTGACGGTGACCGGCGCGGTGAACCTGGGGGCCGTGTACGTGCTGGCCTTCTCGCTGGGCACGGCCACGGCGCTGGACAGCCCGGCCCGCAACGCCTTCGTCTCCGAACTCGTCGGCAGGGAACGTCTGGCCAACGCCGTCAGCCTGAACTCGGCGCAGTTCAACGTCGCCCGCGCGATCGGTCCGGCCGTGGCGGGCCTGGCGGTCGCCACCGCGGGTACGGGAGCCGTCTTCCTGATCAACGCGGCCTCGTACCTCGCCGTCCTCTACGGGCTGGTCACCATCCGCGCCGACGAACTCCACGCGCCCGGGGAGAAGAACCGTGCGCACACCCGCTTGTCGGACGCCTTCGGAGCCATCCGCACCACCCCCGAACTGCTGCTGCCGATCACCGTCATCGCTTTCGTCGGCACCTTCGGCTTCAACTTCCAGGTCACCATCGCCCTGATCGCAACAACGGTCTTCAACTCGGACTCCGTCGCCTACGGTTACCTCTCCGCCGCCTACGCCGTCGGCAGCCTCGTCGGTGCGCTCAGGGGAGCCGGAAAACGAAAACCCCCCACCGCCCGCCGCCTGGTCACCGCCACGATCGTCTTCGGAACCCTGGAGTCCCTGGCCGGACTCATGCCCGGCTATGCCGGCTTCCTGCTCGTACTCCTGCCCACCGGGCTCGCCTCGGTGACCGTGATGACCACCGCCAACTCCATGATCCAGCTGAACGCCGACCCGGGCATGCGCGGCCGCATCGTCTCCGTCTACCTGTTGGTCCTGCTCGGCGGCACCCCGGTCGGTGCCCCTCTGGTCGGACTGGTCTCCGACTCCCTCGGCGCCCGCTTCAGCCTCGTCCTCGGAGGCGTGATCTCCGCCGTGGCCGCCGCCGGCCTGTCAGCGGTGATCACCGCACGTTCGCGCACCCCACGGGAGAGCTCCCCGCCCACCCCGGTCGCGCCACCGCCGCCGACAGGCGTCGACGACCGGTGCCACCGCGATTCGGCGGCACAGCCCGTCGTACGCCGGCCGGCGGCCTGAGGCAGGACCCGCGGACCGGGTCAGAGGCCGCCGGTGTTGAGCAGCCGGTTGGGGGTGTCGGAGCGCACGCCGTGCACGACACCGCGGGTGGCCGTGTGGTCGAGCCAGACGTGGACCTCGTTGGCCGTGGCGTGGGGGTGTGCCGACAGGTACAGAGCGATCACGCCGGTGGCGTGCGGTGCGGCCCAGGACGTCGCGCCGTCGTTCTCCGTGGTCGTGCCGCCGCCGGCGAGCGCGGCGGTCACCTTCTGGCCGGGGGCGTACAGGTCCACGCACCGACCGTAGCCCGATCCGTAGGAGCCGGTGTCGCTCCACGCGCGGTCGTTCGAGGTGGAGGCCGCCACGACGATCGTGCCGGGGACGCCGGCCGGAGAGTGCTTGCAGGCGTCGTCATGGAAGTTGCCGGCCGACACCACCGTCGGAATCCCCGCGTCGACCATCTTCTTCACGGCGGACTCCACGGCCGTCGAACGGCGGTCGAAGTTGAGCGACATGTTCACCACCGCGGGCTTCTGCGCGTGCGCGGTGACCCACTTGACCGACTTCACCAAGGCCGCCTCGGCCGCCGCCGGGGAGCCCCCGCCCTCGCTCTCGCACAGGACGCCCTGGACCCGGACGAGCTCCGCCTTGGGCGCCACCCCGTACCTCGCCCCGCCGATGATGCCCGACACGAACGTGCCGTGGCCCATCCCGTCCTCGCTGAAGCAGTCACCGGAGTCCTTCGGGCCCACGAAGTCGGCGCCGAGGTGGGCGCGTCCGCCGAATTCCTTGTGGGCGACATCCATCCCGGTGTCGATCACGTAGACGTGCACACCCTTGCCCGTGGCGGTGGTGGTGAACTTCCCGTCCAGCGGCCGTGACCGCTGGTCCAGGATGTCCAGGTTCCACGGCACATGCCGGGTGACGGGCGACGCCGTGGTCCGCGCGCTACCGGACAACGTGCCCACCGTGCCGGGAGACGTCGACGCCGAGCCGGACGACGCCCCGTGCCCGGAGGCCGCCACGGACTGCCCCTTCCCGTGCGCGGGGAGCGTCCCTCCGCCTCCCCCGACCGCCGCGCCGGCCTTCCCGCCGCAGGCCGAGGCCCCGAGCACCGTCGCCATGGCCACCGCCACGAGACCCACCTTCGTCACGTTCCGCGTCACAACGTCCCCCGCATCCCTGTTTCGTACACAGTCAGCGCACAAGACGACCACAAGGGGCGGGCGGTTGCAGCGGGCGTGCGCTGGCCGGCCTCGTCGCTCTCGCTGTGGCTGATCCCGCGGGGGAGGGGCCACGCCAGCCGCTGGGCGGTGGGTCCCGCTTCCGTCAAGCCGCCGGCGGGGGGTACCCCCGGTCGAGTTGGCGGTGTCCGATGCACCGCCGAGGAACGATAAGCCGTGTGAGTATCCGAAGGAGCCCACAGGGACGTATGCCTGCGACAGGAAGCGGCGAACGGAAGGACACGGCGTGAACTCGACAGGCCGCCTCACGCCCAGGCACCACCGGCCGCCTGGTGTCGACACCCTCCACTACACCGCGCGGCGCGGCCTCGATCGCGTCCCTGACCCCCGCCACCGCGCGATGGTCGCCGGTGTGCTGTCCTCCGGTCTCGTCGACAGGTTGATCGCCCACGTCGAGACCTTCGACCCGCCCGCGAACTTCGCGCAGGCCCGTGCCCACGCGGACCTGCTCGACACGGAGTTCGCGGCGTTCGGTGTCACCGTCCCCTCCGCCACCACCGACAACGTGACGCTGATGCGCACCCTCATGATGCCCATCGCCGACGACGCGCTCGCCCTCGCCGTTGATCGCATCTGGGTGTTCACCACCTACGTCGATGACGTGTGCTGCCGCAACCGCGCGGAAGCCGGAGCCGTCCTGCGGGCCGGCATGCTGCCCGAGGTGCCCACACCGTCGTCCAACGCCCGGTACATCCGGCACATGTTCGACGAGGTCGCGCGGTTCTGCGATCCGACGTTCCTCGCCGTCTTCAAGACCTTCTTCTACAACGGGATGACGGGCGTCCTCATGGAGGCGGAGTTCACGCCGGAGACCTCCGACGAGGTCGACAGCGATTTCGTCCGCGTCTTCAACGGGTTCTCCCAGTTCTGGTTCGCCTCGCTCCAGTTCACCGACCCCTGCCTGAGCGCCCACCGCAACCGGGCCTTCTGGTCGGCGGCGCTGAGCTCCTGTGTCGCGTTCCTCAACGACATCAACGATGTCCTGTCCTTCTACAAGGAGGCGGTGAGCGGCGAGGACTTCATCGCCAGCCTCATCTACCGCCGGTCGGTGAGCGAGAACATCCCCTACCTCGCCGCCTACCGCCGGAGCCTCGAAGGCGGCGTGGCCGCCTACCGCCGCGTCCTGGACCTCGCCACCGACGAGCAACGCCCCCACCTCGACCGCTACATGACCGCCTTCGCGTACTGGCATTTCCACTGCCGTCGCTATCGCTGGCAGGACATCTACCCCGCTCTGACGCCGATCGACATCTGATCAAACAGGAACCTGACGGCATCTCGTGCCTCGCACACTGTTTCCCGTTGCGGCTGGAAGAGGACCCTAGGGCCACACGACCTCTCCGTCCCGGACCACCAAGGGCTCGAACTGGTCCGACTCGCAGAACCTGGTCCACCCCAGGCGGACCGTGCTCGATCGTCACCGTCTCGCCACAGCCGAGGGCCGGTGAAACCCATGTCTGCCCGCTCGTCGCCACCGCGTGCGGGTCTTCGAGTGCCGCCTTGATCCACCACGGGCCGCCGAGCTGTGTTAAGGTTCTGGAGTTGCAGTTGTGGTACCCATGAACCTATGTGCGCCTGACAGGAATGTTTCCCCTGCAGGCGCATGATTTGTTTTTCCGGCATCTCCGGATGGGGCCTCTGCCTACAGAACGGAGAAGGTCATGGCACAGGGAACCGTGAAGTGGTTCAACGCTGAAAAGGGTTTCGGCTTCATCGCGCAGGACGGCGGCGGCCCCGACGTCTTCGCCCACTACTCGAACATCGCGACCCAGGGCTTCCGTGAGCTGCAGGAGGGCCAGCGGGTCTCCTTCGACGTCACGCAGGGCCAGAAGGGCCCGCAGGCGGAGAACATCGTCCCCGCCTGATCGCCGGACGCGTATCCACGCACCGGGGTCCGCACCGTCACGGTGCGGACCCCGGTTTGTGCTGTTTCCAGGAAGGCAGATCACCGCATGTCCCGCAGGTCCCAGAAGCCGAACCGGCGCGTCTCGTCGCCCCCACCCTCCGCGTCGTCGCCCAGGGAATTCCGGCTGCCGGAAAGCACGACACCCGCACTCCCCGCCGTCGAGGACTTCGCCGGTCTGGACATGCCCGCGGGACTGCTGAAGACCCTCGCCGCGCAAGGCGTCACCACCCCGTTCCCCATCCAGGCCGCCACGCTGCCCAACTCGCTGGCCGGCCGTGACCTGCTGGGACGGGGACGTACCGGCTCCGGCAAGACCCTCGCGTTCGGGCTCGCGCTCCTGGCCCGTACGGCCGGTCTGCGCGCGCAGCCCAAGGCACCCCTCGCCCTGGTGCTGGTGCCCACCCGTGAACTCGCCCAGCAGGTGACCGACGCGCTGACCCCCTACGCGACGGCGGTCAACCTCCGGCTGGCCACCGTGGTCGGCGGGCTGTCCCTCACCAAACAGGCCGACGCCCTGCGGCGCGGCGCCGAAGTCGTGGTGGCCAGCCCCGGCAGGCTCAACGACCTCGTGGAACGCGGAGACTGCGTCCTGGACGACGTCCGCATCACGGTGCTGGACGAAGCCGACCAGATGACCGACATGGGCTTCCTGCCGCAGATCACCAAGCTGATCCGGCAGGTACGGCCCGACGGCCAGCGCCTGCTCTTCTCGGCCACCCTCGACCAGAACATCGACCGCCTGGTCCAGCAGTTCCTGACCGACCCCGTGGTGCATTCCGTGGACCCGTCCGCGGGAGCGGTGACCACCATGGAGCACCACGTCCTGCACATCCAGGACGAGACCGACAAGAAGGCCGTCACCACGCGCATCGCGGCCCGCGACGGCCGGGTCATCCTCTTCCTCGACACCAAGCGGTCCGCCGACCGGCTCGCCAAGCGGCTCCTGGCCGTCGGTGTCCGCGCGGCGGCACTGCACGGAGGCCGCTCCCAGCCGCAGCGGACCCGCACCCTGGAACAGTTCAAGACCGGCCAGGTCACCGCGCTGGTGGCGACGAACGTCGCGGCCCGGGGCATACACATCGACGATCTCGACCTCGTCGTGAACGTCGATCCCCCCACCGACCACAAGGACTACCTCCACCGGGGCGGACGCACGGCTCGCGCCGGCGGCTCCGGCACCGTGGTCACGCTGGTCCTGCCCGAGCAGAAGCGGGACGTCACCCGGCTCATGTCGGACGCGGGCATCCGTCCTCGAACGGCCCGCATCACGTCGAGCGACACGGAGCTGGCCACCCTCACCGGCGCCCGGGAGCCTTCCGGCACGGCCGTCACCATCGAGGTCCCCCAGCCGGCGACACCGACGGCGTCCCGCCCGGACCGGAAGGCCGGTACCAAGCCCGGCAGGCGATCCGGCCGCCGACGCCGAAACGGCAGCGGGGCCGAAGCGGAGACGGGGGCTGCCACCGGCACGGCGAGCCGGCGCTCCGACCGCGGGGCACCGGCCGGAACGGCAGCGTCGGGTGGCGCCTCCGCAAGCGGTGGGCGCGGTTCGGCCCGCCGGGCGGGGGCCAGCGGGGCCACGGGCGGTGCCGGCGGAGCGCGCGGCCGTGGTTCCGACCGCCGGTCCGCGGCCGGTGCGGCCGGCGAGGCCGCCTCCGGCAAGGCCGTCCGTGGGTCCGGTCGACGGGCGACGGCCGGCGGAGCCAAGGGGGACGCCGGCGGGACCGGAGCCCGAGGCTCCGACCGCCGCGGCGGCCGCCGCAGCTCGGCTCCCCGTGCCACATCAGGCAAGGCCGGCGCCGGCGGCGACGCTTCGTAGGCGTTCGTCCCGGCGGGTTCCGCCCGATGATGCGGCGGTGGATCATGTCGGCCTGCTCCTTTGCCGCCGGCGCCGTCGAGAGGGGTGCAGCGCGCCTTGCCCCGCGGCGGAACGGGAGGCGTACGTGCTCTGGTGCGCGGCGCCGGTGATCCGGCTCCGACCCGGAAGACCGGCACATCACGCAAGAGACGGCCATCCGGCACGGTACGGCGGCCCCGCCGCGCGGCCCCGGCCGACTCCGTCACCGGCGGGACGGGCGAGGCTCGGGTCGCCCCGGGGCGTCGGCGGCAGGGCGCCCGCCGTCAGGGCAGATCCGGGGCGAGCGGCGTCGCGGCCGCTCCGCCTCCGTGCGGCACGGCGTCCGCGTCCTCGGCCGTGACCACCCAGCGGTCCCCGAACCGAGTGCGGGAGCGAGGCTGCCACCGAGGGACACCGGAGTGACCGTCCGGGAAGGGCCGAACACTTTCAGTGACCTTCTCCCGGCAGGCCTCCTCCACGCGCTGCGCTACGCTGTGAAAAAGGCGTCTGTGCCCGCCGGTCCCGACGCGGGGACCCTGAACGCTGCGGCCTGGCGGCCGAGATTCCCCCGGTCAGCGGGAAACCCATTCCAAGAGTGCCACGCGAAAGCCGTCTTCCGTAGGGTCCGCTGTCCCGCAGGTCCGCTCTCCCGTAGGTCGGTGCTCATGGACCTCAACACCATCACCGAAGTGATCCGGCGACCGTCCGAACGGCCAGGCGCGGACTGGCACGAGGGCGACGCCTGGCTCGCAGGCGGCACATGGCTCTACTCCACGGAGCAGCCCGACCTGCGAAGGCTGATCGACCTGACGGCGTTGCCCTGGGAGCCTCTGGTCCCGACCGACGAAGGCCTGGAGATCGGCGCCACCTGCACCATTCGCGACCTGTACGCCTTCAGGTGGCCGAAGGGCTGGACCGCCGGAATTCTCCTCCGGAAAAGCTGTGAGGCGTTCCTGTCCTCGTTCAAGGTCTGGAACGCGGCGACCGTCGGCGGAAACATCTGTATGTCCTTGCCGGCCGGCCCGATGATCACGTTGGCGGTCGCGCTGGAGGCGCGGTACGAACTATGGGCGGCCGACGGCTCCGTGCGTTTCGTCGACGCCCTCGATTTCGTCACGGGCGATCACCGCAACGTCCTCGCCCCCGGGGAGATCCTCCGGCGCATCACCATCCCGGAACACGCGCTGCGCAAACGCACCGCCCACCGCCGCTTCACACTGACCCGGCTCGGCCGTTCGACGGTGTTCCTGGTCGGCACGCAACGCCTGGGAGCGAGTGACCTGCTGCTCACCGTCACCGCCGGGACCACCCGTCCGGTCCGTGTCGCCTTCGGCTCCCTGCCCGACGCCCGTACCCTCCGGCAGAGCATCGACGCCGTGCCCGCCGACGTCTGGTTCGCCGATCCCAACGGGACCCCCGACCACCGCCGCCATCTGACCTACCACTTCGCCGAAGAGATTCGCCGCGAACTCATGGCAGGGGACCTGCCATGACCTACCTCGTGAACGGCCGGAGGTTCGACCGGGAACCGGCCCCGGGCCAGTGCCTGCGCACCTTCCTGCGCGAACTCGGCCACTTCGGCGTCAAGAAGGGGTGCGACGCGGGCGACTGCGGCGCCTGCACGGTATGGCTGGACGGTGCACCGGTGCACAGCTGCATCACCCCCGCCTTCCGCGCGGACGGCCATGAGGTGACCACGATCGAGGGCCTGGGACGGCCCGGCGCCCTGCATCCCATGCAGCAGCAGTTCGAGGACGCCCCGGGTTTCCAGTGCGGTTTCTGCACCGCAGGGATGATCATGACGTCGGCGACCTTCACCGAGGACCAGAAGGCGGATCTGCCCAGGGCGTTGAAGGGCAACCTCTGCCGCTGCACCGGCTACCGGGCGATCGAGGACGCCGTGAAGGGCGTCGGCGCCGTGGAGACGGCGGCGCCGGGCAGGGCCGTGGGGACGAGCGTCGGCGCGCCCGCGGCCCACGACGTGGTGACGGGGCACGCCGAGTTCACCATGGACACACACATCGAGGGCATGCTGCACCTCAAGGTGCTGCACTCACCCCACGCGCACGCCCGGATCGTCTCGATCGACAAGACGGCCGCACTCGCGGTGCCCGGCGTGCACCGGGTCTACACCTGGGAAGACGTACCCCCTAAGCGCTTCACCACGGCGATCCACACCGACCACCTGGTCGACCCGGACGACACCCGCATCCTCGACGACACGGTCCGCTTCGCCGGCCAGCGCGTCGCCGTGGTCCTGGCCGACACGGTCGGGGCCGCGGAGGAGGGCTGCCGACGGCTCGCCGTCGAGTACGACGTGCTGCCGGCGGTGTTCGACCCCGAGGAGGCCATGGCCGACGGCGCGCCCCAACTGCACGGCGCGCACGATCCGTTCGTCCGCGACCCCGTCCACAACATCCTGCTCGAACTCCACGCACACATCGGCGACGTCGACGCGGGGTTCGCCGCGGCCGACGTGATCCACGAAGGGACGTACTTCTCACCGCGGGTGCAGCACGCGCATCTGGAGACCCACGGCTCGATCGCCTGGCTGGAGGACGGCCGGCTGAACGTCCGCACGAGTTCGCAGTCACCGTCGATCGCGAAGGTCAAGCTGGAGTACCTGTTCGCGCTGCGCCCGGACCAGGTGAGGGTGTTCTGCAAGCGGGTCGGCGGCGGATTCGGCGGCAAGCAGGAGGTGATCGCGGAGGACCTGGTGGCGCTCGCCACCCTGGACACCGGGCGGCCCACCTGCCTCGAGTACACCCGTGAGGAGGAGTTCACCACGGCCTCGCCGCGGCATCCGATGACCCTGACGGTGAAGCTCGGCGCGAAGGCCGACGGAACACTCACCGCGGTCCAGGTACGCAACGTGTCCAACACGGGCGCCTACGGCAACCACGGCGGCGAAACGGTGTACGCGGGCGGAGCCGCCGTCATGATCTACCGCTGCCCCCACAAGAAGTACGACGCGTACTCCGTCTACACGAACACCGTGCCGAGCGGGGCCCTGCGCGGCTACGGCATGACACAGCCGGCGTTCGCCGTGGAGTCGGCGATGGACGAACTGGCCCGCGCCCTGCACCTCGACCCGCTCGAACTGCGCCGACGCAACATCGTGCGGCCGGGGGAGCCCCTGGTCGCCCTGCACGACGGCCCCGACGACGTGATCTTCACGGAGGACGGGCTCGCCCGGTGCATCGATCTGGTGGGCGACGCCCTGGCCCGTACGGCCGACCAGCCGCCCCCCGGTCCCGAGTGGTTCGTCGGCACCGGCGTGGCCGGCTCCCTGCACGAGACCGCGCCCCCGACCGAACACCTCTCCGAGGCCTGGGTCACGCTGGGCGACGACCTCATCTACGAACTGGCCGTCGGGACCGTCGAGTTCGGCGAGGGAACCTCCACGGCCCACGTCCAGATCGCGGCCCACCAGCTCGGTACGACACCGTCGCGGATCCGGCTGGTGCAGTCCGACACCGACCGCACGGGCTTCGACACCGGAGCCTTCGCGAGCGCCGGCCTGTTCGTGGCGGGCAACGCGGTCCTGCGGGCGGCCAATGCCGTGCGCGACCGCATCCTGGAGTTCGCCGCGGCGCACACGGGCGTCCACGTGGTGATGTGCACGATGGACGACGACGGTGTCCTCTGCGGGGACCGGCGGGTGTCGCTGGCCGAACTCGTCGCGCTGGCGCGGGCGCGCGGCATCCGGTTCACCGCCGCACGCAAGGCATACGGCTCGCCCCGGAGCGTCACCTCCAACGCACAGGGGTTCCGGGTCGCCGTGCACCGCGTGACGGGTGAGATACGGATCCTGTACAGCGTGCAGGCGGCGGACGCAGGGGTGATCATCAACCCGGCGCAGGTCCGCGGCCAGATCGAGGGCGGTGTCGCCCAGGGAATCGGCTTCGCGCTGACCGAGAACCATCAGGTCGACGACAGCGGCGTCATGGTCAACCCGAACCTCCGGAACTACCGCATCCCCACCTACGCCGACATCCCCCGTACCGAGGTCCTCCTGGTGGGGTCGGCGGACTCCGTGGGGCCCATGCGGGCGAAGGGGATGGCGGAGTGCTGCATCAACCCGGTGGCCCCCGCGCTCGCGAACGCGGTGCACGACGCCACAGGGGTCCGCTACCGGGCGCTGCCGCTGACTCCGGAACGCGTATACGGCCGACTCCCCGCGGAGCAGTCGGTGTCGACAGGGTGAGCCACATGAACACCACCCGGAAGAACGTAGCCGCCGCGGCGACGGCGATCATCGGCCAGAAGGTCCTGCCCGGGATGGGGCGGGAGTTCGCGACCTGGCAGGCGGACCTCAACGCCGCGGCCGCCTACTACCCCGGCTTCCTCGGCGCCGAGGTCTCTCCGCCGACAGCCCTGCAACCCGACTGGGTCGTCGTGTACCGGTTCGACTCGGTGGCGCACCTGCAGGCGTGGATCAACAGCGCGACCAGGCAGACGTATCTCGACGTCGGCGCCAAGTACTTCGACGGTCCGGCGACCCAGCAGGTGGTCAGCAGCGGCACCCAGTCACTGGACCCGCTGGTCACCGTGGTGGTCACCCACCGCGTCCACCCGAACCAGGTCGACGACTTCCTCGCCTGGCAGCACCGCATGGTCGAGGAGGAGAGCAAGTTCGAGGGGTTCCGCGGCACCGAGCTGTTCCGCCCCATCGAGGGCCTGCAGGAGGAATGGACCACCCTGTACCGCTACGACAGCGCCGAGCACCTCGACGCCTGGCTGACGTCGCCCCAACGACACGAGATCCTGGCCGAGGGCGAGAAGTTCAGCGACTTCAAGCTGCGCACGATCGACAACTCGTTCGGCAGTTGGTTCGCCTTCGAGGGCAACGGCAAGGAGGCACCGCCCCCGCCCTCCGAGACCAGGACCTCCCTCGCCGTGTGGGTCGGCCTGTACCCGACCGTCGTAGTGCTGACGCTCGCGCTGTTCCCGCTGCACATGCCGCTCTGGATCGGTCTGCTCGTGGGCAATCTGCTGTCGAGCTTCATCATGAGCTTCCTCACCATGCCCTACTACGTGAACCCGCTGCTCGGGCGCTGGCTGCGGCCGCCACCGGACGAGTCAGCGGCAAGGACGAACGTCCGCGGCCTCGGCATCGTCGTGGCGGCGATGGCATTCTGGGCCGCCCTCTTCTATCTCGTCACCGTCCGCTTCTGGACGCTGCCCTGAGGAGAATTGAGAGGCCGTATAAACAGCAATTCTCCCACGACCGTCCCTAGGGTTCTCCTTAGAGATGTCCCCGGCAGTCGATGCCCGTGCACGTCGTCCATTGGGGATTCCCCTAAAACTGATCTGCTGCGGCGGCGGAGCGTGACCGCGAGACCGAAACTGGGGCCACACCGCAACTTGTTGCCGCCCGGTCGAGCCGATCGTCCGTGGGCCGGCACGGTGCGGTGCCTTTTCATTCTCTGTGTGGGTGGGTGGAGTGCACTATGGTCGAGTCCGAGCTCAACGGAACGGGGAATCGGGCCGGTTCGGCTTCGGCGGATTCCGCCGATGGCATAGCGGTCATCGGCCTGGCGTGCCGACTGCCCGGGGCCGCCGACCCAGCCGCCTTCTGGCGACTCCTCAGCGAGGGCGCGGACGCGATCACCGACGTACCCCCGGACCGGTGGGACGGAGCCGCGGTGGCCGACGCCGATCCGTCCGCACCCGGCAGGACCGACATCCGGCGGGGCGGATTCCTCGACCGCATCGGCCACTTCGACGCCGGGTTCTTCGGTCTCTCCCCCAAAGAGGCCGCCGCCATGGACCCGCAGCAGCGGCTCGTGCTGGAGCTGGCCTGGGAAGCGCTGGAGGACGCACATGTGCGCGCCGAGACGCTGCGTTCCACCCGCACCGGAGTGTTCGTCGGCGCCATCTGGGACGACTACGCGACCCTGCACCACCGCTCCGGACTCACGGCCATCTCGCCGCACACCGTCACCGGCCTGCACCGCAGCATCATCGCCAACCGGGTCTCGTACTTCCTCGGACTGAACGGCCCCAGCCTGACCGTGGACTCCGGCCAGTCCTCCTCCCTGGTCTCGGTCCACCTGGCCTGCGAGAGCCTGCGCAAGGGCGAGTCCACGATCGCCCTCGCGGGCGGTGTGAACCTCAACATCGTCCCCGAGAGCACCCTGGGCGCCGCCAGGTTCGGCGGGCTGTCCCCCGACGGCCGCTGCTTCACCTTCGACGCCCGCGCGAACGGCTACGTCCGCGGCGAGGGCGGCGGCATCGTCGTCCTCAAACCCCTCGCCCGGGCCGTCGCGGACGGCGACCCCGTCTACTGCGTGATCCGCGGCAGCGCGGTCAACAACGACGGTGGCGGCGACGGGCTGACCGTGCCGCTGCAGGCGGGGCAGGAACAGGTGCTGAGGCTCGCCTGCGAACGGGCCGGAATCGACCCCGCGCACGTCGGCTACGTGGAGTTGCACGGCACCGGCACCAAGGTCGGCGACCCCGTCGAGGCAGCCGCGCTCGGCGCGGTGCTCGGCACCGGACGCGAGCCAGGCCGCCCGCTGCGGGTCGGCTCGGCCAAGACCAACGTCGGCCACCTGGAGGGCGCCGCGGGCATCACCGGCCTGCTGAAGGCGGCCCTGGCGCTCCACCACCGTGAACTGCCCGCCAGCCTCAACTTCGAGACGCCGAACCCGGCGATCCCGCTCGACCGGCTGAACCTGCGGGTGCAGACCGAGCACAGCGAATGGGCCGCCGAGGACGGCCGCCCGCTGCTCGCCGGCGTCAGCTCGTTCGGCATGGGCGGCACCAACTGCCACCTCGTGCTGGCCGAACACCAGGCGACCACGGCCGGCCCGACCGCGCAGGCGGGTACGAGCGCGACGCCGACCCCCTGGCCGCTGTCCGCCAGGACAGCGTCCGGGCTGCGCGCCCAGGCGGCCGCCCTGCTCGCGCACGTCGAGGCGCACCCCGGACTCTCCCTGCCCGACGTCGGCTGGTCGCTGGCCACCGGCCGCACCGCCTTCGAACACCGGGCCGTCGTCGTGGGCGAGGACCGCGACGACGTCCTGCGCGCCCTGCGCGAGCTGTCCACCGGCGGCATCGACGCCGCACTGACCACGGGCCGCACCGGCCCGCGCGGCGGGCTCGCCTTCCTCTTCTCGGGCCAGGGCAGCCAGCGAGCCGGCATGGGCCGCGAACTGGCCGATGCCTTCCCGGCGTTCGCCACCGCACTGGACGAAATGTGCGCCCAACTCGACCCCTTGCTGCCGCGGCCGCTGCGCGAGGTCATGTTCGCCCCCGAAGGCACCGAGGAAGCCGCCGCACTCGACCGGACCCTCTACACACAGACCTCGCTGTTCGCCATCGAGGTCGCCCTGTTCCGGCTGCTGGAGAGCTGGGGCATCACCCCCGGCGTGCTGATGGGCCACTCCATCGGCGAACTCGCCGCCGCGCACGTGGCCGGCGTCCTCTCACTCGCCGACGCCTGCGCCCTCGTGGCCGCGCGCGGCCGCCTGATGCAGGCGCTGCCCGCCGGCGGCGCCATGATCGCCGTCCAGGCCACGGAGGACGAGGTCCGCGCCCGCATCGGCGGCCGCACGGACCGTGTGAGCATCGCCGCCCTGAACGGTCCGGACTCCGTCGTCGTCTCCGGCGACGAGGAACTCGCCACCGAGATCGCCGACGCCTTCGCCGCCCTGGGCCGCAGGACCAGCCGGCTGCGGGTCAGCCACGCCTTCCACTCCCCGCACATGGAACCCATGCTGGCGGAGTTCCGCGACGTGGCCGAGGGCCTGACCTTCCACGCCCCGCGCATCCCGATCGTGTCCAACGTGACGGGCCGGCTGTCCGAGGAACCCTCGGGCTACGAAGGGTGCACGGCCGCCTACTGGGTCCGCCATGTGCGTGACGCGGTCCGCTTCGCCGACGGCGTCGCCCGCCTCGACGAGCAGGGCGTCCGCACGTACCTGGAGCTCGGTCCCGGCGGCGTGCTCACCTCCATGGCCCGCGCCGGCGCCGACCACGAGTCCCTGCTCGTCCCCGCCCTGCGCGCCCGCCGCCCCGAGGCGCAGGCCCTGCTGGCGGCGGTCGCCGCGCTGTACGTCCACGGCGTGGAGCCGGACTGGGACGCCCTGTTCGGCGGCGGCCGAGGCGCACCCCCCAAGGTCGCGCTCCCCACCTACGCGTTCGAACGGCAGCGGTACTGGCTGGACGGCGGCACCACGACACCCGTGCCCACCACCGGCGGGGCCCCCGTGGTCCCGCGGCCGGACGCCGTCGCCGAGACCGACAGCGCGCCTGCCGGAGCCCTGGGCCGGCGGCTGGCCGGACTGCCCCCGTCCGAACGCGGCGAGGCCGTGCTCGACCTGGTCCGCGCACACATCGCCGCCGTCCTGGGCCACGCCGAAGCCCGGCAGGTCGAGACCGAGTGGACGTTCAAGGACCTCGGCTTCGACTCGCTCAGCTCGGTGGAGCTGCGCAACCAGCTCGGCAGGGCCACCGGCCTGCGCCTGCCCAGCGGGCTGCTGTTCGACCACCCGACCCCTGCCGCGCTCGCCCGTCACCTCGCCGCCCGGTCCCTGGGCGGCGAGGACGCGGCGGCCTCCGCGCCCGCGACGGTGGCCGACCCCGACGAGCCCATCGCCATCGTGGCCATGAGCTGCCGCCTGCCCGGCGGGGTGAGCTCCCCCGAGGACCTGTGGCGGCTGGTCGCCTCCGGCGGCGACGCCATCTCCGGGTTCCCGGCCGACCGCGGCTGGGACGTCGAAGCGCTCTACGACCCGGAGCCCGGCACACCCGGCAAGTCCTCGACGCGGCACGGCGGCTTCCTGCACGGGGCGGCCGAGTTCGACCCCGGCTTCTTCGGCATCAGCCCCCGCGAGGCCGCCGCCGTCGACCCGCAGCAGCGGCTGGTCCTGGAGACCGCCTGGGAGGCCTTCGAGCGGGCCGGTATCGACCCGGCCACGCTGCGCGGGAGCCGGGCGGGCGTGTTCATCGGGGCGACGGCACAGGACTACGGCCCGCGGCTGCACGAGCCGGTCGACGGCATCGAGGGCTACCTGCTGACCGGCACGACGACCAGCGTGGCCTCGGGTCGCGTGGCCTACACGTTCGGCTTCGAAGGCCCCGCGGTCACGGTGGACACGGCCTGCTCGTCGTCCCTGGTGGCCCTGCACCTGGCCGTCCAGTCGCTGCGGAGCGGCGAGTGCACGATGGCCCTGGCCGGCGGCGTCACCGTGATGTCCACGCCCGGCATGTTCGTGGAGTTCAGCCGCCAGCGCGGCCTGTCCGCCGACGGCCGGTGCAAGGCGTTCGCGGCCGGCGCGGACGGCACGGGCTGGGCCGAAGGCGTCGGCATGCTGCTCGTGGAGCGACTGTCCGACGCCCGGCGCAACGGTCACCAGGTGCTGGCCGTCGTGCGGGGCAGCGCGGTCAACCAGGACGGCGCGTCGAACGGACTCACGGCGCCCAACGGCCCCTCCCAGCAGCGCGTCATCCGCCAGGCCCTGGCGGCAGCCGGACTCGCGCCCGCGGACGTCGACGCGGTGGAAGCGCACGGTACGGGCACGCGGCTCGGCGACCCGATCGAGGCGGAAGCCCTCATCGCCGCCTACGGCCGGGGACGGGACGGCGACCGGCCGCTGTGGCTGGGCTCCCTGAAGTCGAACATCGGTCACACGCAGGCCGCGGCGGGCGTCGCCGGTGTGATCAAGATGGTCATGGCGATGCGCCACGGTGTGCTGCCGCGGACCCTGCACGTGGACGAGCCGACCCCGCACGTGGACTGGTCGGCGAGCGGCGTACGACTGCTGACCGAGGCCGTGGAGTGGTCCGCGGGCGACCTGCCGCGCCGGGCAGCGGTGTCCTCCTTCGGCATCAGCGGCACCAACGCGCACGTCATCGTCGAGCAGGCCGCGACGAGCGAGGGGCCCGTCCGCGGGACGGCCACCCTGGGACCGGTCCCATGGGTGCTGTCGGCGAAGAGCGATGAGGCGCTGCGGGAGCAGGCGGTCCGGCTGCTGTCCTTCCTGGACGCCGAGGGCGTTGAGGGCTGCGGGGTCCGGCCGGAGGACGTGGCGTTCTCGCTGGCGACCTCGCGCGCGGTGTTGGAGCGGCGTGCGGCGATCGTGGGCGGGGACCTCGCGGAGTTCCGGCAGGGGCTGGAGGCGCTTGCTTCCGGGGCCGCTTCGGTGGGCGGTGCTGTCGGGCATGGGGCGTGAGCTGTACGCGGCGTACCCCGTCTTCGCCACGGCGTATGACGAGGTGTGCGGGCTTTTGGACGCGCCCGTCGATGTGGACTCGGAGGAGTTGAACCAGACGGGTGGCACCCAGCCGGCGTTGTTCGCGGTCGAGGTGGCGTTGTTCCGGCTGTTGGAGTCGTGGGGTGTGCGGCCGGATTACGTGGCTGGTCACTCGGTGGGTGAGATCGCGGCTGCTCATGTGGCGGGTGTGCTGTCGCTGGAGGACGCGGCGAAGCTGGTGTCCGCGCGTGCGGCGCTGATGCAGGCGTTGCCCGCGGGCGGCGCGATGGTCGCGGTCCAGGCGACCGAGGACGAGGTGCTGCCGTATCTGTCCGACGAGGTCGGTATCGCGGCGGTCAACGGTCCCCAGGCGGTCGTGGTCTCCGGTGTCGAGGACGCGGTCGTCGCCGTCGGTGAGGCCTTCGCCGGTCGGGGTCGTAAGGCGTCCCGGTTGAAGGTCAGTCATGCGTTCCATTCGCCGCTGATGGATCCGATGCTGGAGGAGTTCGCCGAGGTTGTTCGTGGTCTGACGTTCAGCGAGCCGCGGATCCCGGTCGTTTCGAACCTGACCGGCCGGCTGGCCGAGCCGTACGACGGCGTCCAGACCCTGCACGGCCTGGGCGTGTCGACCTTTGTAGAGATCGGCCCGGGCGGCGTCCTCAGCGCCCTCGCCCAGGGCTGCCTGGACGATGAAGCGGACATCGTCACCGTTCCCGCCCTGCGCGCCGACCGCCCCGAGCCGTACGCCATCAGCGCCGCAATCGGGCAGCTGCACACCCATGGAGTGTCCCCGGACTGGCGGGCGCTCTTCCCGGGCGCCCGGCGTGTCGACCTGCCCACGTACGCCTTCCAGCGTGAGCGCTACTGGCTCGACGCGCCTCAGGCGGCGACCGCGGGTGCCCCGGAGGCGATGGACGCCGAGTTCTGGGACTCGGTCGAGAGCGAGGACCGGGCGTCTCTCGGTGCGCTCCTGGGACTGGAACCCGACGAACTGGACGTGGTCGCACCCAAACTGTCCGCCTGGCGCCGGCAGCGCCGCGAGCGGTCCACCACCGACGGCTGGCGCTACCGGATCACCTGGCAGCCGCTCGGTGACATGGCGGGGTCCGTTCCCTCGGGGACCTGGCTCTACGCGGTCTCCGAGGAGACCGCGTGGACCGAGGCGATCCGTACCGGACTCACGGAACTCGGCGTCGCGCTCGTTCCGTTCGCCGTGGGCGAGTACACCGACCGCGACACGCTCGCCCGGGCCTTCGCCGACGCCGGGCACGAGCAGGCCGACGGCATCTTGTTCGCCGCGGCACAGGGCGAAGCGGGGAGGGACGCCCTCCAGCGGCTCGTCCTGCTCGTCCAGGCCCTCGGCGACGCCGGGATCGAGGCCCCGCTGTGGTGCCTGACCAGCGGCGCGGTGTCGACCGGCACCGCGGACCCGCTGACCGACCCCGTGTCCGCCCTGCTCTGGGGCCTGGGCCGGATCGTCGCCCTGGAACAGCCACACCGCTGGGGCGGGCTCGCCGACCTGCCCGTCGAACTCGACGCCCACGCGCTGGAGCGGCTGGCCGGCCTGCTGGCCCAGGCCGACGAGGACCAGCTCGCCGTACGTGCCTCCGGCGTGTCCGGCCGCCGCCTCGTGCGCGCGCCGCAGCCCACGGCACCGGCGGGCGCACCCTGGTCGCCGCGCGGCACCGTGCTCGTGACCGGGGGTACGGGCGCGCTGGGCGGCCACGTGGCCCGCTGGCTCGCCGGAGCCGGTGCCGAACACCTCGTGCTCACCAGCCGCCGGGGCCCCGACGCCCCGGGCGCCGCAGAACTCAAGGCGCAGCTGGAGGAGCTGGGCGCTCAGGTCACCGTCGCCGCGTGCGATGCGGCCGATCACGACGCGCTCGCCGAGCTGTTCGGCCGGCACACGGTGAACGCCGTGGTGCACACCGCGGGCGTACTGGACGACGGCCTGGTCGAATCGCTCACGCCCGAGCGCCTCGACCATGTGCTGCGCCCCAAGGTGGACGCGGCGCTCCACCTGCACGAGCTCACGCGGGACCGCCAGGACCTCGACGCCTTCGTGCTCTTCTCCTCGATGACCGGGGTCTGGGGCAACGGCGGCCAGGGCGCCTACGGTGCCGCGAACGCCTACCTCGACGCCCTCGCCGAGCAGCGCCGGGCGCAGGGGCTGCCCGCGCTGGCCGTCGCATGGGGATCCTGGGCGGACGGAGGCATGGCCGACGGCGCCGCCGGTGACCACCTGCGGCGGCGCGGCGTACGGGCGATCGCGTCCCTTCCCGCGATCTCCGTGCTGCACGCTGCGCTGACCCACGGCGAGACCTCCGTGACCGTCGCGGACGTGGACTGGGACCGCTTCGTCCCGGCCTTCGCCGACACCCGCCCCTGCCCCCTGCTGCACGGCGTGCCCGAGGCCCGCAAGGCCCTCGAAGCACGCGCCGAGGCCGCGCGGGGCGCCGAAGTGCCCGCGTCCGCGCTGGTCCAGCGCCTCCTCGGCGCCACGCCGGGGGAACAGGGCCGCGTCCTGCTGGACCTGGTCCGCGAGCAGGCCGCCACGGTGCTCGGCCACACGGGCAGGGGCGCCTTCGAAGCCGACCGGACGTTCCGCGAGACCGGCTTCGACTCGCTCACCGCCGTCGAACTGCGCCACAGGCTCAACACGGCCACCGGCCTCAAGCTGCCCACCACCCTGGTCTTCGACCACCCGACCCCCACCGCCCTCGCCCGTCACCTGGGCGAGGAACTCCTCGGCCGGCACGGGCTGGAGGCGGACGCCCCGCACGCGTCGGCCGCCCTAGCGGCCGACGAGCCCCTCGCGATCGTCAGCATGGGCTGCCGCTTCCCCGGCGGCGTCCAGTCGCCGGAGGACCTGTGGGAGCTGCTGAGCTCCGGCCGGGACGCGATGTCCGGGTTCCCCACCGACCGCGGCTGGGACATCGACGCGCTCTACGACCCCGACCCCGACCGTCCCGGCAAGACGTACTCGCGCGAGGGCGGCTTCATCCAGGGCGCCGACCGCTTCGACGCCGGTCTCTTCGGGATCTCGCCGCGCGAGGCACTGGCCATGGACCCCCAACAGCGGCTGCTGCTGGAGACCGCGTGGGAGACCTTCGAGCGCGCCGGCATCGCCCCCGCGTCCGTCCGCGCCAGCCGCACCGGTGTCTTCATCGGCACCAACGGCCAGGACTACGCCAACGGGCTGCGCAACGCGCCCGAGGAGATCGAGGGGTACGCCCTCACCGGCAAGGCGGCCTCGGTCGTCTCCGGCCGCATCTCCTACACGTTCGGGCTTGAGGGCCCGGCGGTGACGGTCGACACGGCGTGCTCGTCGTCGCTGGTGGCGCTGCACCTGGCGACCCAGGCGCTGCGCACCGGCGAGTGCTCGATGGCCCTGGTCGGCGGTGTGACCGTCATGACCACGCCGGACCTGTTCGTGGAGTTCAGCCGGCAGCGGGGCTTGGCGCCCGACGGCCGGTGCAAGGCGTTCGCGGCCGGTGCCGACGGCACGGGCTGGGGCGAAGGCGTCGGCCTGCTGCTGGTGGAACGGCTGTCCGACGCCCGCCGGAACGGCCACCAGGTGCTGGCGGTGGTGCGCGGGAGCGCGGTGAACCAGGACGGTGCGTCCAACGGTCTGACCGCGCCCAACGGACCTTCGCAGCAACGGGTGATCCGGCAGGCGCTGGCGTCCGCGGGGCTCACACCGGCCGACGTGGACGCCGTCGAGGCCCACGGCACGGGAACCAGGCTCGGCGACCCGATCGAGGCGCAGGCGCTCCTCGCCACATACGGCCAGGAGCACACCGACGACCAGCCGGTGTGGCTGGGCTCGGTCAAGTCCAACATCGGCCACACACAGGCCGCCGCGGGTGTCGCCGGTGTGATCAAAATGGTGCTGGCGATGCGGCACGGCGTGCTGCCGCGGACACTTCATGTGGACGAGCCGACCGCGCACGTCGACTGGTCGGCGGGCGCCGTGCGGCTGCTGACCGAGCCGGTGCCATGGCCCGGGACCGACAGGCCCCGCCGGGCCGCGGTGTCGTCCTTCGGAATCGGCGGGACCAACGCGCACACGATCATCGAGGAGGCGCCCGCCGCGGCCGTGGCCGAGCCGGCCCGGGAACACCGCCCGGTGCCCGTGCCGTGGGTGCTCTCGGCAAAGAGCGAAGTGGGGCTGCGGGCTCAGGCGGAGCGTCTGCTGGTCTCGGCGACCGACGACGTGTCGCCTGCCGACGCCGGCTTCTCGTCGGCCACGACGCGCTCGGCGCTGGAGCACCGGGCGGCGGTCGTCGGCGCCGACGCGGAAGAGCTGCGTGCGGGGCTGGCCGCCCTCGCGGCAGGCGAACCGGCGGCGAAC